>JBMYKI010000007.1:0-26108 GCA_049595235.1 Flavobacteriaceae bacterium
CGCTGCTTTTTGGACACCTTCAAGTTTGTTTAGGTTTTTTTCTATGGTGGCTGCACAACCCATTTTACAGGTCATTCCAGAAATCAAAAACGTAGCTACTGCCAAGTTTTCTGAAACCATACTGACTTGGGTTTTGGATTCAACCACCTTAATTTCAGGTTTGGGCTGCTGGCTGCACCCGCATATAAATATAGAAATAATGACTGCGAGTATTGAAGATTTCATAACGTCTTATTTGTGACCAAATTTAGGAATAATTGTGGTGAGTTGATTGAAAATAGTCACCTTTGTGAAAATTTTAATAATTGCAGTTGCCACAAAATAAATGGTTGTATTTGGCCATCCTTTCATTGGTATGGGGCAGTTCCTATATTCTTATAAAAAAAGGCTTGGAAAGTCTTACACCACTCCAATTGGGTAGTTTGCGCTTGCTGATTACCACGATATCTCTGTTGCCTTTTGGTTATAAGTCGTTACGAAACTTGTCGCGCTATCAATGGAAATGGCTTGCCATTACTGCCTATGTAGGCACCTTTTTTCCTGCATTCTTTTTTGCCTTTGCCCAACAACATATAGACTCGGCTATTGCGGCTATATTAAATGCCCTGACCCCGCTATTGACGGTTGTGATAGGGGTTGTTTTTTTCGGCGTGAGTGTGTTGCGCAAGCAGTACTGGGGTGTGGCTTTGGGTCTTTTGGGTTCTGCAGGATTGATATGGGGAGGCATACAATTAAACCCCGATTTTCGCATGGGGTATGCGTTGCTGATTCTTTGTGCATCGGCCTGCTATGCTACCAATATTCACTTTATCAAAATTCATTTACAACAAGTAGGCGCCATGGCCATCACACTTGGAAACTTTGTGATGATGGCGCCCTTGGCGCTATTCATATTATTACCTTCAGGTTTTTTCGATGGGAAACTACTCACTGACCCAAAGGTGCACACATCTCTAGTGTATGTTGCTGTTTTGGCTATTTTGGGTAGCGCAATTGCCAAATATCTCTTCAATCAGTTTGTCAAGTTTTCTTCAGCGGTTTTTGCTTCATCTGTGACATATACATTGCCCATCGTAGCACTTTTTTGGGGAGTGGCTGATGGCGAACGTATTTCTATGTTACAGATTATGGCTACAGCCGTAATTCTTGTAGGGGTGTATTTGTCTCATAAAAAAAGAGCGGCCTGAAAGCCGCCCTTTTACAGTACAAAAACAATACTTCTATTCCGACGCTACAACTTTTCCGTTAATCTCAACCGCCATGAGGGTTGCCTCAATGGTTTGTGGACCAAGAGGGATAGAGGTAACTGTAGGGAGGCTCAACCCACCATAAGATTTGTAGCTACCAAAGTTTTGTTCTTGGGTTTGGGTTTGTCCCATCATTTCAGAGGTGGTTACTTGTCTAAGCTTCAAGCCTGTGTCTACACTGTAGTAAGTGATCGATGTTGAAGAAGTTCCTTTTTTAGTGACTGCATAGGCTTTTTCGCCATCAACTTCATCAATACCAGTAACCTCAAGGTCTTCACCATCCATAAAACGCAGTTCAGGAACAACACCCATACTACCGCGAATATCGGTTGCCATCTCAGCAGGCATATCCATCTTATTGCCCATTTGCTCAATATAGGCTTCTTCTTCACCCACATACACGGTCGCCATCACATTTCCACCCATGGAGATTACTTGGGTCTGATCGTCGGAAGTAGAAATGGTTTTAGCTTCAATGGTATTGCCCATTATATTTCCTTGATAGGCCATGGAGAGGCTACTAATTCCCTCAATGAGCTCTTGCCCTCCAATGGCATCGATATAACTTTGTAAGATAGAATTTGCACTTACCCCATCTGGCAGTTCAAAGGCTGCAGGGCGTGGGGTGCTGTTGCCATACTTGTCATAATAATTGACTGGGAGTGTTTGACCCTTAAAACGCACCTTTTCTAAATTTTCCAAGACCTCTGTTGCTTTTCCAGTAACAACCACACGTGCCTGATCAACCAAAAAGTATTTTTGAGCGACCCGCTGTATGTCCTCTCGTGTGACTGCATTGATACTAGACAGATAGTTGGTGTAGAAGTCCTTATCCAAACCTTCTGTTTCGATGTCCAAAGCATATCCTGCAATCGTTGAAGGTCTTTCTACAGCTCTCACAAAATTGCCAATATATTTTGCTTTGGCACGACTCAATTCCTCATCACTGACCAATTCAGTCCGAATCAAATCAATTTCCTTAAGTATCTCTACTACCGAACTGTCAGCTACTGCATTGCGTACGCTGGCAGTTGCTCTGAATCGGGTGTCTGTATACTTGTTGTTTCCCATGCGGGAGTACGAACCGTAGGTGTACCCTTTGTCTTCGCGAAGGTTTAGGAACAGTCGGGCTTCTCCGCCGCCACCCAAAATGGCGTTTGCCAATAACAACGGGAAATAGTCAGGGTGTTTTTTCTCAAGATTTACGGTGTTTTGGACGGTTACCTCGGTCTGGACCGCATTGGGCATTTCCACAAACTCAATTTGGGTACCTGCCGCATTCTGAACCATGGGGATGTTAGCGACCTTATCAGGCCCTGCTTTCCAATCTCCAAAAAGCTTTTTGACTTGTTTTTTGACAGCTTTTGGATTGACATCACCCACGATGACCAAGTAGGCATTGTTCGGATGAAAGTTGGCTTCGTAGTATTGTTTAACGTCTGCCAATGTTACACGCTCCACACTCTCTTTGGAAACATATTCTCCATACGGGTGACCGATACCATAAGCCAAAACATTTTCTACCCGTCTGGCAGCTTCAGTAACACTTTTTTCACCCGATTTTATACCATCTAGGAGAATATCACGGTCTTTGATAAATTCCTCCTCAGTAAAGTTGGGATGAAGCGCAGCATCAGCCATCATTTCGAGAACCCGCCCAAAATAACGACTTAGGCTACTTGCATTCGCGCTTTGAGATCCGAAACTTATGTTCGCACCCATAAAATCAACTTCTTCATTAAAGCTGTCTTTATCTTGGTTCATCGAACCCTTTCCCAGCAGAGCCGCAGTGAGCTGAGCCACACCTGCTTTATCCCCTTCAGAAATGGGTGGGTTGTCAATATTTAGGCTCGCCGCCACACGCGGCAATTTGTTGTTTTCGACTATCATAACGGTTAGACCGTTTTTTAAAGTGAACTTCACCGGCTCACCCAATTGGATAATAGGTGCAGGGCCAGGGGTAGGCTGTTGACTTCTGTCGATCTGTGCGGTTGTGGATAGCCCAACAAATAGGGCTACAATAGAAATATATAAGGTTTTCATTTGCTAGTTTTCTTTGGATTCTGGTAAATATTCGAGTACCAATCGCTGATTGGGGTTGAGGTATTGGTTGGCCACGTCTCGGATTTCCTCTCTTGTAATGGAGCGGTAAATATCGATCTCATTGTTAATCAGGCTGGTATCGCCATAGAGCATGTGATAGCGCGCCAAAGAGTTGGCTATCCCTTCAACAGAGGCATTGGCATTGACAAAACCGTTTTCAAACTTGTTTAAGATTTTCTGATAATCTCTTTCTGAGATGAGGTCTTTTTGGATTTTTACAATTTCTTCATCCATTTCGCTTACCAAGTCTTCGAGTTTGTTGTCACCTTGTGGCAATCCAAACACTACATACATACTATAGTCTTCTTGTGAAATGTTGAAAGCGCCTGTTTGCAGCGCCATCTTTTTGTCGTCAACCAATTTTTTATACAGCTTAGAGCTAGGACCGTCACTCAAATAGGTAGAAATCATATCGAGTACTCTTGAATCTCTTGATTTGAAAGAGGGGGTCCTGTAGGCAGTCACAACCGCAGGAATCTGAATGTTTGGGTCGTAGGCTTTGGCCTCGATTGCGGTGGTTATGGGATCTTCCATGGGTAGGTTTCTATCTATGTCTGCCCCTCTAGGAATGGATTCAAAATAATCCTCAACCATTTTTTTGGTGGTTGGGATATCGATGTCTCCAGCAACGACCAATACGGCATTGTTGGGAACATAGAATTTTTTATTAAATGCCAAAAATTCATCCAAAGTAGCCGCGTCAAGGTGCTCCATTTCGCCTATGGTCGTCCAGCGATAAGGGTGTTTGGTAAACAAGTGTTTTTTGACATTTTCCAAAAACTTTCCGTAGGGTTGGTTGTCAACGCGGAGTCTTTTTTCTTCTTTGACTACTTCATTTTGGGTATCCACACCGTCTTGGTTGATTACTGGGTGTAACATGCGCTCTGCCTCCATCCAAAGCCCCAATTCCAAGCTGTTGGAGGGAAATACCTCGTAATAATAGGTGCGATCATCCGTAGTGTTGGCGTTGTTCGTGCCTCCGTTTTCGGTTACGATAGAAAACCACGCGCCTTTTTCAATATTTTCTGTGCCTTCGAACAGCAAATGCTCAAAAAAGTGCGCAAAACCGGTTCGGTCGGGTTGCTCATCTTTGGCACCTACATGGTACATCACTGAAGTGGTGACCACTGGAGCGGAATTGTCTTGATGCAAAATCACGTGTAGCCCGTTCGCCAGTTCATATTCTTCGTAAGAAACGGACTGTGCTGACAGTATTGGACTGGCCAATAAAAAGAGGCCTATAATGAGTTGTTTCATGGATTAGATTTTTTAAAAAAAATGAACGCAAAAGTTACAAAAATGTTTGAATATAATTAACGACACATAAAAACAATTGTTACAGGCTGTAAAAACCCTTGTTTCTTATGAAGCAATAATTGTATATTTGCAGCCGCTTTAAGCTAAATGATATAACAATGTATGCAATCGTAGAAATAGCCGGGCAGCAATTTAAAGTTGCGAAAGACCAGAAGGTATACGTGCATCGTCTCGACGCCAAAGCAGGGTCAAAAGTTTCTTTTGACAATGTGTTGTTGATGGATGATGGCAAAAACGTAACCGTAGGCGCCCCCGCTATCGCCAATGCTTCTGTAGAAGCCAAAGTGGTCCAGCACCTCAAAGACGACAAAGTAATTGTCTTTAAGAAAAAACGTCGCAAGGGATACCGTGTCAAAAACGGACATCGCCAAGCCCTTACCGAAATCCATGTAGAGTCTGTAGGCAAGGCCGCCAAAAAGGCAACCAAAACCACAGCTTCTAAAGAAACCGCCAAGCCCGCTGCCAAAAAAGCAGCTCCAGCCAAGGCTGGCTCTGATGATTTTGCCAAGAAAACCGTGGCAGAACTCAAGGCATTGGCCAAAGAGGCAGGTATTTCGGGATACACTAGTATGAAAAAAGCAGAATTAATCGCGGCTTTGACCGCCTAAAATAACATACCATGGCACACAAAAAAGGAGTAGGTAGCTCCAAAAACGGAAGAGAATCAGAATCGAAACGCCTGGGCGTAAAGATTTATGGTGGGCAACCTGCTGTTGCTGGTAACATCATTGTACGCCAACGCGGTACACAACACCACCCTGGCGAAAATGTATATCTTGGCAAAGACCACACCCTTCACGCACAAGTAGATGGGGTCGTACGCTTTACCAAAAAGAAGAACAACCGTTCTTATGTATCCATAGAGCCTACGGCTTAAGACACCAAACGGTTTACCAATTAAAACCCCGCCAATAGCGGGGTTTTTTGTTTATGTCTTTTGTAAAATCACAAAAATGAAAGCCACTTATTTTTTGATCAAAAGTTTTTTGTAATTCTCTATATCTAATTTAATTTCTTTTAAGACTGCTCTGATCAACGGTCTGCTCAAATCTCGTCCTTTGTGGTGTGGAAGGGTAGTGTATCTTCCATCGGGATGTTTGTAAAAAACATGACTTCCCTTTTGACGAATTATATGAAACCCTAAATCAATAAGAAGTTTTTCAAAACGCTTGGCATCGATGATAGGAAGTCTGCTCATACGTTGATAGAAACTTTCTGCGTACCAACAAAGTCGAAGCGTAGTGCTTCTTTTTCTTCCGCTGAAAGCTCCTCAAGGCATAGAGAAATGACTTCTTGTAGGTTGTTGTGCAATTCGTCCAATGTTTTTCCTTGGGTATGGGCACCTTGGAGATGAGGTACAGAGCCAAAATACATCCCTGTTTCAGGATCTTTTTCTATATAAGCCGTAAAATCGTAGCTACTCATAATCCAAATGTATAAAATCTAATTTTAAAAACCGCTTTAAGTAAAAACCCCGCCAATGGCGGGGTTTTTTGTTGAATACAATATAATGTTGTGATAAACTAATACCTGTAGTACTCTGGCTTATAAGGGCCTTGTACTTTTACACCTATATAATCGGCTTGCTCTTGGTCTAGGTTTTCGAGTTCCACCCCGAGTTTTTCTAGGTGTAAGCGCGCTACTTTTTCGTCCAGATGTTTGGGCAACATATAGACTTTGTTTTCATAGCGATCACTGTGTTTCCACAATTCGATCTGTGCCAAAGTTTGGTTGGTAAACGAATTGCTCATCACAAAACTCGGATGACCCGTTGCACAGCCCAAGTTGACCAAACGGCCCTCAGCCAAGACAATGATGTCATTCCCTTCTACGTTGTAGAGATCCACTTGAGGTTTGATCTCTTCTTTGGTGTGACCATAGCTGCCGTTGAGCCACGCCATATCGATTTCGTTGTCAAAGTGTCCGATGTTACACACGATGGTTTTGTCTTTCATCGCACGAAAATGACGCTCGGCGACAATGTCTTTATTACCAGTAGCAGTAACCACGATGTCGGCATTGCCCACCACTGTGTCCAAACGTTTGACTTCGTATCCGTCCATAGCGGCTTGTAAGGCACAGATGGGGTCAATCTCGGTCACGGTGACGATGGCTCCAGCACCTCTGAACGAAGCCGCGGTTCCTTTGCCCACATCTCCATAGCCCGCTACCACGACGCGTTTTCCAGCCATCATGACATCAGTCGCACGACGTACCGCATCCACGGCACTTTCTTGACAACCATATTTGTTATCAAATTTCGATTTTGTTACAGAGTCATTTACGTTGATGGCCGGCAAAGGCAAGGTGCCATTTTTCATTCGGTCATAGAGTCGATGAACCCCCGTAGTAGTTTCTTCCGACAGACCTTTGATACCTTGTACCAACTCGGGATATTTGTCGAGTACCATATTGGTCAGGTCACCTCCGTCATCGAGGATCATATTGAGAGGCTTTTGGTCTTCTCCAAAAAACAGGGTCTGTTCGATACACCAGTCAAATTCCTCTTCGTTCATTCCCTTCCAAGCAAACACGGGTATTCCGGCGGCGGCGATGGCAGCGGCGGCGTGGTCTTGGGTAGAGAATATGTTACATGAACTCCATGTTACCTCTGCACCAAGATCAACTAGGGTTTCGATAAGCACAGCAGTCTGTATGGTCATGTGCAAACAACCCGCAATCCGCGCTCCAGCGAGGGGTTGGGCATTTTTGTATTCGGCACGTAGTGCCATAAGGCCAGGCATTTCAGCTTCAGCCAGTTGAATTTCTTTCCGGCCCCAGTCAGCAAGCGCGATGTCTTTGACTTTGTAAGGGAGCGTTTTTGTTGCCATAGTCGTATATTTGTTTTTCTACAATTTTTGACAAATTTACGAATACCCATGCCCATTTACAAACAATTGAAAATCAATGCACAAACTGATTTGTGGGTATGGGAAATATCGGAGTCAGAAGCCTATTTAGAACAACAAGTTCAGTTGACAACTTCTTGCCATTCCAAATGGCAATCACTACGCGCCTCACACCATCGGAAAGCTTTTTTGGCCGTACGCTGTTTGCTACAACGCGCCGATATACCGCTAAGCCAGTTGTATTATAACGAAAATGGCAAACCCCTTTTGAAAACGGGGGTTCACATATCTATTTCTCATGCCAAAAGCTATGCTGGCATCGCATTGAGCAAAAGCCAAGTGGGTCTAGACATTGAGGAGCACCGTTCTAAAATTCAACGCATTGCCCATAAGTTTGTCAATCCTATTGATGAAGTTCCTACTGAAAGCCTTGCAGACCTTACCACATTGTGGTGTGCCAAAGAGGCTACATACAAAGCACTTTCTATTCCAGGGGTGAGTTTTAGGTCTGACATAGCCATTTCTATAGATTCTAACAAGAAATGGCTCGCCACTTGTGGAGACGCATTTTATGATTGTTATCCTTTACATTGGCCCGAACATAGTTGTGTATTGACTCAAAAAAAATCGACATGAATATCTCAATAGAACTCACACTCACCCCACTTGCAAGTGACTATGCACCAGCTATCAAAGCGTTTATTATGCGATTGCGTTCTAGTGATTTTGTCATAAAGGAAACCCCTCTGAGTACACAAATTTATGGAGATTATGACGCACTAATGCCCTTTCTAACGCAAGAAATCAAAGCTGCTTTTGAATCACATTCCGGCGTGGTGCTACACATGAAAATGTTTAATTCTGATAGAAGCCAGTATGTCCCAAATTTTTGATTTTCTTTTTGGGCAATATGCCGATTATGCGGCTTGGGATGTGACTTTGGAGATCATTGCGGCGACCCTTGGATTGGTTAGCGTTTGGTGTGCCAAACAAAATCATATCGCGGTTTTTCCCACTGGTATGATTTCAACGGCTATCTATGTGTACCTATTGTTTCAGTGGGCACTTTTGGGTGATATGCTTATCAATGGCTACTATTTTATGATGTCGGTCTATGGGTGGTATATATGGACACGTCGCGATGCACACCAAAACCCCACACCCATTGGGCGAATGACCCACAATGAGCGGCGATGGCTTGCTGCGTTACTGATCGGCAGCCTAGTATTTGTGTATGCAGTTTATGTTTGGTTTGACAAATGGGGCACCACAACAGCCCTTATCGATACACTTACTACCGCTATTTTCTTCGCTGGGATGTGGTTGATGGCACGAAGAAAAATAGAAAACTGGATTTTTTGGATTGTAGGTGATGTAATTTCTGTGCCTTTGTACCTCATTAAAGGTTTTACTTTTACTTCCTTTCAATACCTAATCTTTACCTTTGTAGCTGTATTTGGATACATCGCATGGAAAAAAGCCTTGCACAAGCCGACACCCGCTGCCTAAAGGTGGTTCTGTATGGTCCTGAATCTACGGGTAAGTCTACATTGGCTCAAAAACTCGCACAACACTACAACACCCAGTGGGTGCCAGAATATGCTCGTACCTATCTTCAAAAAAAGTGGGACCAAGAACAAGCCATTTGCACGGTCGAAGATTTGATACCGATTGCCTATGGTCAAATGGAAAGTGAAAACCGACTTGCGGCACTAGCCCACAACATCTTGTTTTGCGATACGGATTTGTTGGTCACCCAAACCTACTCTGAAATCTATTTTGATGGATATTGCCCTCCAGTCATTCGTGAGTATGTCCAAAAAAACGAGTATGACCTCTATATGTTGATGAATACAGATATCCCATGGGTAGCCGATGATTTGCGAGACAGACCCAATGATCGGAACGCTATGTTTGCACGTTTCCAACAAAGTCTTATTGACCATAAAAAACCACACACAATCATTAGTGGTTCAAATGCCACACGCTTTAAAATGGCTATCGATGCCATAGAAAAACACTTTGCCCATGTTTGATACCACACCTCATACCCATCAGCTTCAAACACTTGGAATTTCTGAGGAAACACTGGCGCTTCAAGTCAAAAGATTGACTGACGGACCCCAGCCCATTCAAATCGCGCGTCCTGCAACAATAGGGGATGGTATTCTGCGTTTCGACAAAGAACAGCGTACACGTTATGTCCATACATACGACCAGCAAAAAGATGCATTGTGTATTAGTCGTTTTGTGCCAGCTTCGGGTATGGCCACTCGGATGTTTAAATTCTTGTATTATTTTTTAGAAAAATATAATCCCACCCAAGAAACCATCAGAGCCTACTTAAACAGAAAAAAGACCTATAAACTTGGCATATTTCTCGGAGGTATAGAAAAATTACCCTTCTATAATGAACTTGAGGAAGAGTTAAAATCTTCATTTGTTGATGAGATTGATTCGAGTACATTTTATTACCACTTTATTCGGTTGGTATTAGAAAAGTATGGCCACAAACCCAAAGCATTGGTGCCTTTTCATCGGTACGCCGATACCACGCGAACTGCGTTTGAAGAACAGTTCTGGGCATCACTGATCTATGCAGTCACAGACCACCGCCTTCAAACGCATTTTACCATTGGTCAAGAACATCTTGACGACTTCAAACTTTTAGGCAATCGACTTCAAAAATCCATTGCCCAACAACAAGGCATAGCGGTCCAAATAGACTATTCCCTTCAAAATCCTAATACAGATACAATAGCTCTAGATCTTCATAATCAGCCTGTTTTAGATGAAAATGGAGATTTGATTTTTAGAGCCGGTGGCCATGGTGCGCTTATCGAAAACCTGAACCAAATCGAATCCAATGTCGTTTTTATAAGCAATATTGACAATGTGCCCGTGGAAAGTAGACACCAAGAGTTTGGTCACTACAAAAAAATGCTGGCAGGATGTATGCTTGATATCCAAAAACAAATTTTTGATCATCTTGAAAAACTAGACGCTGGGGCATCGATAATTGAAGCTAAAAATTTTCTAAAGAACCAACTACAAATGGAGATTCCCAAGCTCTCTCAATCAGAAGAAAGGGCATTTGTCATTAATAAGCTTAATAGGCCCATTCGTGTGTGTGGCATGGTACCCAATGAAAACGAACCCGGTGGAGGTCCTTTTTGGGTAATACACTCGGGGCAGCCTAGTTTACAGATTGTAGAGCAAGCCCAAATGGACAAAAATAATCCCGTACATATGGAGGCTCTTCACAAAGGCACCCATTTTAACCCAGTTGATATCGTATGTGGTGTATACAATTACAAAGGAAAGAAGTTTGACTTGACCCAATTTGTGGACACAAAAGCTTATTTTGTCACTGAAAAATCCCTTCAAGGCAAGGCTGTCAAAGCGCTTGAGCATCCGGGTCTTTGGAACGGTGCTATGGCCGATTGGAATACGGTGTTTGTAGAGGTGCCCGTTCGTACTTTTAATCCTGCAAAAAACGTAAACGATTTGTTACGTCCAGCCCACCATATTTAAAGTGTCGTTTGTATATTTGCACTATCTCAAAGGGGTGCCCAACCAAACGGGCTGAGATCATACCCAACGAACCTGGGCAGGTAATGCTGCCAAGGGATAAACAAGTTATTAATCAGCAGAATAATAACCCCTTTTATTCGTAAAATTTATACGAATGAAAACTTATATTTTATCATTTCTTTTTGGGACAGGCTTGCTCCTTGCCCAACAAGCCCAAGACAGTTTGCAGACAGAGATTCAGCTCAAAGGCGTGACTGTGGCTGCTTTGAGTGCTACAGATCAAACACCTATGGCATTTTCGGATGTAAGCAAAGAAGATTTGGCTTCCCGAAACCTAGGCGCAGATTTGCCCATTTTGCTCAATTTTCTGCCTGGTGTTGTTACAACTAGTGATGCGGGCGCTGGAGTGGGCTATACAGGTATTCGTGTTCGTGGTTCCGATGCCACCCGAGTCAATGTGACCATTAACGGAATTCCATACAACGATTCGGAATCCCAAGGCACCTTTTGGGTCGATTTGCCTGACTTTAGCTCTTCTGTAGAAAGCCTTCAGCTGCAGCGCGGAGTGGGTACTTCTACTAACGGATCTGGGGCTTTTGGTGCCAGTCTTAACATTACCACAGATGCGGTTTCCAAAGATGCGTATGCCCAGATGGCGCACAGTTTTGGTAGTTTTGCTACCCAAAAACACACACTTAAGTTCTCTACGGGTCTTTTGGAAAATCGCTTTGAACTCTCTGGTAGGTTGTCAAAAATTGACTCAGACGGTTATATCGACCGTGCCAGCTCTGATTTAAAATCTTATTTCCTTCAGGCAGTCTACCAAGAAGGAAAAACCCAACTCAAAGCCCTAGCTTTTGGTGGTCACGAGCGTACCTACCAATCATGGTTTGGTATAGACCCAAACACGCTCAAAGAAAATAGAACCTACAACCCCGCAGGTGAGAACTATGATGACGAAGGAAATTTGTTGGGCTTTTACGAAGACCAGGTCGATAATTATGACCAAGACCATTATCAGCTGCATTGGAATCAACAGCTCAATTTGTATTGGTCTATGGGGTTGGGGCTAAACTACACCTATGGTCGTGGCTACTACCAGGAACTCAATGACCTTTGGTATGATCAAAACGTTGGTTTTTCCGGAAAAACAGAACCAAGTTATCTTGATTTGCCTGATTTGAATGCACAAGCCACAGAGAATATCACTCAAAAATGGTTGGACAACGATTTTTATGTGGCCAGCCTTAATACACGCTATCAAAAAGGGCGTAATACACTCGATTTGGGTGCCTATCACAGTAAGTATGTAGGAGATCATTTTGGTGTGTTGGTTTGGGCAGATCAAACGGGGGGTGCCATGCCAGGGCATCGATTTTATGAAAACCAAGGTATCAAAAAAGACACCAACATTTTTGGCAAGCTCACCCATGCAGTCGGTAATAATTTGGTCGTATTTACAGATTTGCAATACCGTTGGGTTGACTATGTGGCATCTGGGTTGCAAGCGGGCCCTGAACCTATCAATATTGATAGAAATTATGGTTTTTTTAACCCTAAGTTTGGACTTACTTATAACCTTAACAAAGAAGATCGAGCCTATTTGTCTGTGGCAAGAGCACATAGAGAACCCAACAGAACCGATTTTGAAAACGGCAATCCCGTACCAGAATCCTTGACCGACTATGAACTGGGATGGCGTCACAAGTCGGCAACCCTGAAGTTTGGTGCCAATGTGTATTATATGGACTATAAGGACCAATTGGTACTTACTGGGTCTGTCGATGAGGTCGGTGCGCCTATTCGAGAAAACAGTGGTAGTAGCTACCGTCTGGGTCTTGAATTGGATGCAGACTGGCAGTTGAGCTCACAGCTGCGCTGGAAAGCCAACCTGACTTTCAGCGAGAATAAAAACCGAGATTTTGTTTTTGAACGCGATGGGCAATTACAGAACCTAGGCAACACAAACTTGTCTTACTCACCCAATGTAGTAGGCGCAAGTCAGTGGATTTTTTCGCCAAGTGATGCTTTTTCTGTTTCATTGTTTAGCAAATATGTGGGGGAGCAGTATATGGGCAATATAGATGCAGCTCTCTCTAAATTACCATCATATTTTACTCAAGATTTAAGTATTACCTATGACTTTGCTCCATCATGGTGCCAATCTTTAACCCTGCAGTTGCTGCTCAATAATGTGTTGGATGAATCGTATGTATCAAATGGATATTTCTATACTTATGATGACACCTGGAGCAACCCCAACGCTGTACAAACCATTGAAGGTGTTGGTTATTATCCACAGGCTGGTTTTCATTTCTTAACGGGAGTAACTGTTAGATTTTAGTTGTAAATCAACACTTGGTTTCCGTTGCGACGTACTCGATAATTTACCAAACCATAGGTCGCCCCTTCTGTGAGGGGTTGGCCTGTGGCCAGGCTGTATAAAAAATCATCGCATGGGCATTGTGCCTCTATGCCCTGAATAATGGTGGCCGAACATTGACTGGGGTTATGGTTGGGGCAGGCCGCCTCCCACGCCATGATTTGACTGCCGTTGAGATTGTAAAGATGAACCCCTTTGACACCCAAGCTACTTATGGTATATGTGCCACCTGTAAATCGGAGGTTGTCGTATTGTGGTAGATTCAGATTAAACTCAAATTCAAAGTTATAATTTGGTAAGTATGGGTTGCGCTCAATCGCTTGATCTTCACAACCCACCATAACCAGACAACACACAAAAATCAAACGCCAATTCATAGGTAGCAATATAGGACTAAAACGCTGAAAAACAGGAATTTTGTATATTTGTTATTCATCCCGCTTTATGAGGGATTTTTTTGTTTCTAAATCGTTAATCATGAGTACAGTTTCTTACTACACTGCCGAAGGCTTAAAAAAATTACGTGACGAACTCAATCTGTTAAAAGACATTGAGCGACCCAAAGCCTCACAAGCCATTGCCGAGGCTAGGGACAAAGGAGATTTGAGTGAAAACGCAGAATACGATGCTGCTAAAGAAGCCCAAGGACTTTTAGAACTTAAGATTTCGAAACTCGAAGAAACTTTGGCCTCGGCGCGACTTCTTGACGAATCTCAATTGGATCAATCCAAAGTTCATGTCCTTTCCAAAGTGAAGATCAAAAATACAGCGAACAACATGGAAATGACCTACACTTTGGTCGCAGAAAGCGAAGCCGACTTAAAAAGTGGAAAAATTTCCGTGAGCTCTCCCATAGGAAAGGGTCTTTTAGGAAAAGAAGTTGGTGAAATTGCGGAAGTAAGTGTTCCCAACGGAGTGTTGAAATTCGAAATTCTCTCTATCAACAGTTAAGGATGCCTTCAATTTTTAGTCGCATTATTCAAGGAGACCTACCTGCTTACACCATAGCCGAAGATGATGATTGCTATGCTTTTTTGGACATCAACCCCAACGCTCGGGGCCATGTGCTTTGTGTCCCCAAAAAAGAGGTAGATAAACTTTTTGACCTAAACGATGAACTCTATATCAAGCTTATGCAATTTTCAAAGCGTATGGCTGCAGCTTTGGAAAAAGCCTTGCCGTGTAAGCGAGTAGGCATGGCCGTAGTGGGTTTGGAAGTACCGCACGCGCACGTGCACCTGATTCCGCTTAATGAAATGCATGAAATGACTTTTCAAACCAAAGTTAAAATGTCTGACAAGGACTTTAAAGATTTGGTGACTCAGATCAAAGCACAGCTTTAATAGGGTAGCTCAATTTTAAAGCAAGTTCCCTTGTTTTTTACTGTTTTTTGTAAGCCAATCTTTCCATTGTGGTATTCTTCAATAATTCTTTTAGACAGCGAAAGTCCCAATCCCCAACCTCTTTTTTTGGTGGTAACGCCAGGAAGAAAGATTTTTTTGTGCATATTTTTTGGAATTCCTTGACCTGTGTCTTGAACCCGTATTTCTACGTGGCTACTCTTCTCCGTGATTTGTAACTCAATAACCCCCTTGTCTTTGAGAGCATCAATACTATTTTTGATGAGGTTTTCAATCACCCAGCAGTACAATTCTTTGTTAAGTAGGATCTCTTTTTTTGGTGTTTTTGAATAAAAATGCATTTCAATGCCCTTAGGGGTTCGTAAACTGAGGTATTCAAAAACTTCTTTGGTAGCGCCAACCAAATCATTTTTTTTAAGGGTTGGGAGCGATCCTATTTTAGAAAACCTGTGTGTGATGGTCTCCAAACGCTTTAAATCACTTTCCATGTGCTTGGCTTCTTCAATCCCTTTGGATTTAAGTAAGGATACCCATCCCAATAGTGACGATAACGGGGTTCCGATTTGGTGGGCAGTTTCTTTGGCCATGCCGGTCCACAATTTGTTTTGAATCGCTGTTTGTGTAGCCCGAAGGTAAACAACCAACAGTGAGGCCATAATCAATACAACCAATAGCAGCGCCAATGGATAAAAACGCAGTTTATTCAGCAATGAAGAATTGCCATAATACATCCGTTGGTTGACTGTATTTTCATATACAATATCAATGGGAGGATTTTCCCTTTTGATACGGGCCAATGTTTTTTTGAGATATGCCGAGTCACGCATGACGGCTTTCTGTGGATCAATGTTGTTAAATGAGACAATACGATCATCGGCTTCAACAACTATCATTGGGATGTTATTCTCGCTTGTCAGCACATTGAAAATTATGGGATCGACATCTTCATTGAGATCAATGTTTTGGGTAAACTGCTGTTGGGCGAGTGCCCATAACTCCATGCGCTGACGCTCATCGTTTTCGGTCTGCTGTACAAGTAAGTATAGGTTCCACAATATGAAAAACATCATAACTATCAATGTAATAATCAATAGCCAATGGCTGTTGTCTTTCCAGGAAAAGGTTGTGAATTTCATTTCTTTTAACGAATATAATTTATTTTTTAAGAACAAAATCCCCTCTAATTTATTAGATTTGTTGAAGCGCAGATAAGACAAAAAAACCATGGAAATTCAAGGAAGAATTAAACACATTTATGAAACCAAGGAATACGGAAGCAACGGCTTTCGAAAACGCGAGTTGGTCCTTACCACGGAAGAACAATATCCCCAACACCTACTTTTGGAGTTTGTACAAGACAAATGTGATTTGTTAAATTCCTTCAAAGAGGAACAGCGAGTCAAAATTGGGATCAATCTTCGCGGTAGAGAATGGCAAAGTCCTCAGGGCGAAACCAAGTTCTTTAACTCTATTCAAGGATGGCGTATTGAATCTATGGAGCAAGCGGGTACACCCGAGCCCCCACCGCCCCCATTCGATCCTGTTGACGATGTCAACATGGATGCTCCAGATGATTTGCCCTTCTAAATCAGGCATTCTTTACGATGTACCGCCTTACTGATGCATTATTGTTTCCTTCACCTGAGCAAGCCTCTGCTGAAGGCATAGTGGCTGTAGGCGGAGATTTGCGCCCTGAGCGCGTTATGTTGGCCTATAAAAAGGGAATCTTTCCATGGTTTGAATCCGATGATTTTTTGATTTGGTGGAGCCCGGACCCCCGTATGGTTCTTTTTCCAGACCAACTGAAAATTTCCAAAAGCATGCGTGCTGTACTGAGAAAAAAAACTTTTGAAGTCACATTTAACAAAGCTTTTTCTGAGGTTGTAGAGGCTTGTGCGAAAGTCAAGCGTTTTGGGCAAAATGGCACTTGGATTACTCAAGGACTTATGGATGTTTACAATGTGCTACATCAACAAGGGCACGCACACTCGGTTGAAGTCTGGCAAGATGGTCAATTGGTAGGCGGGCTATACGGCATTGACTTGGGGACTGTTTTTTGTGGCGAAAGCATGTTTTCTAAGGCCAATAATGCGAGCAAAACCGCCTTGATTTATCTCACGCGCGAGCTCAAAAAAAACCATTACACCCTCATCGATTGTCAGGTGCCAACCCAACATTTGGCCAGTATGGGCGCGGTTCCAATTCCAAGAGCCGATTTTTTAAGCCATCTGCCCTAAAGCTTTGACTTCATTATATCGATAGCAACTTGTCAAATGGTCGTTGACCATGCCGGTGGCTTGCATATGTGCATAAACGATGGTGCTCCCAACAAACTTAAATCCATGATTTTTGAGTGAAGCACTAATAGTGTCTGAAAGGACTGTTTTTGTTGGAATTTCATCGAGATTTTTAAAGCGATTCTGAATGGGTTTCTGATTTACAAACGCCCAAATTTAGGAGTCAAATGAACCATATTTTTTTTGAACCCCGAGAAATGCTTGTGCATTGGTAACCGCAGCTTGAATTTTTAGACGGTTACGAACAATCCCTTTGTTTGCCAACAGCTCCTTAATTTTTTCTGAATTGTATCGGGCTACACACTCGACATCAAAGCCATCGAAAGCTTTTCTAAAGTTTTCTCGCTTTCGCAAAATAGTGAGCCAACTCAGCCCCGCCTGGAAGGTTTCCAACGTCAAAAACTCAAACCATTTTTGGTCATCATGAACAGGCACGCCCCACTCGCGGTCGTGATAGTCCTCGTAATCTGCATGTCCGCAACACCAGTCACAACGTTGGGTTGAATTCATAGGATTTGTGTAAAGCAATCAGTGATACTACCAAAATAAGTATAATATCTGCTAAATGATAAAAAAATCAGGAATTGATAAGCTTCTCTAGCGTATTTAAATCGTAGGCATTTTCGAGTTGATGTTGTCCAATGGCAGTACGACAAAGCTTCTTCAGATGAGCTCCTGACCCTAAAGCATGCCCAAAGTCGTGTGCGATACTTCGGATGTAAGTGCCTTTACTACAACAAATCTCAAAATCTATTTCTGGCAAGTCGATACGTGTAAGTTCGAATTTATGAATATAAACCTCTCGAGCTGGAACCTCAATTTTTTCGTTTGCGCGTGCATGTTCATAGAGTCTTTTTCCATTTTTTTTGATTGCAGAAAACAAGGGCGGTTTTTGCCAAATACTGCCAATAAATTGCGCCCTGACCTGATCAATAAGTTTCGGAGTGATATGGTCAATTTCGTATCGATTGTTGATGTCTGTCTCTAGGTCATAAGACGGGGTGGTGGCCCCCACCACAAAAGTACCTGTGTAGGTTTTGTGCTTGCCCATGAGACCTTCGATTTGTTTGGTCATTTTGCCCGTACAAACAATCAACAAGCCGGTAGCCAGAGGGTCTAGTGTTCCGGCATGACCGACTTTTATTTTTTTAAGAGCGTGTTTTTTTTTGATCAGCCAACGGATTTTATTGACCACCTGAAAAGAAGTCCACTCCAGAGGCTTATCAACAAGAATGAGTTGTCCTTCTTGTATGGCTTCTTTATCGTTTATCATACCCAATGGATGATCAGAGCCAATGTGCCTACGGTGGCACAGTAGTAAGCAAAGTATTTCAGTTTGCTGCGTTTTACTAGTGCGATCATCCAAGTACAAGCCAAGTATCCACTCACAAAAGCAGCGACAAAACCCACTACAAATGGAAGTAATTCCATTTGATCTTGACTTTGACCCAAATCACCACTCCATAGGGTTTTGAGCATACTGCCCAAAATCAGGGGTACAACCATCAGGAATGAAAAACGGGCCGCTTTGGATCTGTCTACTTTTAGGAGCAGACTGCAAGCGATGGTAGCGCCACTACGTGAAATACCAGGCAAAATCGCAAAAGCTTGGGCCACTCCTACCAAAGCAGCAGTTTTTGGACCTATGGGTCGTTGATTGGTAAAAGGACGGTCCGCCACAAACAACAAACCTGCCGTTACCCACAACATGGCACCCACCAAGATTGTGTTGCCAAAAAAGAACTTCGCGATAGACTCCTCAAAAAACAGACCTACACATACAGCGGGTATCATAGAGATGACAATGAGTAATGAAAAACGAAATGCTTCGTTGTTTTTAAATTTGAGAAGTCCAGTTAGGATATCAATCACATCTTTTCTGAAAACTACCAAAGTCGCCAAGGCCGTAGCGGCATGAACCACAATAGTAAAAATCAAATTTTGTTGGTTCAGATTCCCATTACCCATCATGGCTTGGACCAACTCCAAGTGCCCGCTAGATGATACTGGTAAAAACTCCGTAAGTCCTTGAATAATGCCGAGTAATAAGGCCTCTATAACAGAAAGAGAAGTTACTGGTTCAATCATTTTTATGTCCTTTAGAACTGAGTATGGCAATGATTTGGATTACAAAACCAATCAACACAAGTGCTGGGGCCAAACGAATTCTTCTGGGGCTAAAAATTTCAGGATTGAATATGTTAGGATCGTCGCTACCACCTCCCGACATGAGTACAAAGCCAAGGGCTATACAAGCCAGCCCTATCCACATGCGTTTGTAGTTGTTAGCGTTAAAAATAAATTGTTTTTTTTGCTTCATAAATCAGTATAAATAATCTGTCTTCAGATTCAGGTAGCGTTGCGTGGCTAGGGTAGCACTCAAGGAGGTTATAATTAAAGAAAGTGCTACTACACCACCAAAAGCCATGAGAATGGTTTCGGTATCCATCAGCTCAGTCAGGTTTGGCACATAGTCTAAAGCGAGTTGTAATAAACCCCATATCCCCAAGCAAGCAGCCAAGGCACTCAACAGACCCAGCAATACATATCTACGAACAAAAGGTCTTCGGATAAACCCTTTTCGGGCTCCCACTAACTGCATCGTTTTGATGACCATACGCTTGGCGTAAATCGATAGACGAATTGAATTGTTAATCAGTAAAATTGATACAACCAAAAAGAAGCCGCAACAGACCAACAACAACAAGCTGATTCGTTCAATATTTTGGTTGAGCAACCCGATCAAAGGACGGTCATAAACCACTTCGCTGATAAACGGTTTATTTCCCAAAAGGGTGCTAATACTATCTACACTCAAGGTGTTTACATAATCGCCTTTAAGGCGTAGGTCAATAGCATCCTTCAGCGGATTGTAACCCAAGAAATCCATAAAATCCTCACCGATATCGGCACTGTGTTCTTGTGCAGCTTGGGCTTTGGATATAAAGGTAGCGGACTTGGTAAAAGGTGCCAGCGCCAACATGGTTTTGAGCTGATCTACTTCTACCTGTTTGGCTTGGTCTTCAAGAAATACAGTAAGTACGATTTGTTCTTTTACATGCTGTGCCACACGCTGGGTATTCAGCACCAACAGCCCTAAAATACCGACCACAAACAATACCAATCCGATACTCAAAACTACTGAAATGTAAGAGCGAATCAGTTGGCGACGTTGGTAAACATGAAAGGGTTTGCCCATGATGGGCTAAAATTACAAAATCCAATCCAACGTTTGAACTTTAAATATTCTTAGAATATATGGTATTTTTGCAACTGTTAAATGGGCATATGGCATATCCTTTTCAGTCGATAGAAAAAAAATGGCAATCCTACTGGGCAAAAAACAAAACTTTTGCTGCTGACTCGGTCTCTGACAAACCCAAGTATTACGTACTCGACATGTTCCCTTATCCCTCTGGGGCGGGTCTGCATGTGGGACACCCTCTAGGTTATATTGCAAGTGATATCGTTGCGAGGTATAAGCGCAACAAAGGATACAATGTGTTACATCCACAAGGCTATGACTCTTTTGGACTTCCTGCAGAGCAATACGCCATTCAAACGGGTCAACACCCCGCTGTAACCACATCTGCCAATATTAAAAGATACAGAGAGCAACTCGATCAGTTAGGGTTTTCGTTTGATTGGAGTAGAGAGGTACGCACTTCTGACCCCAACTACTATCGTTGGACGCAGTGGATGTTTTTGCAACTGTTCTCATCTTGGTATGACAATTCAAAAAACAAAGCCCGACCCATAGAAGCGCTGGTTGACCAGCTCGAAAAGCATGGTAGCAAAAATATTCAGGCGCATAGTGATGCTTCGACACCAGAAATTTCGGCAGATCAATGGCGCGCTTATTCAGAAAATGAAAAGCAAACCTATTTGCTTAACTACCGCCTGGCCTACTTGGCCGAAACGGAGGTGAATTGGTGTCCTGAATTGGGAACTGTATTGGCCAATGATGAGGTTGTAAATGGTGTTTCCGAAAGGGGTGGCTATGCGGTAGTTCGAAAAACCATGACCCAGTGGAGTATGCGTATTTCTGCTTACGCAGAGCGCTTGCTTAATGATTTAGACAAAATAGACTGGCCTGAGCCTTTAAAAGAGATGCAACGCAACTGGATAGGGAAGTCAGTAGGAGCTTCTGTGAGGTTTGCTGTAGATGGGCATGATGACCAAATAGAGGTCTTTACAACCCGCCCTGACACTTTGTTTGGAGCCAGTTTTATGACTTTGGCACCCGAACATCCCTTGGTTTCAAAAATCACCACCAATACACAAAAAAACGAAGTTGAGGCTTATGTAGAAGCCACCGCTTCTCGAAGTGAGAGGGAACGTATGGCTGATGTCAAAAACATCACTGGGGTTTTTACAGGGGCATATGCATTGCATCCATTTACCAATCAAAAGATTCCCATTTGGATTGGAGACTATGTTTTGGCGGGCTATGGCACAGGCGCAGTGATGGCAGTTCCCTGTGGCGACCAACGCGATTATGATTTTGCCAAACATTTTGGATTACCCATCAAAAATATTTTTGCTGATAAGGATATTTCAGAAGCCGCTCACAGTGACAAGAACCAAACTAAAATTGCCCATTCAGATTTTTTGGATGGTCTTGATGTGAGTCAAGCCACAGAGGAAGTGATTCGGCAACTTGCTGCTAGTAATAAAGGAGAGGCACGCATCAATTACAGACTCAGAGACGCGGTCTTTAGCAGACAACGCTATTGGGGTGAACCCATTCCCATATATTTTGACAATGGCATTCCAAAAGGATTACCCGAAGAGGCGCTGCCCTTGTGCTTGCCAGAAGTCGAAAAATATCTACCCACACCCGAAGGTGCTCCGCCTCTCGGAAATGCAACCCATTGGGCTTGGGACAGTCAAAAACAAGAAGTGGTGTCCAATACCAAAATCGACCATAAGCAGGTGTTTCCCCTAGAGCTCAACACCATGCCAGGGTGGGCAGGAAGTTCGTGGTATTTCAATCGTTTTATGGATGCCCATAACGCAACTGATTTTGCCGACAAATCCGCGCTAGACTATTGGGGATCTGTAGATCTGTATGTCGGGGGAAGTGAACACGCAACGGGACATTTGTTATACGCTCGTTTTTGGCAAAAAGTTTTCTTCGATTTGGGGTATGTAAGTGTGAATGAATTTGCTCAAAAATTGGTTAATCAAGGGATGATTTTGGGCAACAGTGCCTTTGTATATCGCAAATCGGGTACACAAACTTTTTTATCAAAGGGCTTGGTGGATGACAACCAAGTAGAGCCGATTCATGTTGATATCTCTTTGTTGGATCACACAGACGCGGTAGATATTGAAGCCTTAAAGCAATGGCAACCCCATTTTAGAGATGCTGATTTTGAATTGGAAGACGGCAAACTGTTAGCCAAGAGAGAGGTGGAGAAAATGTCCAAGTCTAAATACAACGTAGTCAACCCCGATGCTATTTGTCAGACCTATGGAGCCGATACAATGCGCATGTATGAAATGTTTTTGGGCCCAATTGAACAAGCCAAGCCATGGAACACGGCTGGAATTACAGGGGTGTTTGGTTTTCTTAATAAATATTGGCGGTTGTTCCACACCGACGATGTTTTTTCAGTCGATGAGGGGGCTGCTTCAAAAGAAGCTTTGAAGGTGTTGCACGGAACTATAGAAAAAGTAACCCAAGACATTGAGCAATTGTCATTAAATACAGCGGTGAGCGCCTTTATGATTTGTGCCAACGAACTTACCTCTCTCAAGTGCAATCAACGTGAGGTTTTGGAGCCACTGACTGTTCTGTTGTCCCCTTTTGCCCCGCACATTTGTGAAGAAGTTTGGGCACTTTTGGGTCATCAGGGTTCTATTATTGAGGCTGAGTTTCCAAAAGCCAACCAGGAATACCTAAAGGAAACCTCAAAGAAATATCCGATTAGTTTTAACGGAAAAGTACGTTTTACAATGGATTTTGACGTGTCTGCAGATCCAAAGTCCATTGAAGAAATGGTATTGGCCGATGAGCGCACCCATCAACAACTTGGCGACAAAGTGGTTAGAAAAGTGATTGTGGTGCCCAACAAAATTGTGAATGTGGTATGTTGAGCATTAATTCTGATGAAATCGTAGGTCTTATCGCAGCTTTTTTGACTACGATTTCCTTCCTTCCACAAGCTGTCAAAGTATATCGAAGCCAAAGTGCTGACGGATTGTCATTACCCATGTATCTCATTATGTTTATTGGTGTTTGTATGTGGCTCTATTATGGCTTGCGAATTGCAAGTCTTTCGGTGGTTGTTGCCAACACAGTTACCGCTTGCCTCCAAATCTTTATTATCTTTAATATTTTAAAGAAACAGAACTGATTGGCAAGATTTTTGCCAACAAAAGATAAATTTTAAAAATTATGTGGGGAGGATATTACTTGATTGCCATTGTCTTTTTTATTATTAGCATGGCTGTAAGCGCGCAACTAAAAAACAAATTCAAAAAATACGCTAAAATGTCATTGCGCAACGGTATGACAGGGGCAGAGATTGCTGAAAAAATGCTTTCTGATCACGGAATACGCAATGTCAAAGTAGTCTCTACGCGAGGTATGTTGACCGACCATTACAATCCTATCAAGCGTACCGTAAACCTGAGTGAAAGCGTCTACGGTGCTCGCAATGCGGCAGCTGCGGCTGTGGCGGCACACGAGTGTGGACATGCCGTTCAGCACGCACAAGGTTATGAGTGGTTGCAAATGCGCTCTACCTTGGTTCCTGTGGTGAGTGTGGCATCAAACCTATCTGTTTGGATTATTGCCATCGGTTTGGGTATGGCTAGCTCTGGTTTGGGGTACCCTATTGCAGTTGCAGGAGTAATCATGTTTGGGCTGGGAACGTTGTTTAGTTTTATCACACTTCCCGTTGAGTATGATGCCAGCAAGCGCGCCTTGGCATGGCTGCAACGTAAGAACATGGTTTCAAGAGAAGAATACGCTGCTTCGGAAGACGCCTTGAAATGGGCAGCAAGAACTTATGTGGTTGCTGCCATTGGCTCTTTAGCCACGCTCGCTTACTTTGCCCTACGGGTAGCCAGCCAACGAAGGTAGCTACAGACTAATTTCCCTATCGATTTGCTGATTGAGACAGATATAGGTCTCTGTCCTTGAAATCCCTGGTATTTTTTGCACTTGTTTGCTGAGCAATTCCATCAAGTGTTGGTTGTCTTTGCATTTGATTTTAATCAGCACACTCCAGTTTCCAGTGGTATAGTAACATTCGGTCACTTCTGCAATACCTTTTAGTTTAGACACAGCAGTGGCAATATGCGCGGCTTTGTCTAAGTAGACACCAATAAAAGCGGTAGTGGTATAGCCAAGGACTTCCGTATTAATCTCAATACGACTCCCCGTAATTACGCCAGCCTCCTCGAGTTTACGTATTCGTTGGTGTACAGCAGCCCCTGAAATAAGTAGGTTTCTTCCGATTTCTGTAATCGGTCTGCGTGCGTTTTCAGAAAGGAACTGAATGATTTTCTTGTCGATTTCGTCAAGAACGATGTTTTGATCGATATGTTTCATGATGAATTAGATTAGAGCTTTGACTCAAAAATACGACATTAGCAATTATTTATAAACCAAATGCTATGAAAAACAGAAACTCAATCATATGGGGTAGCTCATTGGCTGTTTTGGGAGTGGTGTTGGGTGCTTTTGCAGCGCATATACTTGATAAACAGCTTAGTGAAGATGAGCTTATGTCATTTCAAACCGGGGTTAGGTATCAAATCTACCATGCTTTGGCCATTTTGATATTAACAGTCTTGCCTTTAAAAAACATCCGCATTAGTGCCAAACTATTTGCCTGGGGGACCCTTCTATTTTCGGGTTCTATCTACCTGTTAACACTCGACCGAATCATGGGTGTAAATTTCAATGCCTTGGGCTGGATTACACCTATCGGAGGATTGGTTTTGATTGCCGGATGGCTACAATTGATTAGAACTGCGTATCGATCTTAGCGCTTATTGGCGATTGCAATATACTCGTCAAGTGCTTTGCTCATTGAAGGCGTCTTTGGGGTTGGTGCCAAGATATCAATGCGCAAGCCTGCTTGCTCAGCAGCTTTGACAGTGCTGTTTCCAAAAACTGCAATTCTTGTATTGTTTTGTTTGAAATCAGGAAAGTTCTGAAACAATGACTCGATACCTGAAGGACTAAAGAACACCAGAATATCGTAGTACACATCTCTTAGGTCTGACAAATCGCTAATGACAGTTTTGTAAAATGTGCCTTGAGTCCATTTGATTCCCAAATTGTTGAGTTTTTCGGGGATAATCGGTTTTACTACATCCGAACAAGGCAGGAGGTAATTTTCGTTTTTATACTTCCCAACAAGTTCCAATAAATCATCGAAAGTACGGTTGCCAACATAAATTTTTCGTTTGCGGTAGACTACGTATTTCTGCAGATAAAAAGCCACTGCTTCTGATTGACAGAAATATTTTAGTGTACTAGGGATGGGGTATCTCATCTCTTCTGCGAGTCTAAAAAAATGATCTACAGCGTTACGGCTTGTTAGAATGATGGCCGTAAACTTGCTCAAGTCGATTTTTTGTTGTCTCACCTCGCGAGCTGGGACACCCTCAACGTGAATAAAAGGCCTAAAGTCTATGGCCACTTTACGCTTTTCTATCAGATGTCCATACGGGGAGTTCTCAACAGCAGGTTCGGGTTGTGAAACAAGAATCGTTTTTACTTTCATAGTGGTCTTTAAATTTAAACCTTTAGGTACTTAACGATGAGCCACAAAGGGGCGATTTCGAACATGCAAATATATAAAATAAAATAGATTAGATAGGATTTAATTAGCCCGTAAAAGGGCTTGACAATACGGAGATAAGTCCATAAAAAAATCAATACATAAACGATCAAAAAGACATTCCAATGACTGCCATACTGCCCCAGCCCAAAAACCCCTACAATAAACATGATGGATAATACGAAGGACAATTTGGCCTTGATGCTGGCTCTT
>JBMYKI010000007.1:26118-35696 GCA_049595235.1 Flavobacteriaceae bacterium
TAAGTGTAACACCCTTGACTCTACGCCAAAACCCAGTCCAACACCCCACTCTGAAAGCGCTCGTGTTGCGGTGTAAATTAGCCAAGCCCCCAAAATGAATGGGTAACTGAGCCATGGCTTTTCTTCATAACCCCAGTTGATGAGCAATTTATAACAAAACCCAGCGAACACAAGGCCTCGAAATATAAAGACAAGCACATTTTCAAGTTTTAAGCTACGCATTTTAGCTCTTGAAGATTCGAACCCATAAAAATCTGTTTTCCAAAAGAAAACCAAGTGGTGAAAGGCTTCTGCATTGCGTTGTTTTATAATTGCCAAAAGCACTACAAGGGCAAAAAACAGCCCAATCTCCCATGTGAAGTAGTTGGTTTCGCGGATGAGTACATCATGCATGGTGCAAAATTATAAAATGCAATCTTTAGCACAGCAGTTTTGATTTATCTACTTTTGTGTATATCGAACATGGACAAAAGTTTAGTCATTATTCCCACTTACAACGAGGCAGAAAACATCGCCTTAATCCTCACATCTGTGATGGTTCTTTCGCATACGTTTGATGTATTGGTTGTTGACGATGCTTCGCCTGACGGAACTGCCGATATTGTGGCCAACGTGATAAAGAAATACCCGAATCGGATTTTTCTAGAAAATCGTTCTGAAAAAAACGGACTCGGACCTGCCTATGTACATGGTTTTCGCTGGGCATTGGCGCACGGGTATGCTTATATTTTTGAAATGGATGCGGATTTTTCTCATGCGCCCAAAGATTTAGAGCGGTTGTTAGAACCATTGAATAATGGAGAAGCAGATGTGGTAATAGGTTCACGTTATGTCAAAGGCGTCCAGGTTGTCAATTGGCCTTTGGGACGTATATTGCTTTCCTATGGCGCCTCCCTATATGTTCGAATGATTACTGCACTTCCTGTCAAAGACACCACAGCAGGTTTTGTGGGTTACAATGCTGATGTGCTCAAAGCCATTGACTTAGATCAAATTCGGTTCGCTGGCTATGCTTTTCAAATAGAGATGAAATTTAAGGCTTGGAAAAAGGGTTTTCGTTTGAAAGAGATTCCCATTGTCTTCACAGATCGTATTCGTGGGGTTTCAAAAATGAACAGTTCTATAATAAGTGAAGCTATATTTGGTATAATTTTGATGAAAATAAAAAGTTGGTATGCCCACTAAACCCAAAACAACCCTAATCCGTAACGCCCAAGTTGTCAATGAAGGGAATACAGAACAATTGGATCTCCTATTGCGAGATGGTTTTATTACTCAATTGGCACCCAAAATCAACGCCCAAGCAGATATTGTTATAGATGCATCGGGCAAATACCTTTTGCCGGGTTTGATCGATGATCAAGTACATTTTAGAGAGCCAGGTCTTACACACAAAGCGACTATCGAATCAGAAAGTCGGGCAGCCTTGGCGGGTGGAATCACCACTTTTTTTGAAATGCCTAATACCCAACCCCAAACCACCAATCAGGTCAAATTGGATGAAAAATTAGACATTGCCAAGCGTACTTCGTGGGCCAACTACGGATTTATGTTTGGCGGAACAAACGACAACTTAAATGATATTTTGGCTGTTGACGGCAAACAAGTGCCAGGTGTAAAATTATTTTTGGGATCATCTACTGGGAATATGCTGGTAGACAACCCCGACGTTTTGCGAAAGATTTTTTCTAAAACCTCCTTACCCATTTCTGTGCATTGCGAAGATGAAGCTACTATTAAAGCCAACCTATCATCTCACATTGCCCAGTATGGAGACGACATTCCGATGGAATATCACCCCATCATACGATCTGAAGAAGCTTGTTATAAATCGTCTTCCACAGCGATTGCATTGGCCAAGGAAACCGGTGCCCGTTTGCATGTTTTCCACCTTTCCACCGCCAAGGAAACCGCTTTGTTTGAAAATAAGCCTTTGACAGAAAAAAAGATTACGGCCGAGGTGTGTATTCATCACCTTTGGTTTAGCGATTCGGACTATAAAGACAAAGGCAGTCTGATCAAATGGAACCCTGCCGTCAAAACCCATTCAGATCGCGAGGGACTCTGGAAAGCCTTATTAGATGACCGAATTGATTTGATTGCCACAGACCATGCACCGCACACTTTGGAAGAAAAAGAAAACCCATACACCAAAGCTCCCTCTGGTGGTCCTATGGTACAACACGCCCTTTCGGTGTTATTGGAATGCCATCTTCAAGGCAAGATTTCTTTAGAAAAAATTGTAGAAAAAATGTGTCACAACCCTGCTCAATTGTTTGATATTGACCGCCGTGGCTATGTGCGTGAGGGATGTTATGCAGATTTGGTATTGGTGGATCTGAATGCCCCTTATATGGTACACAAAGATAATTTGCTTTACAAATGTGGCTGGTCTCCCCTAGAGGGACAAACATTTCAGGCACAAGTTACCCATACTTTTGTCAATGGGCATTTGGCCTATGAAAAAGGTCATTTTTCTAACCAAAAAGCTGCTATGGCGGCAGCCTTCAAGCGATGAGATTGTTTCTAGTTGTCATATCGTTTTTGATGGTTGCTTGCAATCCCAAGTCGGCAGACAAGCCTGAAAATCTTATTGGGGAAGAAAAAATGGCGGAACTTCTCTATGAGTTATCTATCATCAATGCCAGCCGTGGTTTTCGTCCGTCCGATGGAAAAGAGGTCATTAGTGTAAATTCAAGTTTTTTTGATTTTCATCAGGTCGATAGTTTGCAATTTTCGCTTAGTAATGCCTACTACGCCGCGCGCCCCAAACAGTATCTTAAAATTGTCGAACGTTCTGAACAATTGTTGGCATCTCGAAAAGACAGCTTGATAGGAAGTGAAAAAATTAAAAAACCAGATGCTGTAAAAGTGCAACTAAATTATTCTGAAAAACAGCCAGATGATATCAAAAAATAGTTTCTTGAAGAAGCATTGGACAAGTCTTTTTGTAATCGGTACGCTATATTTGTAATTAATATCATTAGATGACCCATAATTTTGTTGAAGAACTAAAATGGCGTGGTATGATCCACGATATGATGCCCGAAACCGACAAGGTGCTTTCGGAAGGCTCTACTACTGGCTACATCGGATTTGACCCTACGGCAGATTCTTTGCACATTGGTAGCTTGGTTCAGATCATGATTTTGATGCATTTCCAACGGGCAGGTCATCAGCCCATAGCTTTGGTAGGAGGCGCCACAGGAATGATCGGAGATCCCTCTGGAAAATCTGCTGAGCGTAACCTGCTCGATGCGGAAACTTTGGACAAAAACGTAGCGGGGATCAAGAACCAGTTAGCAAAGTTTCTGGATTTTGGGAGTACAACCGAAAATGCCGCTCTATTGGTCAACAACTACGAATGGATGTCCCGTTTTTCGCTGATTGATTTCGCGCGTGATATAGGTAAGCACCTGACGGTAAATTATATGATGGCTAAAGATTCTGTAAAAAAACGTGTGGGCGCTGATGCCAAAGAGGGCATGTCTTTTACTGAGTTTACCTACCAACTCATTCAAGGTTATGACTTTCTCCATCTCTATGAAAATCACAATTGTCTCTTACAAATGGGCGGCAGCGACCAATGGGGCAATATCACCACAGGTACAGAGCTGATACGCAGAAAACTTTCGGGTAAAGCCTATGCGATTACTTGTCCTTTGATCACAAAAGCCGACGGTACCAAATTTGGAAAATCTGAAGGGGGCAATGTATGGCTAGATAAAGAAAAAACCTCTCCTTATAGTTTTTATCAATATTGGCTTAACACCTCCGATGAAGACGCGGAGCGCTACATAAAAATCTTCACTTTCCTCTCCGAAAAAGAAATTCAAGATATTGTTGCGACCCACAATGAAGCCCCGCATCAAAGACAGTTGCAACGTACTTTGGCCGACGAGGTAACGCGTATGGTACATTCAGAGGAAGACCGCGCAAATGCTGTGCAGGCTGCGCAAATTCTTTTCGGAAATGCCACTTCGGATGCACTTAAGAATCTAGACGAACAAACCCTCCTTGATGTGTTTGCAGGGGTGCCTCAGGCTTCCTTACAACTTTCTGACCTAGAAAAAGGGATTGATGTAATTCCTTTGCTGGCAGGTGATACGGGATTTTTACCATCTAATGGAGCTGCACGTCGCGCTTTGCAGGAACGTTCTATTTCGGTTAACAAAGAAAAGGTGGATGATGGTTTTGTAGCGACTTCTGCAGATCTTATCTGTGACAAGTATTTGTTGCTACAAAGAGGTAAGAAAAATTACTTCTTGGTCATTTTCAGTTAACCATCAAGTTACAACCTCGCACATCAGCAGCATCAAAACGACCTAATACCTCAAAACGTCCATCCATATGTACCTCACCCAAATCGTCTGTGGCGATAAAGGCACAAGAATGTTGATTGGCTAAATCGATGATATTCAAACAGCCTTTTCCGCTTTGTTTTACATCGAATGGATCATGGGGGTTGCGCACCAACACCCGCATCCATGGTGGGGCCTGAAATAAGCCGTTACTAACAGCATAGGCTTGAGACAATAACTCTGTCATTCCGTATTCAGAGTGTACCTGTTCGACGCCCAGATTTTGTGTAAGAACATGATGTAGTTCTTCTCGTAACAATTCTTTTCTCCTTCCCTTCATACCACCCGTTTCCATGACAATCGTTTTGGGGATTTGACACGGGTAGCCTTCAGCAAAATCCATCAACGCGAAGCTCACTCCGATAAGTATGGTTTTCTTATTCGTGGCTTCTCGTGCTACTAGCAAGTCATGTAATTCTATGTGTTGGTCTAAATAGAACCCACTTTCCGCATCATTGGAAGCTTCAATCAATCGTTGTACCATATAAATCAAAGATGAATCTGATCTTTCCAAGTAGCTAGGCAAAAGACCGATTACGGCATATTGGTCAATAGCCCCATAAAACTGCTGAAAGGTGGTCAAAAAACTTTGTTCGTAAAGCGAGATGTCCTGAACATAATGGGTGCTTTGTTTGCCCCCAGTACCACTACTTTTAAAGATATGGGTATGTGCCTCCGAACCCGTAGTAACACGGTGTGTTTTAAAAAAAGAGATGGGCAAAAATGGGATTTTTGAAAGCGTGTTTGCCTCAGTAGGGGTTTTGTTTATCAGGTCGCAGAAGGATCGATAGGTAGGGTTGTGCTCAAACTGCTCTCTAAAAAGCGCTAGTGCTTGATGGGTAAAATCGCTATCTGTGTTGTAAAAACGCACATCACCAAAAATAACAACATCTGTGTTAATTGAGTTTGTCTTTAGAGTTAAAAAATTGTTTCGGTCTCGATACGCCAAAAAATTTTGGTTACATTTGAATTTTGTAGGTCAAATGAAAAAAAAGGACATAAAAATTTTGTTGGTTGACGATGAGCCTGACATTCTTGAAATCGTCAGTTATAATTTGACCAACGAAGGATATCAAGTATTTACAGCCAAAAATGGGATAGAAGCCCTTTCCAAGGCCAAAAAACACCTTCCACATCTAACCCTTCTGGACGTTATGATGCCTGAAATGGATGGAATTGAAGCATGTGAACAGCTGCGAAAAATACCCCAACTCAACGAGATGATTGTGGTTTTTTTGACCGCACGAAGTGAGGACTATTCCCAAGTAGCTGGTTTGGAGGCAGGTGCAGATGACTACATCACCAAACCCGTTAAGCCCAAAGTATTGGTCAGTAAAGTCAAGTCATTGTTGCGCCGTGTAAAAAAAGGGAATGAGCACGCTGAAGTCATCCAAGCAGGTGATTTGGTTATCAACCGTGAGGAATACAAAATCGTTTATGCGGGCGTTGAGAAGTTGTTGCCTAGAAAAGAGTTTGAGCTCTTGGCATTGTTGGCTAGTAAGCCCAACAAAGTTTTTAAACGTGATGTTATTCTTGACCGAGTTTGGGGCAACGAAGTCATCGTTGGGGGTCGTACCATCGATGTGCATATCAGAAAATTGCGTGAAAAAATTGGTGATAAGCACTTTAAGACTGTCAAAGGGGTAGGGTATAAGTATGTAGTCTAAATTCTATGTCAAGACGCACTTACTCATCTAAAACCATAGCGATCGTTTGCGCTATACTTATTTTTTTACTTACACTCATTTCAAATGCCTTGGTTTTTGGACTTGCTTTTAGGGACGCCCACCTAGACAGTGCTTTTGTTTGGGCGAGTCTAGGTATAGCTTTGTTAGCGGGTTTTATAGGATATTTTGTTTTGGGTAGAATGATTCAGCGTGGTATTTATCATCAGCTTACTCGATTGTATAACAATATGGTACCCGACAATCCCTACGTTCCCAAGGAGGAAACTATGGATATGGAAGATTTAGTCTCTGAAGTACAAGATGTGGTCGCCAAAAGAAAGCTAGAAATCGACAGCTTAAAAGACTTGGACGCTTTTCGCAAAGAATTTTTAGGAAATGTGGCCCATGAGTTGAAAACACCGCTATTTACAGTGCAGGGTTATATTCTGACCCTCTTAGATGGCGCCTTGGAAGACAAAAACATCAACAAAAAATACCTAAACCGCGCCAACAAAGGGGTCGAACGCCTGAATTATATTGTCAAGGACTTGGATTTATTGACCCAACTAGAGACAGGAAATACCGATTTGGAGGAGAGCCACTTTGATATCGTAACATTAATTAAAAACGTATTTGAATTGTTAGAAATACGCGCCCAAAAGTCAAAAATTTCCTTAGAGTTCGACAGGGAATATACCAAGCCCATAGAGGTCTATGCCGACGAAGAACGCATTCAGCAAGTACTGACCAATTTGGTAATGAACTCTATAAAGTATGGGAAGGAAAAAGGAACCACAGAAATTCGCGTAGAACCTTATGGTCAAAACCGTATCATTGTACGCATTGCAGACAATGGATATGGCATTGAAAAAACGCATATTCCACGACTATTCGAGCGCTTCTACCGGGTTGATAAAAGCGGAAGCCGTAAACAAGGGGGCTCAGGTCTAGGACTTTCGATAGTAAAGCATATCGTGGAAGCGCATCATGAAGAAATATTTGTGGAAAGCCAACCAGAAATTGGGTCACAATTTTCCTTTACTTTGAAAAAAACAGCGCTAGTTGATAGTGAAGCAGAATAAATCATCTTTGACCCTATGGGGAGTAAAAACAAACTCAAGCGTTTTCAAGAAAATGAGTCCTTTGCCAACGTGCTACAGCCTTCACGGGAAGCACTGACAAAAGGAACTTTTAAATACAAAGGTCAATGGGACACATTTTTTGGCAATAAAAACCCTTTGGTTGTGGAGCTGGGATGTGGAAAGGGAGAATACACAGTAGCCCTTGCAAAAACACACCCAGAAATGAATTTTATTGGTATAGACATCAAGGGCGCACGGTTTTGGAGAGGAGCCAAAACAGCCATTGAAGAAAACCTGCCTAATGTGGCTTTTGTGCGTACACAAATAGAGCTCATAGAACATGTTTTTGGCGTTCAAGAAGTTACTGAAATATGGCTTACTTTTCCTGATCCTCAACTCAAGTTTAAGCGTACCAAACATAGGCTGACCAATCCTGAATTTTTAAACAAATACAAAAATATACTTCAACAAGAAGGTGTAGTACATTTAAAAACAGATTCCTCTTTTATGCACGGTTATACTTTGGGTGTGCTCCAAGGCATGGGCATTCGTCCTATTATGGCACATCACGACGTGTATAAATATGTACATGCACCCAAAGAAGTTATTAGCATTCAAACTTTTTATGAATCCATGTATTTGGAGCAAGACATCCCCATTACTTACCTAAAATTTTCTTTTGATGCCCTATAGCACTACTTCAGATTTTTTTTCACGGGTTTATGATGTGGTTCGGCTAATACCCGAAGGCCGCGTAAGTACCTATGGTGCCATAGCCGAATGTTTGGGTATGCGAGGATCTGCACGTATGGTAGGTTGGGCCATGAATGCCGCCCACTCACACCCTGATGTACCTGCTCATAGGGTGGTTAACAGAAATGGGATGCTGACGGGAAAGCACCACTTCGGTGGCCCAAGGGTGATGCAACAATTACTAGAACAAGAGGGCCACACAATTGAAGATGATCAAATCATGGATTTTGTCAAGGTTTTTTGGAAACCAACTGGAGCTGTGTAGGTTGGCGCATATAGCTTATATTTGCAATTTAGAATCATTTTAAAGAAAAATCTGTGCGCAAGCCCGAAATCGAAGAAGTCATTAAGAAGCTTACCATCGCTGGTACAGACAAAACGCTGGGTGCCATAAACGGGCTCAGCAACCTTCAAGTTTTTGGTGAGGAACTCATCATAGACCTAACCCTACCCAGCCCTAGTTTGCAAGCCCGCAAAAAAACCGAATCTGCTGTGGTGGAGGCCATTCATAGAGCGTTTGGTAAACACCTAAAAATTCAAGTGAACAGCAAAGCCTCTACCCCTCCCAAGCCCGATCCTCCGATCAAAGGAAAGTCGATTCCTGGAATTCAGAATATTGTGGCTGTGGCTTCTGGTAAAGGGGGCGTAGGCAAGTCGACTGTGACTGCCAATATGGCCATCACCCTCGCCGAGATGGGATTTAAGGTTGGTATTCTGGATGCGGATATTTACGGTCCTTCCATGCCCATGATGTTTGACGTGACTTATGAACGACCCCTAGCAGTCACAGTCGACGGAAAATCCAAAATGAAACCAGTTTCCAATTATGGAATCAAGTTGTTGTCAATAGGTTTTTTTACTGAACCCGATCAAGCCGTAATTTGGCGTGGTCCTATGGCGGCCAAAGCACTTAATCAGATGATTTTTGATGCCGATTGGGGTACATTAGACTTTTTGCTTATTGATTTGCCGCCAGGGACGGGCGATATCCATTTGAGTATCATGCAATCCTTGCCCATTACTGGCGCAGCAGTGGTTAGCACTCCCCAGGCGGTAGCCCTTGCTGATGCCAAGAAAGGAGTTGCGATGTTCCAGCAAGACAGCATACAAGTGCCAGTTTTGGGAATCATAGAGAATATGGCTTACTTCACTCCAGAGGAGCTACCTGAAAACAAATATTTTATTTTTGGCCAAGGCGGTGCAAAATTTTTAGCTACCGATTTGGACGTTCCTTTTCTGGGAGAATTGCCCTTGGTGCAAAGTGTGCGTGAGGCAGGTGATGTGGGCCGACCGGCGGTGTTGCAAGAAAACAGTCTAGTAACGGAGCAGTTTGTAGAGGTCACGCGTAATTTGGTCAGTGAATTGGTCAAGCGGAATGAAGCACTTCCTCCCACAGAGGCAATCAAAATAACCACAATGGCAGGCTGTGCTGCCGTTCAAAAAACATAAACACCCATGGCAGAACTAGAACAACTTGTAGAAAAAGCCCTTGAAGAAATCCGCCCCTTTTTGGTGAACGACGGTGGCGATATCTCTTTGGTGGCTATTGAGGGAGATACAGTGATAGTAGAGCTTCAAGGCAATTGCATCGCCTGTTCTGTCAACCAGATGACCTTGCAATTAGGCGTTGAGACAACCATCAAAAAATATGCGCCTCAAATAAAAAAAGTGGTTAAGGTCAATTAGAGCACCTCATACCATAATTTATTTCTTAA
>JBMYKI010000008.1:0-31497 GCA_049595235.1 Flavobacteriaceae bacterium
AAAATCAATCCGCAAAACTATACTGGGATTTAGAAAAAGGATTGTAGGCCCGAAAACGTAGTAGGGTCGATATCTTCCTCTTGTATAAGACGGCTTAATTGAGCTACTTTTTTGGTGGTCATTTGATCACCCAACACCCGCGCCAGTAGAAAACCAGCTTCGGGAGATTGTCCAAAAAACACCACCTCTTCTAGCTCTGTGTCCTTGCCGACAACAATCACCTTTCCTGACAAACGCTTGTCTTTGACAGTCATAAGTTCTTCGTAAGGCGGTACGTCAATGATAGCGCGAATAGTATGGAGTTCCTGCTCCATAAACTCTGGCTTATTGGGATTGGCTTTATATGCCAAAATATTGAGTTTATGAAAACTTTTAAGCACCTCTCGATCGGATTGATTCAAACTATCTTGGGTAATACCCAGTGCTGAAGCAGGTATGTTTACGATCAGAAAGTTGGCATCTTCGGCTTTGGATACAAAATACTCTTGCAGGCTTGCTTTAGGAGAGCATCCCCACACAAAAAGGACTAAAAAAAGGAGGGCGTATCTATTCATTGGTAGCTCTATTTTTGAGTTTATTCAGCTTATCAGATGCTGGTAAATTCATTTTTTTGGTCAAGGCAGAAATACGCTCCAAATCAATATTTCCTTTTATCACCATCAAAACGGTTTGCGGTTTGAGATTGACATCCATATCTGGAATTTCGGCATCACAGACCAACATCAGCAATTCCTCGACTCGTTCAGCATCTTTTCCAGATTTGATATAAAAGTTGACTTTGCTTCCACCATCTCGCACACGCATCAGTTCCTCGAGTTTTTTCGACGATGTGTGTTTGTCGACCCAAACCGTGAATTCTTGTGAAATCTGATCGTCATCGGTACGCAATAACTTGAATGAATTGATATTGTTGACCAATTCAAAAAACTCTTGGGCTTCAGGATCAGCATCATCAATATTCATACTGGCCATCATCTGAAACAAACGTGGGCTGATAGATACGTAGGATACTGACTCGTGGCTTTCGAACTTTTCAAAAATAGATTGTGCCATCAGCATAGGCGCAATCAATAGGAACAGTAAGGTAATTTTCTTTTTCATCATTAATCGTATTTTAAATAGGCTTTGGGTTTGTCATAAAGGTGATTTATATAGGCAACATCTTGCTCTGCTTTATTGAGCTGATCAGCCATAAAAAACATGTTTTCTTTAAAAGTAGCATATGCCAATTCTTCTTCTGTGGGCGCATCAAAAATAGGGGGAGAAAGCCAAAAAATAAGCATTCCCACGGCGGCTACGGCTGTGACACGCTTTGCCCAACCAACAACAGCTGGTTTTCGACGCAGACGTATGTGTTTCTTGATGGATACCGCTTGGGCAGAATCTATATGGACAAAGTAACCTTGGTAGGGCATAAAAGTCTCATCTATTTCATCTTGTTGGAAATAGGCTTTGAGCATCTGCTCTTCTTTGAGGGTGGTTTGCCCCTCAAAAAACTTATCTAGAAGTATTTGAACCTGATTGGATTCCATAGTTGTGAATTTCTATCAATTGTTTTCTAATCGTTTTGCGGGCACGAGACAAAGCAACACGTACTGCACCAGCACTCATATTCATAATCTCAGCGATTTCATCAAAATCATATGCTTCAATATCTCTGAGCTGAAGAATCATTTGTTGTTGCTGTGGTAATTTTTCTGTCAATTTTTGCACCCAAGCCAAACTGTCTCGGTTATCAATGGCTTTATTGAGGGCATTGTGGTCACCTGTTTCTGCCCTATGAACCAAGCGAAGGGTAGCAGCTTGTTTGGATTTCAAACGATCCAAACAATAGTTTCGTGTCATACGCATCGCATAACCCTCAAAATTATCGAGAGAAGCTACACGCTGAATATGGGCATACATTTTTAACATTACTTCTTGAACTGCGTCCTGTGCCTCTTCATTAGAAATCAAATAACGACGTGACAAACGATATAGTTTGTCTTCGATGGGGCGGATTCGGCTTAAAAAATCTGCGTCTGTCATTTGCGTTTCGGTATGACTTTTGCACGTCGTAATGATAACGACTTGGTCATTAATTTGTTACACTTTACAACAAACTTACTACATTTATACACTAGACTACATTTTATGAAACATCTACCCTATTTCTTTATAGCATTCGTACTCATGGTTGGGTGTAATGATGACGATGACAATATTCAATCGGTTGAAAACGATTTGGAAGTTGAAGATTTTGTTTGGGAAGGACTCAATACCTTCTATTACTGGCAATCTGATATAGCAGATTTGGATGACAATCGTTTTTCTTCTAATAAAGACTACGCAACATTTTTAAGTAGTTTTGGTGGTAACCCCGAAGCACTATTCAATCATTTACTGTCCCCCCAAGATCGGTTTAGTTTTATCATAGATGATTATGTGGTTTTGGAAAATCTACTCAACCGTGTGAGTAAGACCAGCGGCATGAAATATGGACTCGCAGAAGTCGCTTTGGGTTCCGAAGAAATCATTGGTTTTGTTCGTTATGTATTGCCTGGAACAGATGCGGATACCAAAGGACTCAAACGCGGAGATTTATTCTGGGGTGTAGATGGTGTGCAACTGACAAAAACAAATTACCAAGAGTTGTTGAGTAGCGAAAGTGACGGCTATACCCTAAACTTGGCCTCAGACACAAGTGGGTCACCAAGCGGAACATCTTTGACACTTACCACAGCTGTGGTACAAGAAAACCCTGTACATGTGGAAAAAGTTATCGAGGTGAATGGTCAGAAAGTGGGCTATTTGATGTACAATGCTTTTTTGTCCTCAAGAGAGACTGAATTGGAAAATGCGTTTCAAAGATTCCAAACTGCGAATGTAAATCAGCTGGTTCTGGATTTACGTTATAATCCCGGTGGCTCTGTAGGAACCGCAATCAAATTGGCAAGCATGACCACTGGACAATTTGACGGAGAAATTTTTGCTAAAACCCAACACAATGACAAGCTAAGCAGCTGGAACGAAGGTTATTTGTTTGAAAACCTTGCTACTGAACTCAACATGAGCAAGATTTACGTGATCGTCAGCAGACAAACTGCTTCTGCCAGCGAACTTGTCATAAATGGACTCAAAGCGCATATAGATGTGGTGGTAGTTGGCGAGGCTACAGTTGGAAAAAATGTGGGGTCTTACACCATTTATGACTGGATTGACAACGATGGAAACCGAAACCCGAATCATACTTGGGCCATGCAACCCATTGCATTTAAAATTACCGACAAAAATGGGAATGCAGATTTTGCCAACGGGCTCAGTACTGATGTGAGTCAAACCGAAAGTATTGGAAACTTAGACGTTTTGGGCAGCACCAATGAACCCCTACTGAACCGTACCTTACAACACATGGGATTGCTACCACAAAAATCTCCTAACCAGCAAAAATTTTCGCAATCTGTGCCGTCTGGGGAATTTATCAATACGGAAGCCCCTATGTTGATTCAGCATCTTTCAAAAGACAAACAATCTAAAATGGAAGTTCAACTCCTAACCGAAGGTTTCGACCCAAAGTGGTAAATCCGCTTATCTCTTCGTATTGCTCGTCCAAAATATTGTGCACAGATAGCTGGAGTCGCAATGCCGTTTTGGGCACTACATATTGAGCTGTAAAATCCCACAATTGGTAGGAATCTAGAGTGACCGTCTCACCTGCAACGGTATCGTTTCTAGAGTCAGTGTATTGATAACTAGATACCAATTGCAAATTATCCCCAACCTGATAGCGTACCATCAAATTGGCTTTATGCTTAGGAATACGCAATGCGACCTGGTCTTTTTTCTCTGTAAAGGTATAATTTAGATCAAAATCTACATGGGCGGTCAAAGGTGTGCTGAAAACAACCTCCACACCGTGTACACGAAAGTCTTCCGTGGTGTTTTTATACCTGAATGTAGTAAAATCATAGGCAACAAAATTCTCTTCATGCCTGTTGAAATAAACCAAACCTAGTTGAAGATCGTTGTTGAATGAAAAGTCAGTTCCCAGCTCTAACGTAGTGTTGGTTTCGGGCAACAAATCCTTGTTTCCGGAATAGACATCAAACAACTTAAACAACGAGGGTGCTATAAAAGCCGTGCTAGCTCCGGCATAAAACCGCAAGTCAAACTTGTTAAATTCATACAAAAGAGAAGGGTTGATGTGATAGGTCCACTGACTTCCATAAAGGCTGTGGTCATTCCAACGGGCACCTACTTGTGCCTGAAAAGCACCATCACCTTCGTAAAGCAAATTCACATAAGGGTCGAAAAGTTCAATGTGAGAAAGCCCCTTGGATTCCTGTTGGTGATGATGAAATCCTACCAATGCTTTAAAGCCATTGGTCAATTGGGTTGTATATACCAACTCAGTGGTGCGACCATTGGCTTCACTTTGTGAGGGGTAGGCCGATTCGAATTGACGCTCTGAATGGGTCCAAGAAACAGATGCCGATAAACTTCCATTGTAGAGTTGCCACTCAGGTCGAATACCAAAAGTTTGGAAACGACTCGTAAAATGATTGTCAGCATCAGCCAAAGTTGGAAAAGTATCGTCATAGCCCGTTTCAAAATAGGATCGTTGGGCTATGGCATCTATACGAACCTTGGGAGCTATTTCGGAAGAAAAATGGGCGTTAAAGTTTAGTCTTCTAACCGGGTCATGCTCCTCGCCTATTACAGCAGACATTCCCTCCACTTTATGACGTGAGAGCGAAACATCAAAATGGGTTTTGGTGCCTCCCCCTTTGAGTTGCAATTGATGTAGTACATCACCCGCTGAACTCATAGATTCATTTTGTGTGTTGTTGGTGCCAAAATAAGAGCTCCATTTCCCCATGTAGTCCGAAATACCTTCGCGATTAGTTGTGATCTTAATTACGGCGGTAGCCGCTGAGCTACCATACAAACTGCTCGCAGCACCTTTCAAAATCTCTATGGAAGCGATAGAAGAAAGATCAATGAGACGGAGGTCATAATCGTTTTCAATTTGAGAAGAATCAGACACAGGAATGCCATCGATGATTACCAAAACTTGTCGGTTATTACCTCCTCTGATAAAATACCCCAAATTGTTGCCTGAATGGCTGTTGGCGCCATTGATGTGGATCCCTGCCTGATGAGATAGCAAATCAGCTAAAGTGCCACCCATAAAAGGCGCAATGTCTTTTTGAGTGAGTTTCAAAACAGAGCGACCTGAACGTTCTATGGGTCGTTCAAAACGAGAATCTGTTACAATGACCTCGTTGAGTTCTTGAGGTTGTTGGGCCAATGTGGTGGTACATGCAACAATCGCACATGCCAAAACGCTGTAGGTTTTAGTACGCATAGAAAAAATTATAATGTTAAAAAAACACGATTGCTATTGCCTTATCCCGAGGCCAAAGCAATTCATCTAATTAGGCAGGTCTCCTGACTCGCACCTACTTTGTGGCCTTCCCAGAAAATCCAGTGGCTTGAAGCAAAGCATTGGCGGTACTTACAGTTGCGGGAACAGTTTCGGAGTCACACCGAATTCCCTTTTCATTCGCTGTAAACGAACATCTACAGCAAAACCCAATCTGCAACCAAGATACAAATTAGCAGCTATGTATTTTGAATAAACCAAAAAAAGAGTAGCTTTGGCTTAAATTGCTTGTATGCCTACGTTTAGATTTTCTAAAAAAGAAAAAATTTTAATCAGTTTTGTATTGGTGGCCGCACTCACGCGCTTGTTACCACATCCGCCAAATTTTGCACCCATTACGGCAATGGCGCTTTTTTCAGGTGTTTTTTTTGAGAAAAAAATATTGAGGTTTTTGGTGCCATTAGTAGCTATGTTGATTTCAGATCTATTTCTAGGTTTTTACACCATCTCTGTGTTTGTGTATCTGTCTTTCTATCTGATCACTATCATGGGAAGCTGGATGAAAAAAGTACACATAGGCGCTGTATTCATGGGGAGCACTATGTTTTTTGTGGTATCCAATTTGGGAGTTTGGTTATTGCACTATCCACCCACAATTGAAGGACTACTCACCTGCTTTACCTTGGCCATTCCTTTCTTTGGGAGCGCCATATTGGGTGATCTTTTTTACAGTATTGTTCTTGTGTATGGGTTCAAAGCCGCTGAAAAACGTTTTCAGCTGGCCTAAATTTCCTCCTGTTGTTGTGGACGATCCAAAAGATTGGATTCATAGTCCAAACCTTGTTCTCCAGAAGTGATTTTGACAATGTCTTTATCGATTTTTCGAAACGCACTGCTTGTAGCGTTGTAGTGGCTGACCGCCGTACCCAAGGTTTTACCCAATTTTTCGTGGTAGGTTTGGTAAGCATTCAGATGTTGCGTCAGTTTTTCTACATTGTTTAGGATATCCTGAATTGATTTTTCAATTTTAAGATTGTTGAGTGCTTTTACGGTGATTTGTAACATGGGGAACAAACTCATCGGTGAAACAATCATCACTTTTTTAGAATAAGCATAATTTACCAAATCACGAGAATTGATTTTGAGACTCCCTACCCTACTGTTTAGCAAGTCTTGATACAATCCATCCGCAGGTATAAACATGTATGCATAATCTGTCGTTTGTTCTGTGGGGCGTATGTATTTGGCGGTTTCGTCTATACGGGCCTTGATGTCTGACTTAAATAAACCTTCAAGTTTTTGAATTTCCTGAGGGTCGCTGCTTTCAATCATTTTGTTGTAATTGTCCAAAGAAAATTTGGCATCGACAGGAATGATAAACTGACCTACTTTGACAATAGCGTCAACAGTGTCTCCATTTTGAAATCCGTGCTGCATAGAAAACAATTCTGGAGGTAGTACATTGGCCAATAGGTTTTCGAGTTGAATTTCACCCAAAATACCTCGCTGTTTGGAATTTCCTAAAATTTTCTCCAAGGTTTTCATTTGATTGGCAAAATTCAACACTTGTTCGTTGGTGCCTTTGATCTTTACCAGTTCAGAGGTAACTTCTTTGATTACCTTATTGGACTCGGTAAACTGTCGTTCCATATTACGCTTGGAACTCAGTTGAAAGTCGTTGATGTCTTTGTTAATTTCCTTGAGCTTGTTCTCAATCTCAAGCCTGCTGGATTTTGAGTTGTTATCGACTTCTTTACGGATTTCTTGGATCTCATTGCGCAAGCTCTCGTTGAGCTGCACCAATAATTCGCTTGATCCAGTAGAAGAATTTTTGTTTCGAATCAAAAACAAAACCACTACAGCTACCAAAATAGCAACAAGTAAAAAGGTATCCATTCAAAAATCTATTGCATAAAAGTACACAATAAAAGCCGGAATGACTTACTTACTTAAGTACATTTTGCGACGTGAGTACAACTCGTAGAATTCATCGTCTTTAAGGCTGTCTATAAACAAAATACTCTCTCCTGTGCTCTTCATTTCAGGCCCGAGCGCTTTGTTGACATTTGGAAATTTGTTAAACGAAAACACAGGTTGTTTCACCGCAAAACCCTTCAAATGAGATGTGTAATCAAAGTCTCCCACCTTGTTTTCACCAAGCATCACCTTGGTAGCGTAGTTTACAAAGGGTTGCTGTTTGGCTTTGGCAATAAACGGCACGGTTCTAGATGCTCTGGGGTTGGCCTCAATTATGTAAACGATATCATCCTTAATGGCAAATTGTACATTGATCAGACCCACCGTATTGAGCGAAAGAGCTATCTTCTGAGTATGGTCTTTGATTTGCTGCATTACAAAGTCACCTAGGTTAAATGGCGGAAGTGTTGCATTGGAGTCACCCGAGTGGATTCCACAGGGCTCTATATGTTCCATGATACCTATGATCTCTACATTTTCTCCGTCGCAAATGGCGTCAGCTTCGGCTTCTATGGCACCATCCAAATAATGGTCTAAGAGTAGCTTATTGTTGGGGATTTTCTGTAGCAAATCCACTACATGCGCTTCGAGATCTTCTTTATTGATAACAATTTTCATCCCCTGACCACCCAAAACATAGGAAGGTCGGACTAGAATTGGAAAGTCAAGCTTGTCTGCGAGTTCAAGGGCTTCTTCTGCCGTTTCAGCCACTCCAAACTCAGGGTAGGGAATGTTATTTTCTTTTAGTAAGGTTGAAAAGCTTCCGCGATCCTCTGCCAAGTCCAATGATTGGTAAGAAGTCCCCATGATTTTAATACCATATCGATCCAACTTTTCTGCGAGTTTTAAGGCAGTTTGTCCGCCCAACTGCACAATGACACCTTCAGGTTTCTCGTGTTGAATAATGTCATAAATGTGCTCCCAGAAAACCGGTTCAAAGTAGAGCTTGTCAGCGGTGTCAAAATCCGTAGAAACTGTTTCAGGATTACAATTGATCATGACGGTTTCATAATCACATTCTGCCGCAGCAAGAACACCATGTACGCAGCAATAGTCAAATTCAATTCCTTGACCTATACGGTTGGGGCCTGAGCCCAATACAACAATTTTTTTTCTGTCAGAAACCGTGCTTTCATTGGCCACAGTGACCGTCCCATCGGGCTGCTGAACTTCCTCCTCAAATGTTGAATAGTAATAAGGGGTTTGTGCCTCAAACTCAGCAGCACATGTATCAACAAGCTTGTACACTCTTTTGATACCTAAGTCGTTTCGTTTGTTGTAAACCTCACTTTCCAAACAACCTAGCATATGGGCAATTTGGCGATCTGCAAATCCTTTTTGTTTGGCTTCCAACAACAAGGATTTCGAAATTTCGTCAATGGTTTTTGAAGCTATTTCAACTTCCAGTTGATAAAGCTCCTCGTATTGCTTGAGATACCACATGTCAATCTTGGTAATCTCGTGGATTCGTTTGAGTGAAATACCCATTTGAATGGCATCATAAATAACAAACACCCGATCCCAGGAAGCATGGGTCAGTTTGCTAATCACAGTTTCATAATTGGTATAGCCTTTACCGTCGGCGCCCAAGCCATTGCGTTTGATTTCCAGTGACTGAGTAGCTTTGTGAAGTGCTTCCTGAAAAGAACGACCAATTCCCATAACCTCTCCCACAGCTTTCATCTGTAAACCAAGTGTTCTGTCTGAACCTTCGAATTTGTCAAAATTCCAACGCGGTATTTTGACAATTACATAATCCAAGGTAGGCTCAAACAAGGCCGAGGTAGATTTTGTAATTTGATTGTCTAACTCATCAAGTGTGTAACCAATTGCTAATTTGGAGGCCACTTTGGCAATCGGATATCCCGTGGCCTTGCTTGCCAAGGCCGATGAACGTGATACGCGCGGGTTGATTTCGATAGCAATGATATCCTCTTTTTCGTCAGGACTCACCGCAAATTGCACGTTACAACCGCCTGCAAAATCACCAATACTGCGCATCATTTTGATGGCCATATCGCGCATTTTTTGGTAGGTTTTGTCAGAGAGTGTCATAGCTGGAGCTACGGTAATAGAATCGCCCGTATGAATCCCCATGGGATCCATGTTTTCGATAGAGCATATGATAACAACATTGTCATTATTGTCTCTTAGAAGTTCTAATTCGTATTCTTTCCAACCCATCATAGCCTTGTCGATCATCACCTCGTGAATGGGTGAAATTTCCAAACCGCGACGCATGAGCTCATCAAAATCTTCTTCCTCATAAACAATAGCAGCACCTGCACCACCTAGTGTGTAAGAGGCTCTGATACACAACGGAAAGCCAAATTGTTGTGCGATTTCTTTTCCTTTCAAAAAAGAAGTAGCTGTCGCCTGAGGGGCCATAGGCACATCTATCTGCCCCATAAGCTCACGGAATTTTTCACGATCCTCCGTAATGTTGATGGCATTGATGTTTACGCCTATAAGTTTCACATCAAAGTCTTTCCAAATACCTTTTTCATCAGCCTCGATACACAAGTTCAAAGCCGTTTGACCGCCCATAGTAGGCAAGACAGCATCGATTTGTGGATGCTCTTTAAGAACTTTTATAATAGATTTTGTAGTCAAAGGCAACAAGTAGACATGATCCGCCATGGAAGGATCGGTCATAATGGTTGCAGGATTGGAGTTGATCAAAATGGTTTCGACACCATCTTCCTTTAGTGATCGCAAGGCTTGAGAACCTGAATAATCAAACTCACAAGCTTGTCCGATTATGATGGGACCTGAGCCTATAATTAAGATGCTGTTGAGGTCGGTACGCTTCGGCATGTGTTCTTCTGGCTTTAAAAAAATTTAATGCGAAATATATATAAAAAAAAGGTGTCACTGAAAACAGAAACACCTTTGTTTTTCCAACTTTTATTCACTTATTTTTTGTGTCTTGGTTCTGAGGATACAGACAACTTTTTTCGGCCTTTTGAGCGGCGAGCGGCAAGTACCTTTCGGCCATTGACAGAGGCCATGCGCTCTCTAAAACCGTGTTTGTTTCGGCGCTTTCGTTTTGAAGGTTGAAATGTTCTTTTCATAACGTCTGTATGTAACTTAATAATAAACGGGTGCAAATATACAACATTCTAAACCTAAATCAAGGGTGTTTCCACAGGAATTAATTACTTTTGGGGCATTCAAAATAGATTTTATGTACCCAAAATTTATAAAAATGGTTCTTGCTGTGGCTACTGTAGCCTATGCAGTCTATCAATTTACAGATGAAGCCATCGGAAATGGCATCGCACTTGTTTTTTTAGCTGGTATTTTTGTTTTTCTTTATTTTAAAAACGAAATCATTCTATTGGCTTTTTTGAGGTTGCGTAAACAAGATTTTGCTGGTACTGAAAAATGGTTGAACCGTATCAAAAATCCAGAGTCCGCTTTAACGCCAAAACAAGTGGGGTATTATCACTTTTTAAAAGGGGTTATCACCTCTCAAACCAATCTCACTCAAGCCGAAAAGTATTTCAGAAAAGCTATTAGTATTGGACTGAGCATGAAACACGATTTGGCTATGGCAAAATTGAGTCTTGCAGGAATTGTGATGCAAAAAAGACGCAAACGAGAGGCTACAACACTGATTAATGAAGCCAAAAAACTTGACAAACAGGGCTTGATGACTGATCAGATTAAGATGATGCAGCAACAGATGAAAAAACTCTAGTCGCTCTTGACTGCGATTTTGTAGGGTTTTCTTGATTTGTTGTTTAAGTGAGGTTCTAGCAGCCAAGGATTGAGCAGCTTCAACTCTTTATAATTCATGTCAAAATCAGAGGCAAATTTGGCGAGTGATACGATGGCTGTATCAACATCGACCCATCTCACTTCGTTCGGGGTGTATTTTTGTTGGCTTGACAAATCGAACCCATACAACTCGGGGTTTTCGAATAAAAGCTTGGCAGCCAATATTCTAAACACATACCTACCCGTTTCTTCTCCAAACAACAAGTCATAATAATTATCTGCCTGCTGGTAGTCCAAATAGCGCGCTACTCTGCTGCGTCCGGCATTGTAAGCAGCTGCTGCCAGGGTCCAACTTCCAAATTTTTCATAAGCCTTCTTTAAATAAATGCATGCAACCTCGGTAGAAAATTCAAGATGAAGACGTTCATCCACATTGGAGTTGACCTCCAAGCCATATTCTCGTGCGGTGCCTCTCATAAGTTGCCAAAACCCTTTGGCGCCTGCAGGTGAAGTGGCATTTATAAGACCACTTTCTATTACTGCCAAATACTTAAAATCCTCTGGAATGCCATGTGAAGAGAGAATTGGCTCTATGATAGGGAAATATTTTTCTGCTCTCTTGAGCATTAAGATACTGTTAGAATGCCAAAAAGTATTGACCAACAATTCACGATCCATACGTTCAAACACATCGCTAGTTTCTAGTGGTACTTTTTCTCCTGCAAAGTCAAGTTGCATAGGTACAGCAGGAAGTGTAACAGGGTTGGGCATGATAGACTCCTTTGTACTCATGGAAACTAATAAAATCGCTGCTATGACAAATAAAGCGATAAACGGCAGGGTCTTTTTTAACATTGTTGGGCAATTTTTCACCTAAAATAGAACGGAGTAGCTAATTATCCAAAATAAGTTGTGGTAAATGCTCATTAAACCATTTGGCACGATTAAGAATCATCACATGGGTGCCTTTAGGAATAGGGATGTAATCTTTGATGTTAAAAACAGGAAAGACTACATCAAATGTGCCATGTATATGTATGACATCAGGGTCTGGCTCCTCCCGTTTCCATTGAAAAAAAGCCTCTAGCGCCCAGTCTAAATAAGATTCACTTCGTACAGACAAATATTTTTTGTGTAGATCCATCTGTTTTTTGACTGAGGGACCAAACACAAATCCTATCAAGTCTTCTACATTGTCAACCCATTGGGTGGGAAACAACCGGTAGGCTTTGGTTTTGCGTGCCAAACGCATGTGCAATGGAAGTTCATGAAAAGATTTTACGCTAGATATAATGATTACCTTTCTACATGCTATCAAATGTGCCATTTCTTGGACTATAAGACCCCCAAAAGATACACCCACCAAGACTGGGTTGGGATGTTCAATCTTTTCACAAAGTCGTTTGGTGTAATCTTGTAAGGGTTCTTTAGGGTATGGTTGCAGCCAACTAAGTTTATGTAGCACCATAGGCTCTGGCAAACGTATAAAATCAAAAATTTTAGGATTTGCAGCCATGCCAGGCATACAATACACATGGATGGGGTCATGAGAAGCCATCGGAAAACTACTTTTTTAAATTTTCCTTAAATTTGCAAAAAATTTGGTTATCTATGGAAGTTACTGACAATTCCTTTTTGCGTCAATTCGAAACAGAAACCGATTTGGGTTTGGCTAAGATTGAATACGCCCAACAAGAACGCAAGATATTTCTAACCAAATTAGTCATGCCCGACAATCATGGTGATGCTGACTTCAAGGAAGCTTTTATAAAAGAAGTGCTTTCCATTATACAAGACCGAAATGTCAGTATGATGCCCACCAGCCCAGAAATAGTCAGCTTTGTGCGCAAAAACAAGCGCTATCGCAGCATGCTGCCTGTGGGTGTTCGTATCTAAATCACAACCTCTATTGGCTGTATTCTAGCCAATCCTGCATCATCTATTTTGAGGAGTGATACTTCTGTGAGTTGGTTTTGAAAACTCGGATTCCATGGCATACGCACCTTCACATAGTTTTCTGTAAATCCTTGAATATACCCTGCTTTATTTTCAGACTCAAACAAAACAGTCTTGCGCTTACCCAATTGACTTTGGTAAAAAGCGTGGCGCTTCTTGGCTGACAATCCTCTTAATAGCTTGCTTCGTTTGTGTCTTGTTTTTTGGTCAACCACACCTGTCATCTGCGCGGCGGGTGTATTGGGTCTTTCGGAGTATGTAAATACATGGAAATAGGACACGTCCAATTCATTAAGAAAGTGATATGTTTCCAAAAAGTGTGCCTCGGACTCCCCAGGAAAACCTACAATCACATCGACGCCAATGCAGGCATCGGGCATGGTGTTTTTTATCAATGCTACCCTTTCAGCATATAGCTCGCGCTGATAGCGACGGCGCATTTTCCCCAATATTTCATTACTACCACTCTGTAGTGGTATATGGAAGTGGGGTACAAACTTTTTGGATTGAGACACAAAATGTATGAGTGCTTCACTCAGCAAATTGGGTTCTATGGATGATATACGTAAGCGGTCGATGCCTTCCACACCATCAAGAGCTTCGACTAGCTCTAAGAAAGTATGTTCGTGTTTTTTATTACCAAATTCTCCTTTGCCATAGTCTCCTATATTCACCCCTGTTAATACAATCTCCTTAATTCCTTGACTAGCGATTTCACGGGCTTGAGAAAGGATATTTTCCAAGCGATCGCTCCTCGAAATACCTCTCGCCAACGGTATGGTGCAATAGGTGCATTTATAATCACATCCGTCTTGTACTTTGAGAAAAGCGCGTGTACGCTCGCCAATGGCATAGCTACTCACATAAAAGTCTGCATCATCAATATCGCAAGCATATACTTGCGCGGGCGTTTCTTTAGATAAATCTTTGAGGTAGGAAACCACATTAAATTTTTCGGTAGCACCCAAAACCAAATCAACCCCATCAACGGCGGCGAGGGCTTCGGGTTGTAATTGTGCATAACAACCTACGGCAATGATAAAAGCTTTTGGATTTCGTTTGTAAGCTTGGCGGACGGTTTGTGCGAATTTTTTATCAGCATTTTCAGTTACAGAGCAAGTATTGATTACATATACATCGGAGGAAATTTCAAACGGAACCCTTGAGTAACCCACGGCTTCAAATTTACGAGCCAAGGCCGAGGTCTCTGCAAAATTGAGTTTACAACCTAAAGTCTGGAAAGCCACCGTTTGATACGACACAACTTCTTTTTTTTAATCCTATTTTTACAGGGCAAATATATCATCATTTATGAGCATGCTCAAATTTCGTTTTTTGCCTTGGGGGGTATGGGCTATCCTAGTTTGCATCCTTGGGGGTTGCGACTCCAAAAAAATTACTTCAGATAAGCATATTTTTAGATACAACGCTCATGAAAACATCAACACCCTAGACCCTGCTTTTGCACGTGATTTACGCAGCATATGGGCAATGAATCAGTTGTACAATGGTTTAGTACGGTTGGACGACAACTTGCAAATACAACCCGATATTGCCAAGCAATGGAAAATTCTCGATCAAGGAACCAAATACCGGTTTGTGCTACGAAATGATGTGTATTTTCATGAGTCCGATACCTTGTTTGGTACACAGAAAACACGCAGGGTCGTAGCCGATGATTTTGTGTATAGCTTTGACCGAATTCAGGATGCGCAATTAGCCTCGCCTGGACTCTGGACGCTGGACCAGGTTGCTGACTACAAAGCCATCAATGACAGTGTTTTTGAAATCAAACTCAAAAAGCCCTTTAGTCCCTTTTTGGGAATTTTAAGCATGAAATACCTGAGTGTGGTTCCTAGAGAGTTGGGTCACTTAAAAGAATACCCTCTTGGGACAAAACCCATAGGAACGGGCCCTTTTTATGCCAAAACATGGATGCAAAACCTAAAACTCGTTTTGCGTAAAAATCAAAAATATTTCGAAAAAGACGAGAAAGGAAATTCATTGCCCTATCTAGAAGCGGTCGCTATCAGTTTTGTACCTGATAAGCAGAGTGAGTTTTTGCTTTTCCTTCAAGGCAAATTAGATATGCTCAACAGTCTAGATGTTTCCTATAAAGATGAGTTGCTGAGTAAAAACGGTCAGTTAAGTGCAAGATATAATGACAAGTTCCAACTTCTTAGGTCTCCTTTTTTGAATACGGAGTATCTAGGCATCTATATGGATGCGGAAATACCAGAAATACAATCTAAGGCATTGCGCCAAGCCCTCAACTATGCTGTTAATAGAGAAGAAATGGTTCGGTTTCTCAAAAATAATATCGGTCACCCAGCAGACAAAGGATTTGTCCCCAGAGGGTTAAACAATAACCTTCAGGTGAAAGGGTATACATACGACCCAGAAAAGGCCATCAAATTGATTCAAAAATTTAAGCAAAACAATAACAACAAAACCCCCGAACTCACCCTTTCTACAGATGCCAGTTATGTCGATATGTGTACCTACCTACAGCACGCCTATGAGAAAGTAGGTATAAAACTAAATATAGAAGTACTACCTCCAGCCGCCCTAAGACAAGCAAAAACAAATGGGAAAGTTTCGTTGTTTCGTGCGAGTTGGGTAGCGGATTATCCCGACCCTGAAAACTATCTACTTCCTTTTTTTAGCGATAATTTTACCCCTAACGGACCCAATTACACCCATTTTTACAACACACAGTTTGACAGTGAATATAACCAAATGATCCAAACCACAGATATAGAACTAAGAAACCAAAAACTTACACAACTTGACCAATTGCTTGTAGAGGAAGCCCCCTTTGTGGTTCTATATTACGATGAAGCTTTGCGCTTTGTACAACCCAATGTGCAAGGTATGCATATCAACCCGGTCAATTTGTTGGATCTTAGGCGGGTATACAAAGAGTAGCTATTTTCTAAAAGGCGCTGTTTGGCCAAAAATATACGCAAGCAAGTTGCTATAAGATTCTTCAATCCGCAGACCTCGACGTTGCATCATCAGTTGAGCGGTCTGCTGAACTTTTTCAATTTTATTTTCTACCAAACCTTGCGCTCCTCCCCTAGAAAAGCTTGGAATATAAGTTCGTGGAAATCCACTTCCAAAGATATTACAACCCACACCCACGGTAGTGGCAGTATTGAAAGTGGTGTGAATGGCACATTGGGAATGGTCGCCCATCAGCAAACCGCAAAACTGTAGGCCTGTGTCAATAAAACGATTTTGAGAATAGCTCCATGCCTTGACATTACTATAGTCGTTTTTCAGATTAGAAGCATCAGTAGCTGCCCCAATGTTACACCACTGACCAACAACTGCGTTCCCCAAAAAACCATCATGACCTTTGTTTGAAAAACCAAAAAACACCACGTTACTTAACTCTCCTCCTACTTTGACTTCTGGACCTATGGTGGTGTCCCCATATTGACAACCGAATTTTTTCCAATGTACAAAGGCCCACGTAGCAAGCTGCCCTCCATGACAGTAGCGCCGTCATCAATGTAAATGGGACCACTTGTTGTATTGAGAAAAACCCCTTCCATATTCACATTCTGCCCTATAAAAAGACTCCCTTTTCCCAAATATGTGTTGGTTTCTGAGGGCTGAGTAGAAGATTTAAGTTGAGAAAGCAACTCGTAATCACAACGCAAAGCAAAGCCATTATGTCTAAACAAATCCCATGAAAATTTAACGTGTTTAAACGCACTATCAACTAACTCAACAGTCTTGTAGTCTTTCAACCCATTGTCTTGATAGCTCAATGACCCATTGTAGGCCAGCAATTGATGGTTGTACATCAGTTTTTCATTGGGCTTAAGAGACAAAACCGCCTCTACAAACCTTGTGTCGGGTATACAAGATGCCAAAACACAAAAATCAGCGGATTGTATGGGCTTTTCTTGAAGATAAGACGCTGTTTCAACGCTGATATCTGCGTTGACTAAAAGAGACCAACGGTCTCTGAACGTCATCATACCCATCATCAGGTCCGCGACAGGTCGTAAATAGACAAATGGCAGCAAGCAATCACGATCAAATCCGTCAAACAAACGAATGTGCATAGGTGTATTTCTGTGATGTAAAAATAAAAAAACCTCTCAAATGATGAGAGGTTTCTAAATATGAACGTGCCAAATTATTTTTTAAACTTGGCGTATTTGTTTTTAAACTTATCGATACGCCCCGCAGTATCTACCAGCTTGGCTTTACCTGTATAATAAGGGTGTGAGGTGCGTGAAATCTCTAACTTTACTAGAGGATATTCAACTCCATCTACTTCGATAGTTTCCTTCGCATTGGCAGTTGACTTAGTGATAAACACATCATCATTAGACATATCTTTGAAGGCAACAAGCCTATAATTTTCGGGATGAATACCAGTTTTCATGAGGGTACCGTTTTAAATGCCCGCAAATTTAATGGTTTTTCATAATTTTACCACATACAACTCAAAAAAATTACAACCATGACTACAAACACACCACAAATTAGAACTTACGCCTATCGATATGGGCTTATATACGGAGCCATTACCATCGTTTTCAGCATGATGCTTCACACTATGGATCAAACCTATTCGGGCTCTAACTTTCCGCAGGTTTTTGGCTATGTATTGTTGGCAGCCCTCATTATTTGGGGTATTGTATCTTTCAGAAAAGACAATGATGGAAAACTCAGCATGGGTCAGGCTGTTAAAATCGGCACATCAACTGCTTTGGTAAGTGGCTTGATTACCGTATTGTATATCATTGTTTTTGCAAATGTTATTGAGCCAGATTTTGCAGAAAAATTGGGAGAACTTGTTACCTCTGAACAATTAAGAGAAAGAGCCCCCCAACTCAGTGAAGACCAAATAGCACAACAAGTGGCCATGCAAACCAAGTTTTTCTGGGTAAGCTACCCCTTTATATTGATTGTTTATACCATATACGGACTTCTTTTGGGGGCCATCACTGGCTTGTTTACCAAGAAAGCATAATACAACACACCATTGACAAAACACAGCAAGGAAAAAGACATCAGTGTGGTCATTCCGTTTCTTAATGAAGCGGAGTCTTTGCCTGAACTCTATGAACAATTATTAGAAGTTTTAGGGGCTTCTAGTTGGAAATATGAGCTGATATTTGTCGATGATGGCAGCCGAGACAATGGTTGGGAATTCATCAAGCAATGTTGTCAAAAAAACACAGACGTAGTCGGTATCCGACTGGCTCGAAATTTTGGAAAATCCCAAGCGCTTCATGCAGGTTTTTTACAAGCAAAAGGCAACATAGTATTTACCATGGACGCTGACCTTCAAGACAGCCCTTTAGAAATTCCAAGTATGTTCGAGAGGATGATGAGTGATGATCTGGACATCTTGTCGGGCTGGAAGAAAAAACGCTATGACTCGGTTTTACTCAAAAACATCCCCTCTAAAATTTTTAACTGGGCTGCACGTGGATTGTCAGGAATCAAACTTCATGACTTTAACTGTGGACTCAAAGCCTATCGTTCAGAAGTAATCAAAACCATCAATGTCCATGGGGAAATGCACCGCTATATTCCCATGTTGGCCAAACATGCTGGGTTTGGTGATATTGAAGAACAGGTTGTCAAACACCAAGCTCGCAAATACGGTACCACCAAATTTGGTGCTGACCGTTTTGTAAAAGGCTTTTTAGACCTTCTTACCTTGTGGTTTATACATAGGTTTGGCAAGCGACCCATGTATTTTTTTGGGGTGATGGGTTCAGCTATGCTGTTATTGGGCTTTGCATTTGCACTGTTTCTTGGTATCGACAAGCTTTATCTTGATACTTCAGGAAGGCTTATCACGCAGAGACCCGAGTTCTATATCGCATTGACAACTATGATATTGGGGAGTCAATTTTTCTTGGTGGGCTTTTTGGCAGAAATGATTTTGAGGCTCCGCCACAAAACACCCCATTACAAGGTTGCGGAAGTTCTATAAAAACAAGCACAAACCATTTGGTTTGACTACATTTGCGGAGCACAAAAAAACGCAATGAGTAACAATTACGCTGACCGTGCCCTAGAATGGCAAAAACATCCTTTCGATACCAAAACCCAACAAGAAGTAAAACAACTTAGTCAAAACCCAAAGGATCTTGAAGACGCCTTTTATAAGGATTTGGCGTTTGGCACAGGTGGTATGCGCGGTATCATGGGTGTTGGTACCAACAGAGTCAATAAATACACCTTTGGGAGAAACACCCAAGGCCTAAGCCAATATCTCAAGCAACAATTTCCCAACCAAACACCCCGTGTGGTGATCGGGTACGACTGTAGGCATCAAAGTGACACCTTGGCAAAAACAGTAGCTGATATTTTTAGCGCTAATGACATTGATGTGTTTTTATTTTCAGCGCTCAGACCTACGCCAGAAGTCTCTTTTGCTGTTCGTCACTTAAACGCCCACTGTGGTGTCATTCTCACAGCATCGCACAACCCGCCAGAATACAATGGCTACAAAGTGTATTGGAAAGATGGAGGCCAGATTGTGCCCCCACACGACAATGGGATTATTCAAACAATCAATAATCTTGGTTTTGATGAAATCCTTTTTGAACCAAAGCCTGAAAAAATCACCTTCATTGATAAAGATGTAGACGAAGCCTTTCAACAAGCCTCAGTAGCTCAGGGAAAAATGGGCTCAGGAGACCGCAGCCAGCTGAAAGTAGTTTTTACAGCCCTACACGGCACATCTATCACTGCCATTCCACAAGTATTAGAAAAAGCAGGCTATACACAAGTTCATGTTGTAAAAGAACAAGCCACACCCAATGGTGATTTTCCAACTGTGAAATCTCCCAACCCTGAAGAACCAGAGGCGTTAAAAATGGCCCTTGATTTGGCAGAGGAAATACATGCAGATATCGTAATCGGGACAGACCCCGATGCAGACAGACTTGGTATCGCTGTACGGAATCACAAAGGTCAATTAGAATTGCTCAATGGCAACCAAACCATGATTGTGATGACACGCTTTATATTGGAACACACTCAAAAAGCACCCAACACCGACTATTTTGTAGGATCAACGGTGGTATCAACTCCGATGATGACCGATTTGGCAGAAGCTTATGGTGTAGAATGCAAACTCGGACTGACGGGCTTTAAGTGGATTGCCAAAATGATTGAAGATTTTCCAAATCAAAAGTGTTTAGGGGGTGGTGAAGAAAGTTTTGGTTTTATGGTGGGAGACTTTGTGCGTGACAAAGATGCTGTAACGGCTGCTTTGTTGGCGTGTGAAATTGCAGCCACAGAAAAATCTAAAGGAAGTTCTTTTTTTGAATCCCTGTTAATGGCCTATAAGCAATTGGGCTTTTACCAAGAAAAGTTAATTTCCTTCACAAAAAAAGGAAAAGAGGGTGCCGAAGAAATCCAGCAAATGATGCGTGATTTGCGAAACCAACCCCCCAAAGAATTGGATGGCAGCCCTGTTGTCCTGATTGAAGACTATCTCAATGGTAAGCTAGAAAATATAATCGAACGTCAAACGAAAGATTTGGATTTTCCAAAATCTGATGTCATCATATTGGAGGCGGCAGACGGGACGCGTGTGGCCGCAAGGCCTAGTGGCACAGAACCCAAAATAAAGTTTTACTTTAGTGTCCAGCAGAAATCTTTTAAACCAGAAACATTTGACAACACACAAAGTCAATTGTTAGATAAAATAAGTCGTATTGCCCACACGCTAGGCATCAACAAATGAAGTACTTTTTGCACATAATTGGATTTGCAAAACCCTACAAGAAATACATTGCATTGAATGTATTCTTCAATATTCTATATGCCTTTTTCAACGCCTTCTCTTTTTTGGTGTTGATGCCCATGTTTGAGGTGCTGTTCGGGGAAAATCGTCACATTTACGAGAAACCTAATTTTACTGGTTTCGAAAACCTCAAATCCTATGTATCCGATAGGATGAGTTATGAAGTAACTCGTTTTGCGGCTGATGACCCACAACGCGCACTACTGCTTGTCATTGGTCTGATTGTGGTGACTTTTTTGTTAAAAAACATTTTCAACTATGCCGCTTTATTTTTTATAACATTCTTAAGAAATGGCGTTTTGAAAGACATTCGAAATGCACTTTATACAAAAATCACTGGGCTTCCTCTATCCCACTACAACGAAAATAAAAAGGGCGATATGATGGCTCGGATGACCTCTGATGTCATTGAGGTTCAATATTCATTTTTATCGATTTTGGAGCTATTGATTCGTGAACCCTTGACCATCCTATTTGCACTGGGCATGATGTTTACCATTAGCGCCAAACTTACATTGTTCGTACTTATATTTATTCCCGTTGCAGGAATCGTTATATCCAGGATCGGCAAGTCACTCCAGCCAAAATCAGATAAAGTGCAGCGCCAATTGGGAGAAATTTTATCCAAAACGGAAGAAACGCTCACAGGGCTACGTATTGTAAAAGCTTTTAAGGCCGAAGGTATTTTTAAAGAATCTTTTTTCGCGCTCAACCAACATTTTTTCAAGCTATCCAATAGCCTCATTAATCGATACAATTTAGCCAGTCCATTGAGTGAGTTTTTGGGGGTGGCTGTGATCGGTATATTGCTTTGGTACGGCGGAAGTTTGGTGCTGGTTGAGGGAAAACTCAATGCGGCTGCCTTCATTGCATATATGGGTCTTGCTTACGGCGTATTGACCCCAGCAAAAGGCATCAGCAAGTCCTACTACAATATCAAGAAAGGAAATGCCGCCGCTGCTCGTATCATTGAAGTATTAGAAACTCCTAATTCAATCGAAGATCCTGAGACAGCTGTAGAGATTAATGCATTCGATAAAGAAATTTGTTTGAATAATATATCTTTTGCTTACGAGCATGAGATTGTTATCGAGAACTTGGTCTTGTGTATCAAAAAAGGAGCTTCCGTAGCTTTGGTGGGTCCATCAGGAAGCGGCAAAACAACCATCGCCAACCTTTTGCCTCGTTTTTATGACGTGACTAAAGGCAGCATAACCATAGACGGCGTTGACATTCGTGACTTTAGAAAGAACGACCTTCGCAATATGATGGGCATCGTAACCCAAGATTCCATCCTGTTTCATGACAGCGTTCGCAACAATTTATTGATTGCCAAACCAGATGCTACAGAAGAGCAAATGCGAGAGGCCGCCAAAATCGCCAATGCACTTGATTTTATTGAAGAATTACCCCACGGGTTTGACACCATAATTGGGGACCAAGGAAACAAACTTTCAGGTGGGCAAAAGCAGCGGTTGTCTATCGCAAGGGCGGTATTAAAAAACCCACCAATCATGATTTTGGACGAGGCCACATCTGCCCTTGACACCGCCAGTGAACGCATGGTGCAGGATGCACTTACCAAAATGATGAAAAATCGCACCTCGCTGGTTATCGCACATCGATTGTCAACGATTCAATCTGTTGATCATATCGTGGTGTTGCAAAAGGGTAAAATAGTTGAGCAAGGCAAACACGATGTCTTGATTGCAAAAAATGGTGCCTACAAAAAGCTGATCGACCTTCAATCATTCGAATAACAATGCCCAAAAAAGAACCTTCCACACGTTTACACCGAAATTTGGTGTTGGGTGTTGTCACCAACTTAGATGTCATCTTTAACCAAGGGAAGCAGGCAGATAAGGTGATTGCGAAAACCCTAAAATCGAACAAACGTTGGGGAAAACGAGACCGTGCATTTGTAGCCGAAAACACTTATGAGGTCATTCGTTGGAAAAGACTATATGCTGCCATCGCGGAAGTGAAAGCGCCATTTACGAATGACGATTTGTGGCGGATACTTACTGTTCGATGGGTGTTGATGGGAATAGCCCTTCCTGACTGGCCCACATTTTCCAAAGTTCCCACCCGACGTATCAAAGGAAAATTTGATGAACTCAAAAAAGAACGTGTATATGCGAATTCAATTCCCGACTGGATTGATGATATTGGAGTACAAAACTTGGGGGTAAAAAAATGGGAGAAAGAGCTTACAGCTCTCAACACACCCGCTAAAGTGGTTCTCAGAGTAAACCGACTAAAAACAAATCCAAAACTGTTGCAAAATGCCTTGCGAGATGAGAACATTCAAACGCAATGGACACAAGAACACTCCGACGCTTTGATTCTTGAGGAACGCACAAATGTGTTTGATACCGATATTTTCAAACGAGGTTGGTTTGAAGTTCAGGATGCATCCTCACAGCAGGTAGCACACTTTTGTCAGGTTGCGCCAGGCATGCAAGTGATTGATGCATGTGCGGGCGCAGGCGGAAAAACCTTGCACTTGGCAGCCCTGATGGAAAACAAGGGACAAATTACCTCGATGGATATTTATGCCCATAAACTTCATGAACTCAAAAGACGCGCACGGAGAGCTGGGGCACATAACATCACCACAAAATTGATTACTTCTACCAAAACCATTAAAAAACTCAAAGGGCGTGCCGACAGGGTACTCATTGATGCGCCTTGTACCGGATTGGGTGTACTGCGAAGAAATCCAGATGCCAAATGGAAAATTCAACCTGATTTTTTAGAAAAGATAACCCAAACGCAACAAGAGATTCTCAATAGCTATGCTAGTATGGTGAAGGTTGGGGGCTACCTTATCTACGCTACGTGTTCCATACTAAAGCAAGAAAACCAAGATCAAATACAACAATTTTTGAACTCGGACACTGGACAAAATTTTCAATTGGACAAAGAAGTGATTGTCAGCCCTGCAGCATCGGGGTTTGACGGTTTTTATATGGCACGTCTTATTCGAAAAGTGGTTTGTTGATAAATTAGCTAAAAACACACGGTTTTTTAGCAAAAAACAAAGCTTTATACCAATCGATAATGTGTAATTTTGCATACACAACCATTAGCTGATGATCTGTTTTTTTGGGAATCCTAGCGAGCGTGTCTATGCACTACAAACTCAAACCCCTCTAGACGAACTCACCAAAGAAAAATTGAGATGGTTGTTTGGTGATGCGCCTTATATCAATAAATCCATTTTGGAAGGCTCCTTCGTTGGACCCCGAATTACTATGGTAACTCCTTGGAGTACCAATGCAGTAGAAATTACGCAAAACATGGGAATCAACAGCATAATGCGTATCGAGCAATTTACTGTATTGAATCAGGAAACCGAAATAGACCCCATGCTATTTCAAAAATTCAACAATCTCGACCAGAGACTTTTTGCTGTTGAAATTGTACCTGAACCAGTGCTGGAAATAGAAGATATTGAAACCTATAACCAATCGCAAGGACTGGCTCTAAACGAAGATGAAATTGAATACTTAAAAACACTTGCCAAACAATTGGGTCGCCCGTTAACCGACTCTGAGGTCTTCGGTTTTTCTCAGGTAAATTCAGAACATTGTCGTCACAAAATTTTCAATGGCTCCTTTACCATAGATGGAAACACCAAAAAAGATTCTCTCTTTCAGTTGATAAAGAAAACATCGAAGGCAAACCCTGAAAATTTGGTCTCAGCCTACAAAGACAATGTAGCCTTTATCCAAGGTCCAACCATAGAACAATTTGCTCCCGAAGATGCAGAAACTGCAAGTGCCTATAAAACCAAAACGATTCCTTCGGTAATTTCACTCAAAGCCGAAACCCATAACTTTCCCACCACCGTGGAGCCTTTTAACGGTGCTGCTACTGGTTCGGGTGGTGAGATTCGTGATCGCATGGCTGGGGGTATTGGATCGGTTCCATTAGCAGGAACCGCAGTCTACATGACGGCCTACCCAAGATTGGAGTCTGGACGTGCGTGGGAAAAAACCAAGGAGCGTCCCTGGTTATACCAAACCCCACTGGATATTCTCATCAAAGCTTCGAATGGGGCAAGTGATTTTGGAAACAAATTTGGTCAACCACTTATAGCCGGTTCACTAACCACTTTTGAACACCAAGACCAAGACCAACTGATCGGATTTGACAAAGTCATCATGTTGGCGGGTGGTATCGGATATGGGCATGCTAGTCACAGTGAGAAAAACACACCCAAAAAAGGGAATAAAATTGTGGTTTTAGGAGGTGACAACTACAGAATTGGGATGGGAGGAGCAGCTGTTTCCTCGGCCAATACAGGAGCCTTTTCCTCAGGAATTGAACTCAATGCTGTTCAGCGATCCAACCCCGAAATGCAAAAAAGGGTGGCGAATGTTATCCGAGCTATGACAGAAGCCGATAAAAATCCTATCATATCTATCCATGACCACGGTGCAGGTGGTCACCTCAACTGCTTGTCCGAACTTGTAGAAGACACAGGTGGATATGTCAACATGGATGCGCTGCCTGTAGGTGACCAAACGCTTTCTGCGAAAGAAATCATAGGAAATGAATCGCAAGAACGCATGGGTCTGATTGTTAGCCCCAAAACCCTACCCAAACTCCAACGAATAGCAGCACGTGAACGCGCACCCATTTTCGAAGTCGGACAAATAACAGATGATCAGAAATTTGTCGTCGCTTCTGAAAAAAACCAAAGCAAACCCATTGACCTGTCTTTGGCTGATTTTTTTGGGAAAACACCCAAAACAGAATTGAAAGATCAATCCATCCACACCCAATATGAGCCCGTTGCATGGGATGACAATCATGTTTATGATGATGTAAAGAACTTGTTGCAAATAGAAGCTGTGGCGTGTAAGGACTGGTTGACTAACAAAGTGGATCGATGTGTGACCGGGCGGGTTGCGCAACAACAATGTGTAGGTTCCTTACAACTCCCTTTGGCTAATTGTGGTGTGATGGCACTCGATTTTAAGGGGCAAGACGGTATAGCAACTTCTATTGGTCATGCGCCAGTAAGTGCGCTGATAAGTCCTGGCGCTGGAAGCAGACTGTCCATAGCAGAGGCATTGACCAATATTGTGTGGGCACCACTCAAAGAAGGGCTGTCTTCAGTGAGTCTGTCAGCCAATTGGATGTGGCCTTGTAACAACCCAGGAGAAAATGCGCGCTTGTATGAAGCTGTTGAAGCTTGTTCAGAATTTGCCATTGCTTTAGGTATCAACATCCCCACAGGAAAAGACTCGCTTTCGATGAAGCAAAAATATCCTGACCAGGATGTTTTGGCACCGGGTACCGTAATCATTTCTGCCTCTGCTCATTGTTGTGATGTGAGTAGGCTGGTACGCCCTGTGGCGCAGCCCGGAAAAGGGAGTATCTACTACGTAACAATGTCTGACTCAGACTTTCATTTGGGAGGGTCAGCATTTGCACAGTTGCAATCCCAAATAGGCAACCAAACCCCAGATATCATAAATACTGACGTATTTAAAAACACATTCAATGCCATTCAATTGGCTGTAAAGCAAGAAAAAATTGCTGCAGGGCACGATATAGGTTCTGGCGGTTTGATAACCAGTTTGCTAGAAATGTGTTTTGCCGAAAACAATCTTGGAATGTCACTAGACTTATCCCCTCTTGGAGAAGATGTGCGTGTTTTATATGCTGAAAATCCTGCACTATTGATACAAGCAGACATGAAAACTGCTCAAGAGCTCGAAAAATCTGGAGTTAGACTCACAAAGTTGGGCGAGGTTAATACAACTAACAAATTATCCTTGAAAATAGGTATGAGAGACCTTGAATTTCACATTCCTACTTACCGTGACCACTGGTTCTACACATCCTATTTAATGGACACCCATCAATCAACACCAACATTGGCGAAGGAACGTTTTGAGTCTTATCATAAAACCCCACTTAAGTTTGTGTTTCCAGAAAATTTTAACGGAAAATTACCCAAACCAAAGGGTAAAAAAGTCCGTGCAGCGGTAATTCGTGAAAAAGGAAGTAATTCTGAAAGGGAAATGGCTTACGCCATGCATTTGGCAGGCTTTGAGGTCAAAGACATCCATATGACAGACTTGATGTCGGGTCGAGAAGATTTGAGTGACGTACAGTTTATAGTGGCAGTTGGCGGATTTTCCAATTCAGATGTTTTGGGATCGGCAAAGGGATGGGCAGGTACTTTTAAATACAATCCATCAGCACGCAATGCAATCGAACGATTTTTTAAGCGCAATGACACCCTTTCTTTGGGGGTGTGTAATGGGTGTCAACTATTTATTGAATTAGGTCTACTGCACCCTGATCACGACGAAAAACCCAGAATGATGCACAACGATTCTGGTAAGTTTGAGTGTACGTTTAGCACCATTGATATCAGTCAGAATGATACGGTCATGTTTTCTGGGCTCAGTGGGTCTAGATTGGGGATTTGGTCGGCACATGGTGAGGGAAAATTTCATCTACCAAAACATGAGAAAGATTACAATATCGTGGGTAGATACAGCTACGACGCTTATCCGTCGAACCCCAACGGTTCAGATTTTGGAACCGCTATTTTGAGTGACAAACAAGGTCGTCACGTAGTTATGATGCCGCATCTGGAACGGGCTACTTTCCCTTGGAATTGGGCACAATATCCAGAGGGTCAAAATCACCAGGTCAGTCCGTGGATCGAAGCATTTGTGGCAGCCAAAAAATGGCTTGACAATAAAAGCTAATATGAGTTTCCATTTTTTGTTTTGCTGAAATAAATGCATATTTGTGTAGGACTACTGATTTATGAGCAAACCAACTCGCTTATTTGATATCCTGAACCAACAGGCACTTTCGAATCCAATCGATTGTGCGTTGAACACTAAATATAATGGCGTTTGGGAACATACTTCCACCCAAGAATATCTGGCCAAAGCCAATCAAATAAGTAGGGGACTTCTAGAACTAGGGGTTGGTAAAGGCGACAAAATTGCGCTTATTTCCACAAACAACCGAACCGAATGGTGTGTCGTTGATATTGGCGTATTACAAATTGGAGCTGTTGATGTTCCTATTTACCCAACTATCACAGCCGAGGATTATGCCTACATACTCAATCATTCCGAATCTAAATATTGCTTTGTCTCTGATATTGAAGTTTACGAAAAAATCAAATCCATTCGTGATAAATGTCCCAAATTAGAGCAAGTATACAGTTTTGATACGATTGAGGGTTGCGCCCATTGGTCAGAAGTATTGGAACTCGGCGGTGAAACAAGCCATCAGCCTAGAGTGCAAGCTTTAATGGAAGCTGTACAACCACAAGATTTAGCTACTATCATATATACATCGGGAACCACAGGCACTCCCAAAGGAGTGATGCTCAGTCACCATAATATTGTTTCAAACGCACTGGCCAGTCAAGCACGTTTGCCTTTAGTGTTTGGCAAGGCGGTGGCACTGAGCTTTTTACCATTGTGTCATATCTATGAGCGAATGCTTATTTACCTATACACACTATCGGGCACACGGGTCTATTTTGCAGAATCTCTTGAAACCATAGGAGAAAACCTTAATGAGGTACACCCCAATGTGATGACCGCAGTACCTCGCTTGTTGGAAAAACTTTATGACAAGATCTATGGCAAAGGCCAGACACTAACCGGAGTAAAGAAAAAACTATTCAACTGGGCTGTAGACTTGGGACTACAATACGAACCCTATGGCCAAAATGGGTGGCTATATGAACTTAAGCTTAAGGTTGCTAGAAAACTTATTTTCAACAAATGGAAAGCTGCACTTGGCGGCAATTTAGAACTTATTGCTTCTGGTAGTGCCGCCCTTCAACCTCGCTTGGCTCGTGTGTTCACTGCCGCAGGAATGGCCGTTTGCGAAGGCTATGGACTCACCGAAACCTCACCCGTAATTTCTGTAAACGATATGCGTAATGGGAATTTCCGCATAGGAACCGTGGGTCGCGTGATAGACAATGTTGAGGTTGCCATTGCCGACGATGGTGAAATTCTTTGCAAAGGCTCTAATGTAATGATGGGCTATTACAAAGACGAAGAAAAAACAAACCAAGTCATCAAAGATGGTTATTTCCATACGGGTGATATTGGTCACATTGATGAAGATGGATTTCTGAAGATCACAGATCGAAAAAAAGAAATGTTCAAAACATCTGGAGGGAAATATGTAGCCCCGCAAGTGATTGAGAATGTCATCAAACAGTCCATCTATATCGAGCAGGTAATGGTAATTGGCGAAGGTCAAAAACATCCTGCAGCTCTTATCCAACCCAATTTTGAAGCTGTCAATACGTGGTTGCGTGATAACGGAAAAAATGAATTGAGTGCAGATGAAATGTCATCTAATTCTGAAGTAACCTCCATCATAATGGCCGATGTGGAAAAGGCTAATGCGAATTTTGCACAATGGGAAAAAGTAAAAAAGATTCATCTTACCTCAGATGTCTGGAGTGTAGACGCAGGTCACCTCACTCCTACCATGAAACTTCGTAGAAAGATCGTCTCTAGTAAGTACAGCTCCCAAATTGACAAAATCTACGGGTAGTAGACATTTTTTTTTCAATATATTATGCGTGCATAGTATTTTTTTATACATTTGATACATGCAACATCCAACAATAGATCACGTTCTTAGGGCCACATGGCAAGCCGTAGCAAAAATGTATCACGAAGAAGCTTTGAAGTACGGAGCAACCATGGCCACAGGACTGGCGCTATTAAGCATAGACACCGAGGATGGGGTGCCCTCTACCTCTTTGGGACCGCGTATGGGCATGGAGGCCACGAGTCTTTCAAGAACTCTGAAATCTATGGAAGAAAAGGGATTGATAAAAAGAGAGCCTAATCCTGAAGATGGCCGAGGTGTTATTATCAAACTCACTAAAGATGGTCTAGAAAAAAGAACTTTTTCGAAGTCTTTGGTCAAAAAATTCAACGAAATCATTGAGGAATCTATCAGTGAAAGCGAACTCAACACATTTCACAAAGTTGCCAATGTGATCATGGGCAAATTAGAAGACAAAAGCATATTCAAAATCAAAGAAGTGAGTGTTTCATGAAGAATAAAAGAATTAACAAAATAGCTGTCATTGGTTCTGGTATCATGGGTTCTGGTATTGCTTGTCACTTTGCCAATATCGGAGTAGAGGTTTTGCTGTTGGACATCATACCATCATCAATCAATGAAATTGAATCAAAGAAAGGCTTGACTATTGATGACACTGCTGTCAGAAACCGAATCGTCAACGACAACCTTAACAAAGCCATCAAAAGCAATCCTGCCCCACTGTATCACTCTAAATTTTCGAATCGAATTGCCACAGGAAACATTGACGACGACATAGGTCGCATCGGCGACGTGGACTGGATCATAGAAGTAGTAGTTGAAAGACTAGATATCAAACAACAAATTTTTGAGCGCATTGAGGCGCACAGAAAACCCGGAACTTTGGTAACCTCGAATACTTCGGGTATCCCAATAGCGCTAATGAATGAGGGACGATCTAAAGATTTTCAACAACATTTTGCTGTCACCCACTTCTTCAATCCCCCACGATACCTAAAACTTTTTGAGGTAGTCCCTGGGCCCAAATGCAAAAAGGAGGTCACAGAATTTTTAATGGACTACGGAACCCGTTTTTTGGGCAAACAGTCTGTTTTGGCCAAAGACACCCCGGCCTTTATTGGAAACCGGATTGGTATTTTTTGTATTCAGAGTCTGTTCCATCAGGTCAAAGATATGGGGCTGACCATAGAAGAAATAGATAAACTCACAGGACCAGTAATTGGCCGTCCGAAATCGGCTACTTTCCGAACTGTCGACGTAGTAGGTTTAGACACACTTGTTCACGTAGCCAACGGTCTGCACGAACATTGCACCGAAGACGAACGGAGAGATGTTTTTAAGCTCCCCGATTTTATAGCCGAGATGATGGACAAGCAGTGGCTAGGCTCTAAAAGCGGACAGGGATTTTATAAAAAATCAAAAAACAAAGACGGAAAGTCTGAGATCCTGACATTGGACCTAGACTCCATGGACTACAGAAAGAGAAAAAGAGCGCAGTTTGCCACCCTCGAGAAAACTAAATCCATTGATATTCTCGAGGATCGGTATGCTGTTTTAACAGAAGGCACAGACAAAGCTGCCGCCTTCTATCGCAAGAACTTTGGAGAACTATTTGCGTATGTACAGTACAGAATTCCTGAGATTTCGGACGAATTATATCGGATAGATGATGCCATGAAAGCCGGTTTCGGATGGACCCATGGTCCTTTTGAAATCTGGGATGCCATAGGATTGGAAAAAGGAGTTGAATTGATCAAAGAAGCTGGTCATAAAGTAGCCGATTGGATTTCCGAATTGATTGCTGACCAACAAAAGTCTTTCTACGACCTAGATAAAGGCACCCGACGCTATTATGACATCCCCTCCAAAAAACACAAGGTAATTCCAGGGCAAGAGGCCTTTTTGATTTTGGATCACAGCAGACAAACGCACACAGTATGGGAAAACCCTGAATGTTCTTTAATTGATTTAGGGGATGGGGTGCTGAATGTAGAGTTTCATTCCAAAATGAACACCATAGGAAGCGGTGTTTTACAAGGTTTAAATAAAGGGGTTGATTTGGCAGAAAAAGATTTTCAGGCCCTGGTTA
>JBMYKI010000009.1:0-30935 GCA_049595235.1 Flavobacteriaceae bacterium
TTTAAAAAATCTTCGAATCCAAGTATCTCGATCATTAAACCCCCAAAATGTTATTCCATATTGCTGCTCTTTTGGCACAATGTTTTGATACATATTTACCAAGTCGGCATATTTTTGCGCTTGTGCTCATTTCATTTCTTCAGTCAAATGATCGTAAAGTTGAATTCCACCACCTTTAGAGTCGTCATGAGAGTTGAAGATAATATCAACCTCAGACAAATGTATTTGAAGACCTGTATCAGCAGCTTTTTTTAGGGATCTAGCAATGATTTCATTTGGAATATCCATTCTTATATGCATTTGGAAACCCAGCACTATCCCGACTCCCCAAATCAGGAAAATTTTCCATCAGTCAGACTTAATCCAGGTGAAAAGTATAAATCAAAAACAGCTTTTTGATTGTCAACTAAACCCAAATAATGAGAGTTATTGATTAGTTGTGAACTTTGTAAATAATCCTACAATGTTGTGTTATATAGTTAATATATATATTTTTATTTTTGAGGAACATTTTCTAGAAATTTAAAGTGACATCTCTTATTTTTCATTTTCGATTTAGACTTAAAAAATACCTTAACAAGGTCGGGTTTCATAGGGCAGATCGTACCCTGATGGTGCCCAAAATGACGTTTAAAGAGTACCGATTTTTTAAAGATTTTTTGGCCCAAAATACTTCAGCCCTTTATTTAGAAAGCGGATCAGGAGGAAGTACGCTAATCGTCGAAAGACTCGGGTTAGGCTTCCATGCCTATGAAACTTCCGCCGGATACGCCCACTATATGAACAGCTTGCTAAAAGCGCCTAGAGTCTCTCATATTCCAGTAGGTAGAACCGCCAAATATGGCCGACCTATAGAAAAAACCAAAAAACACGCAGACCAAATCAGTAGGGTTTTTGACTCGCATATCACCAACAACAACGACTCCCATAATGTAGTCTTTTTGGACGGGCGTTGTCGTGTGTTGACTGCCTTGCGCATTCACTCATTGCTTAGTGACAATGACAGCGTGTTGATTCACGATTTCCACAGACCCAATTATCAAGACGTACTACAAGCTTATGAAATTATCGACCGAGTAGACAATCTTGTGTTGTTGCGGAAATCCAATCATATCTCAAAAGATAAAATCCAAGCACTGACAGACAAGTACCAGCTAGATTTCGAATAAGTAATTGAAACTTTACGTTGCTAATATGTAATGATCAGACAGCTGAAGACTTTATTTGCTGCGTCTTTTTAAAATATTTTTCCAACACCAACAGTGAAATCAGTCGCTCACGTTTTACGTCCTTAAACTGATCCACATACGCATTGGCGTTTTTGATGATTTCCAAACATTTATGAGGATGGTCGATATAATAATTGAGTCTTTCTTCCAAATCCGAATAGTCTTCTTTGATTTCAATGTAATGGAAATTTGGAACCAAGGTTCCTTCCATAAACCAAGTTTCCATGGTGGGCTTGGGCATTACGGCTACGGAGTTTGAAGACATGACCCATTTGAGATTGGTGGAGACATCAATACCCTCCAAACACAATACAAACTTATATTTTAAATGCGCTTCAATTGACATTTTCTTTTTATACCAATGGTCGTGGGGTGTATTTTTATTAATCTGCCCCAAATCACACAATGGATGGTTAAAGTACTTTTCGTAAAAAACAACTCTTTTGGGCTTATGATTCCCAACACCACCCCGCCCAATGAGCATGTTCTTTTTGTCCTCAAAACGATTCTTGTCTTTGGTAAAGATAAAGTGCCTAACCTTGTTAAGTTTTAACAAAACAGCGTTTTGGTTATGGTCACTAATGGGTCTTGATTTCACTACAGAAGGTATTTGAGGAATATCAATGATGTCACCAAACAGAAAATGTACTTTGAGATCGAGACTGAAATAGCGTGCAATAGCATAACTGTCAAAAAAATAAGTATTGTGTTTTTTTCCTAGTTTCAAAGCCGATGTAGGCCTAACCCATTCAGGCAAGCCAACTTGCTCCTCTAAACGGTTGTAATAGCGCACACGCTGGTTTATGTATTCTCTGTCTGAGGATTGATATTCTGTGAGCTTTTTAGCAAGCCTTTTCCTGTATAAAAAGTTTGGAATCAGGAGTTTTAAAGCATTGTAGGCGTAGTAAAATTGTTTTATGTTCTTATGTATTCTAAAAATCAAAGGGTCCTACTTTTATACAATCATTTGTTCTTCAAATCGAATCTCTTCTTTCAAACACCTCAATCCCACCTTTACGAGTCGATAGGTTGATAACCTTACATCCATAAATCGAAGCGTGGTGTTGTGCATCTTCAAACATCTGGCTCAAGTTGTGTTTTCCATGCCGTAAAGGGTCAGGGGTATTTTGACCATAAAAGGCGTCGGGCTCCTCATTTTTTCCCGAAAACATTTCTTTTAACTTTTCCTCATTTCCGATGTGTTTTCCGTCCCATTTTTTAACTCGATTGGGGTTGTAGTCGTGATCAAAACCCAACAGAAAAATTTCATCAAACCCCTTGGCCATGGCCCAATACAAACCATCCAAAAAGATGGTCTTGCCCACATTGGGCCTAAAGGGTAGGTTGAAAAAACGCGCATGACTCAAAACCCCATAGAAATACTTGGGCTTTAACACCAACTCACCATACTTGGTGGAGTCAGGTTTGTTTTTGTTGGGAAAGTCAGTCGAACACAAATAGTAATCAACCCGGCCTTCAAACGCCTTGTGTGAGTTGTTGACGGTCAAAATTTCTACCCCTTCTAGGTTGTGATCTTTATACTCCAGCGCAGACCGACCACTTCCGACATATAATAGTTTTTTAAGTGGTTTTTTTGAATCTCTTTTTGAGGATAAGTTACTGTAAAATCGTTGGTTTTTTTTGGCCAAAAAATAGGCATAGGCAACGTGCTCTTTACATCTTTTAACACGATTCCTAAGAGGATTGTAAAGTGTTTTTTTTTGCGTGGCTTAAAATGTCTTTCATCATTTGACAAGGGCGCACATGGATATAAGATTGGATGGGCAGTCAAATATTTTTCAAATATACCATTTCATACTGGATGATATGCCTCACTTGTAATCAAGCCGATACATATTTGGTGTTCAAAAATCTCTCAAACGCATCTGTTGGTTGAGGTCAAATACCTTTTTAGGATCAAATTGCTTTACTTGGAGCAATTCTAATTGCTTATTGAGCAGACTCACTTTTCGGCTAAACCCCATCACCCATTCCTCTCTTTCTTCAGGTTTAAATTTGGGATCGATCATGTCATGGGTTTGCATCATGGCAGACAATACTGCCTTGATCTGATTTGGGATCCAAGATGTGATGGGTGTGCCCCCTGTTGCTTTGGGATATGCGGTGTTTTGCATGATATATTTCTGTACAAATTGCCAATGCCCATTTCTGAACAAGTAGATTTCTTCTAATAGTGCCAACAAATGCACAGCTCCTTCGTAATTGCTATCTTCTTTTAAGGTATATAAAAGAGGCTTTTCAGACATATTTTGGCGCAAGTCTTCCAGAAACTTTTGGATGCATTTGGGGCGATAGCTACGCAAGTCCATCAGGTAGCGCGTTAGATCGTTTTCAGGATAGTGGGCGATAACGCCGCTAAAAATATCCATGGTCGGGATGATGTTGTCTTGAGCACCTGTCTGACCTCTGAAGGCTTTGGGCTCGTCCCAAACACCCTCATAAATAAGTCCATGTCCAAAAATATCATCATTGCCTTTGATACCCATGATAAAAGCCCTAAAATCGTTGTAATGTTTCCAGCGCGAAGCTTCCCACATCAGCTTTCTGCGTGCATTGATGTGTTTCATCGTGCCTACCAAACTTTCCAAGGCTTGGTTAAGAGTAGCAGGTTCTTTGCTTTCTAATGCGGCAAATACACCCCCAACTAGGCTTGGGGAATATTGATTGATATCCACATGCAACATGATAAATCCACGCTCATCGGGAAGACCTGAAAACTTGACACACATACCGAGATTTTCCCAATTCATCCCTTTTGTTGCGTCCAATTTTTTATAGTTTCCAAGAGAGTAAGCGTAATGATAATCCAACCAAGGATAGACCTCGAGTTTTTCGGCTACTGCCACAAAAGGTTGCGCAATATTTTTAGGTAATTTCCCATGCGCCTTACCATAGGTCCCTTTTTTTAGATAATGATGGTGGGCAGGTGCCAAGGTATAAGCCGAAGCCACAAATGCGTAGGCCCTAAACAAAGCTTGCAGTACAAAAGGATGAGATTCTTTGGAAACCTGTTCAACAAAGTTTGGGAGTTTGTTCACGGCAGTTTCTATCGCACCTTCTTGGGCCAACAGCCCAGGCTTGCCCTCATCTGTCAGCGTGGGCATGTTGGTCAATACGTTTTGCAGGGGGGCATAGGGTTTTGGCAGCTCAGTTAGTGGTTTTTCTATGGGTAAAAATCCATGTGTCGGATCAACCGAAAAAAAGCCGTCTGTGTAGGAGGTTGTGTTCATAATATTGGGGGTTTATAGATTATAAAAAATACCTTTTTCTTTGTCTTTTTTGACCTGATTCCAATCAAAGCATTGTCCTTGCATGGTCACATAGACACCGGGTTTTTGGGTTTGTACAAAAGCCAAAGCACAGCCCAGGTTGAAAAAGCCATCCGAAGAGCTTCCAAACGCATAAGGAATCATGGCGCCTGTCAATACGATGGTTTTCCCTAAGTCTGCTTTGGCCAAAGCAGCAGCGGTTTGGGTGATGGTGTCAGTACCATGTGTGATTATAATGAGCTGTGATGGACACTCTTGACAGGCTTCAACCACAGATTCTACATCTTTATTACTCATTTCCAAACTGTCTTTCATCATCAGTGTTTGTATGTCAACATCCAAACTACAGCGACTGCGCTCCAACATCTCGGGCAGATGGGTTTTTTTGAAATAGAGTTGCCCATTGACAGAGTCATAACTTTTGTCAAAAGTGCCACCTGTGATAAAAATTTGTATCATACCAGATTATTTTGAACCTGTGACTTCTAGAGCAATTTGTTGCGCTTCAGGAATCCATTTTTTTAGGTTGTCAATTCGGGTTTCCTCACTTGGGTGCGTGCTCAAAAACGCAGGTGTACCTCCTTTGGAGGCGGCTTTCATACGTTCCCATAGCTTTGGCGCTTCATGAACATCATACCCTCCTATGGCCATGAGTTGCAACCCAATTTTGTCCGCCTCGCTTTCGTGTTTTCTGCTAAAAGGCAGCATGCCGCCGACTGTACTAGCCACGCCATAGGCTTGCATAAAAACCGCTCTTTTTTCATCAGATTCATTTTGGGTTATGCGATCTGTTATGGCAGCACCCGCTATCTGTAAGGTCGAGGCACTCATACGTTGGGCGCCATGATCGGCCAAGGCATGGGCTATCTCGTGTCCCATAATCGCAGCGATGCCATCGTCATTGGCAGCAATGGGTAAAATGCCTGTATAAAACACGATCTTACCCCCTGGCATACACCAAGCATTTACGGTTTCGTCCTCAACCAAATTGTATGCCCAAGCATAATCTTCCAAATAATTAGGCATGCCCTTGTATTCAAAGTATGCTTGAGCCGCATCGGCTATTTTAATGCCGATTTGCTGAATGCGTTCGCTGTCTGCAGTTCCATGAATTACCTCGTGTTCTGATAAAAAAGTATCATATTCTCGAAACGCCATGGGGAATATTTGCTCGTTTCCATACAGATTAAAGGTTTTCTTTCCCGTAAACTGGTTTACTTTACAACCTGTCAACAACAATAATAAGATGATGAGAATGGGACTTTTCATTTGGGCTGCTAGGTTTTAGTCTTCATCCATTTTCTAAATGATTGGAAGTACAAGGATTTGTTTTAAAAACACTCAAATTAAAAAATTATAACGATTTGGGTATGAAGTTACACAATTTGTAACAGATTTCAAGGCATGGCAATCCGTCCAGTGCTGTGGTCATGAGAAGCCCCTGTGACACTGGCAAAAACATTGTTTTTTCCCTTGTAGCGTAGCCAACCTAGCAAAGCAAACACTAGGGCCTCTTTATAAGAAATGATACGCTCATCGGGAATGTATATCTCACATTGAGAATGTGATTGTATTTGACCTATCAAATAGCTGTTAAAAGCACCCCCACCTGTAACCAGACAAGATTTGACCGCGATATCTTCAAGCGTTTGACCAATTTGTTGTGCAACATGCTGGGTATAGGTGTGTAGGCCTTCAGATGGAGTTCTGTGTTCAATCAATGGCCATAGTACATCTTCAACAAATTCTCTCCCTAATGATTTAGGTGCTTTTTGTTGGTAATAATCTATAGTGCTTAACTGCTTATATAACAATGTATTAAAACTTCCTCCCTCAGCCGCAGCACCCTTATTGTCATAGGGCATACCCATTTTATTGGCCAATCTATTGAGTACCAGATTGCATGCGCAAATGTCAAAGGCAAGAATCTGCTGATTTTGGGTATATGAGATATTGGCAAAGCCTCCGAGGTTTAGGCAGGCATCATATTGCCCAAAAAGGTAAGCATCGCCCATAGGTACCAAAGGCGCCCCTTGGCCACCCAATTCCACATCTGCCTGTCTAAAATCATAAACCACAGGAATTTGTGTTAGCTTGGCTATTTGCTTTCCGTCACCGATTTGTAGTGTGATTCCCTTGTCTGGTTTGTGAAAAATGGTATGGCCATGCGATGCAATAAGGTCAATGGTGCCGAGATTATTGTCTTTGACAAATCGAAGGACTTCTTGCCCAATGAATGCACCATAGCTTACATCAAGTGCTTTTAAAGTCTTGGTGTCAGAAAAAAAACCTTGCTCAAGTTGCTGTTGCCAATTTTTGTTATATAAAATGGTGTCAGTGGCAAGGATTTCAAAATCTTGTAAATCTTCCGAAAAAGAGACACAACAAAGGTCTAGGCCGTCAAGAGAAGTACCACTCATCAAGCCCAAGACTACTGGCATACCTAAGCGTTTACTTGGGCAGACAAGCTGGCTATGGTTTCTGTTGGATTTTCAGATCGAAACACAAAACTCCCCGCTACCAACACGTTGGCACCGGCTTCTGCCAAAGCGGAAGCATTGGCGCTGGTCACGCCACCATCGATTTCGATTAGGGCTGTGGAATGATTTACCTCTATAAGTTGTCGAAGTGATTTCACTTTGTCGTAAGTAGTTTCTATAAAAGACTGACCTCCAAAACCGGGGTTGACACTCATCACGCATACCAAATCCACTTCCTTGATGATACTTTCAAGCGAAGAGATGGGCGTATGTGGGTTGATGGCCACACCGGCTTGCATGCCTGCTTGTTTGATAGACTGCACGGTGCGATGCAAGTGGGTACAAGCTTCCAAATGAACCGTAAGCACATCGGCACCCAAATCCGCAAAAGTATGGATGTAGCGATCCGGGTCGACAATCATCAAGTGTACATCGAGTGTTTTTTTGGCATGTTCCGCAATGGACTTGATGACAGGCATCCCAAAAGAGATGTTAGGCACAAATACCCCATCCATGATATCGAGGTGAAACCAGTCAGCAACGCTGTTATTGACCATTTCTGTATCTCGCTGTAGGTTGGCAAAATCGGCTGCCAACATAGAAGGTGCAATGCGAACCTGACCCATTAGCCCAAATAGGTTTTAAGGATTTTACTTCGAGAAGTGTGTTTGAGTCTTCGAATGGCTTTTTCTTTGATCTGACGGACCCGTTCGCGGGTAAGGTCAAAGGTTTCTCCGATTTCCTCCAAGGTCATGGGGTGTTGGTTTCCAAGCCCAAAATACAGACGCACCACATCTGACTCACGAGGGGTCAGGGTTTCCAACGCACGGCTGATTTCTGTACGTAGCGATTCATGTAAAAGTTCTTTATCTGGATTGGGAGATTCTCCACTTCGCAATACATCATAGAGGTTCGAGTCCTCGCCCTCTACCAAAGGCGCATCCATGGACACATGTCGCCCTGTATTTTTCATCGATTCCTTAACATCAGAGACTGTCATATCTAGCTCTTTAGCGATTTCTTCGGCAGAAGGGACGCGCTCATGCGCTTGCTCTAGATAGGCATAGGTTTTGTTGATTTTGTTGATAGAGCCAATTTTGTTCAAAGGCAAGCGCACAATCCGAGATTGCTCAGCCAGTGCTTGTAGGATCGATTGGCGAATCCACCAAACGGCATAGGATATGAATTTAAAACCACGAGTTTCATCGAATCGTTTGGCAGCTTTGATAAGCCCCAAATTTCCTTCGTTGATTAGGTCGGGTAGGGTAAGACCCTGATTTTGGTACTGCTTGGCTACCGATACCACAAAACGCAAGTTGGCTTTGGTGAGTTTTTCAAGCGCAATCTGGTCGCCAGCTTTAATGCGCTGGGCCAATTCAACTTCTTGTTCGGCAGTAATGAGGTCTACCTTACCAATTTCTTGTAAATATTTATCTAGTGAAGCGGTTTCTCTGTTGGTAACCTGCTTCGTGATTTTTAACTGTCTCATCTAAGGATTTCTGTGCTTTTTCAGTGGTTATACGTTCACAGTATCCAAAAGGTTACAAATAGGGGTATTTTTTATTGATTTTCTAAATGCAATAGGAACGCATAAGATAGCGCAACTTCTTTAAATCGTTTGAAACGTCCTGAGGCTCCCCCGTGTCCTACTTCCATATTGCAGTCCATGATTAGGGTGTTGCTATCGGTTTTGGTGTCACGCAGTTTGGCAATCCATTTGGCAGGCTCCCAATACTGTACCTGGCTGTCCCAGTACCCGGTTGTGATAAGCAAATGCGGATAGTCTTGAGCTACCACATTGTCGTAGGGAGAGTACGACTTGATATAGTCATAATATTGCTTGTCTTTGGGATTGCCCCATTCGTCAAACTCAAAAGTGGTGAGCGGTATGGTTTCGTCCAACATGGTCGATACCACATCTACAAAAGGAACGGCTGCAATGGCACCGTTCCATAGCTGTGGTGCCATATTGATGACTGCTCCGATGAGCAACCCGCCTGCACTACCCCCTTGCGCATACAAATGCTTAGTGCTGGTATAGCCCATGTCAACCAAGTGCTGTCCGCAGTCTATAAAATCGTAAAATGTGTTTTTTTTGTTGAGCATTTTACCGTTCTCATACCATGACCTTCCCATTTCTTGACCCCCTCGAATATGGGCAATGGCAAAGGCAAAGCCACGGTCAAGCAGACTCAAGCGCGAAGAGCTAAACCAAGGGTCTATGGTATTGCCATAAGAACCATATCCATAAAGCAACAAGGGCTCATCACCCTTTTTTTGATAGTCTTTGTGGTATACAATAGAAATAGGCACCATGGTTTCGCCATCTCGGCTGGGCGCCATAATACGTTCAGAAACATAATTGGCGCTGTCGAAGGTGCCACCCAAAACCTCGTCTTGTTTTTTTAGGGTACGCTCCCGGCTGTTGAGTTCATAATCATAGATGGCAGTCGGGGTAGTTAGCGAGCTGTAGCCATAGCGCAATAGGCTTGTGTTAAATTCTGGATTGGCCGAAATCCATGCCGCGTAGGTAGGGTCGTTGAAGGAGATATAATGCTCACTATTGTCCGCCCATTGAATCACACGCAAGCGCGTCAGGCCGTCTTCTCTTTCTGTAACTACCAAGTGATCTTTAAAAATCTCGATGTCCTCCAAAAGCACATTGGAACGATGCGGTATAATTTCTTCCCAATTGACTTTGTCACAGCGACTCACAGGGGTTTTCATCAGCCTAAAATTTTTAGCCTCCCAGTTGGTGACGATATAAAAATCATCTCCAAAATGATCCACAAAATATTCCAATTCCCTCTCTCTAGGGTGTACGACCTTCCATACGCCATCGGGCTTATTGGCGTCTAAAAACCGAAATTCTGTCGAAAGGGTTTGACTGGACCCTATCATCAGATAGTCACGAGATTTGGTTTTATAAACCCAACAAGAGAAGGTTTCGTCGGTTTCTTCGTAGACCAACTCGTCTTGGCTGGTATCGGTACCCAATCTGTGTTTGTAGATTTGGTTGGCACGTAGTGTCTGAGGGTCTTTTTTGACATAAAAAACCGTTTGGTTGTCATTGGCCCAAGTCACGCTGCCCGTCGTGTTTTCAATTTTGTCTTCTAATAACTCACCCGTAGTCAGGTCTTTGAAGTAGAGGGTGTATTCTCTGCGAGATACCCAATCGACTCCATATGCCAAGAAGCGATTGTTCTCGCTTACACTTCTCCCGCCTACCGCAAAATAGCTTTGATCTTTACCCATTGCGGGACCGTTAAGCATCACTTCTTCTTCCGCATTGTCTGTGTTTTGCTTTCGGCAATAGTAGGGATAGTCCTCGCCTTTCTCAAAGCGGGTATAATAGGTATATCCATTGACAGATACGGGTACGGATGCATCGTCTTGTTTGATGCGACCCACGATTTCTTCGTACAAAGTCTCTTGGAGCTTTTCGGTGGGTTTCATCACCTTTTTGAGGTAGTCATTTTCGGCATGTAGGTAATCCAAAACGTCCTGGGTCTGGTTGTCAGGCGTTTCAGCTTCTTTTTGTGTATCACTTAGTCGCATCCAAAAGTATGGGTCAATGCGTGTGTCGCCGTGGATTTGGAGTGTTTTCTCAATTTTTTTTGCAACCGGAGGGTCAATCTGCATATCAGTTGTACAATTAACTACAAGAAGTGCAAAGATAAGAAGTGTTGTTTTGTTCATGTCCACATTTTACGATTAATATCCACTGACTTGGCCGTCTTTTCTGCTTTCCGATGCCCCGCGGTAGACTCGGTTTTTGGCATCCCAAAGTATGGCTTGGTAGCCTCCAAAGGCACCCCGAGTATAGCCTACATCGTGCCCTTTACTCATTAATTCTCGGATGGTACGATACGAAATACCTGACTCTACCCGAATTTGTCCTCGGTCCTCTGCCAAATCGCCTCTTGGACTAGAAGAACCCGTATGATCCCAACGCGGTGCATCACCGGCTTCTTGGGTATTCATTCCATAATCTATGATATTCATTACAATTTGTGTGTGTCCTTGGGGCTGGAAGTCCCCACCCATAACCCCAAAACTCAAAAAGGGTTGCCCATCTTTGGTGATAAAGGCTGGGATAATTGTATGAAAAGGTCTTTTTCCGGGTGCGTATACGTTGGCATGTTCAGGGTCGAGGCTAAACAAAGCCCCACGGTTTTGCAGCATAAAACCTGTTTTTTCTGGAACGATACCCGAACCCATTCCATAATAATTGCTTTGGATGAGTGACACCATATAACCCTCTTTGTCTGCTACCGTCATATATATCGTTTCTCCCTGACTGATGACACCTGCCTCGTAGGTACTAGCCCTGGTTCCAATTTTTGCTCTTCTCTCTGCGGCATATTCGTCAGATAAAAGCTCAGACACGGGCACTTGGGCAAAATCCATATCGGCATAGTATTTGGCGCGGTCTTCAAAAGCCAGTTTTTTGGCCTCGGTAAACAAGTGCAAATGTTCTGCACTGCCAAAGGGAATCTGTGAAAAATCATAGGCCTCCAAAATTTGAAGCATCTGTAAAGCGGCAATTCCTTGTCCATTCGGTGGCAGTTCCCATACATCATAACCCCTGTAACTGACAGAAACAGGCTCGACCCACTCAGGCTCAAATTGTGCCAAATCTTTTTCAGTCAAAAAACCACCCTCTTTTTGTACCACTTCAGCGATGGCTTTGGCGATTTCTCCCTTATAAAAACCATTTATGCCATCAGAGGCGATTTTGCGGTAAGTGTTGGCTAAATAAGGGTTTATGTAGATTTCTCCCTCTCTTGGAAGCACCCCGTTGTTCTGGTCGATATAGGTCTCTTGGATGTTTGGATAGCCGGCACGCAAAAAGCTGTTTACAGAGCGTTGTATGTAGTAGCCAATCAGTTCGGTAAGCGGAAAACCTGTTTCGGCATAAGAAATGGCAGGACCTAAGAGTGTTTCCATGGGCAATGAACCAAACTTTTCGTGCATGGCAAACCAGCCTGCTACGGCTCCTGGCACACTCACAGGCAAAGCGCCATAATAGGGAATACTTTCAAAACCTTGTTGTTGAAAATCCTCTAGGGTCAGATCCATAGGGGCGGGTCCACTGGCATTGAGCCCGTAGAGTTTTTGTGTTTTGGGGTCCCATATGATTGCAAACAGATCACCTCCCACACCACAACCTGTTGGTTCCATAAGCCCTAGAGCAGCGTTGACTGCTATGGCTGCGTCGATGGCGTTGCCCCCTTTTTTGAGGACGTCTACTCCAATTTGGGTTGCAAGGGGGTGGCTGGTGGCTACCATGCCGTTTTGAGCAATCACCTCAGAGCGTGTGGCGAAGAGTTTGCCCGTGATACGGTCTTGAGCAAACACACTGCTAAAAACAAAAAAGAGTAGGCAAGTGGGTAAAAATTTCACAACAATGGTTTTAAAAATAGTTACCAACTTAACAAAAATATCACAAACCCAAAAACATGTGAAGCCCCATTAGAGTAGGGGCTCAAGTCGAATTTTGACTGTTTTTTCGGCACCTTCTTCAGAAATAACAACCAACTCTACTTTCTTGTTTTCTTGAAGGAGCAATTTTCTGTATTGTTTAAGGTTGCCACTAACGACACCGTCAATGGAAACCACTTTGTCTCCAGCCCGAAGACCTTTTTTATAGGCTGGACTTGAGGAAATGACAGTATTTAAAAATATGGCATCCTCTTTTTTATGGAGAGAAATCCCACTTAGTGGGCGTTTAAAGGGTTTGTTAAAAAAGGAATTGGGTTTGAGATAGATGATTTTGTTTTCGTAGTCCAAAACGGTGGTAAACCGTTTGATAATTTGGGCTCCTAAAATACCAGCATAGCCTTCAAACGATGATACCCCACTCTTGCTATCTGTAATGCGTCCTACTAAAGTGTTAAAACTGTAGCCACCCAACTCAACATTTTTTAGCAAAACACCTTCTTCTGTCACTTCTGTACTTGTGAGCCCCACGGAAATCACGGCCTTGATACTTTTTTCAGATTTTTCAACAATCCGATGCGTCTCTGCAAAAGGGGTGTTAAACAAAAATGAAAGCCCTGCGCCGCTATCATATAGCACCTTGCCTTTAACAATTTCTCCATTTCCCAAGGTAAATGCCATTTCAAACTGCGGTATGGGTATAAAATTATCAAACACAAATGGAAGGGCTGTAAAACCGTTGAGATCCACCTCTTCTATTTTGTTGTACAGCACCAATTGTTGATTTTCAAAATCAATAACGCTGACATATTTTTTAAATAGGGAAGCTCCTATTATACCATCGAACTCCCTTTCCGATTTGCTATTGAGTTTTTCCAAATCCATCAACACCAAATGGGTGTTTTCTATGTGTACCTTTTCAGAAAGGCGTAGCTTTTGAGACAATGCGATATCGTATACTTCATCTCCACTGGCGCCTGTGGCAGTTTGTTGGTAGTTGGGAACAATACCTAGTTTTTCAGCTGTTTTTTTGTTTAACAAATCTGTTGTGGCTCCGGTGTCTAATACAAATGAAAGTTTTTCAGAATCCTCATTTACTTGTACTTGTATGACAACATGCCCGTTGTCCAACAATTCAAAAGGCAGGGTTTCGATTTGGGCCGATAGTGTACTGGTAACAGCCAACACAAGACCCATAAACGCACGATATATAGGTGATTTTAATAATGTAATCATGATAATAGATTTGGGTTAACTACAATCAAAACGATCCAAGTCACAATTTGTTACAAACCCTTTTTGGATTTATTCATAAAAAAAGCCCCAAACGGGGCTTTTGCTTTATCTGCGGTTGCGGTTATCGCGTCCGCCGCGGCGGTCACGTCCGCCTCCACCTCCTTGGCGGGGTGGGCGTTCTTTGTAGCCTTCAGGCTTCTCCGTAAGTACCTTTCGTGACACGCGGTCTTTCTTAGTACGTGCGTCGATACCCATATACTTGACCTCCAACGTATCACCAAGATTGACAATATCTGTCACGCTGTTGGTGCGTTCCCATGCCAACTCGCTGATGTGGAGTAACACTTCGTTGCCTGGCGCTTCCAAATACTCAACCACAGCACCAAACTCAAGAATCTTGATCACTTTAACCTCATAGACTTCGTCTTTTTCAGGCTGGAATGTCAAGGCTTGGATTTTGGCCAATACCATGTCGATACCTTCTTGGTCGGTGCCCAAAATCTCTACAATGCCTTCACCTGTTACAGGATCCTCATTGATGACAATGGTGGTGTTGCTTTCTTTCTGCAATTCTTGGATCACCTTACCGCCTGGACCGATAAATGGACCGATGAAGTCATTAGCAATAGTGGCTGTTACCATCTTGGGCGCATGCGGCTTCACATCGGCTGCGGGGGTTTCTATGGTATCGGTTAGCTTTTCCAAAATATGAAGGCGTCCCTGACGGGCTTGCTCCAAGGCTTGGATTAAAATTTCATAGGAAAGTCCTTTGATCTTAATATCCATCTGGCAAGCGGTGATTCCGTTGGCCGTACCTGTTACCTTAAAGTCCATGTCACCCAGATGATCTTCGTCACCCAAGATATCAGACAAAACCGCAAAGCGTTCTCCGTCGGAGATCAGTCCCATCGCAATTCCTGAAACGGGATTGGTGATTTGTACACCTGCATCCATAAGTGCCATGGTTCCCGCACAAACGGTGGCCATAGAGGAGGAACCGTTAGATTCCAATACTTCGGACACCACACGCACGGTGTACGGACAATCGTCGGGCATCACTTTTTTGAGTGCACGCTGGGCCAAGTTTCCATGACCTACCTCGCGACGTGAGGTACCACGCAACGGACGGGCCTCGCCTGTACAGAAAGGTGGGAAGTTGTAGTGCAAATAGAAGGTTTCTTCTCCTTGCTCAGAGGGCAAATCAATTACATTGGCCTCTCTAGAAGTTCCCAATGTTACGGTAGCCAAAGCCTGTGTCTCTCCACGTGTGAACACAGAAGATCCATGTGTGGAAGGCAAGTAGTCTACTTCACACCAAATGGGTCGGATATCGGCAGTCTTACGGCCGTCTAAACGGACACCTTCTGCCAATACCAATTCACGAACGGCTTCTTTTTGGGCTTTGCCAAAGTACTTGCCGATGAGTGCACCTTTTTCCTCTAACTCTTCCTCTGAAAATTGTGCTTGCAGTGCTTCTTTGAGTTCGCCAAATTTTTCACCGCGTTCTTGTTTTGAAGAACCCAACTTAGCAATCTCGTAGCATTTGTCATACACAAAGTCGTGTACTTGCTTCTCAAGAGCTTCGTCATGGTCTTCTTCTTCGTAGGTGCGGGTTTCTTTTTTGCCTACAGCTTTAGCCAATTTGACTTGCGCTTCGATTTGTTTTTTGATGGCTTCGTGCCCAAAACGTATGGCGTCGGCCATTTCTTCTTCAGAGATTTCATCAAACTCACCCTCGACCATGGCCACTGAGTCTTCACTAGCTCCAATCATGATATCTACATCAGACTCGGCAAGTTGTGCGCGGCTGGGGTTGATGATGAATTCTCCATCTACACGACCCACGCGCACTTCTGAAATCGGGTATTCAAACGGGATGTCAGAAAGCTGAATGACAGTGGAAGCTGCCAATCCTGCCAAAGCATCGGGCATAACATCCTCGTCGTGCGACATAAGCTGGATCATCACCTGTGTTTCTGCATGATAATCTTTTGGAAAAAGGGGACGTAATACACGGTCCACCAATCGCATGGTCAGGATTTCTTCGTTACTCGGACGGGCCTCACGCTTAAAGAATCCACCAGGAAAACGTCCTGCAGCGGCAAATTTTTCACGGTAATCTACCGTAAGGGGTAGAAAATCTACGGGAGAGGCTTGACGTGCAGAGACTACGGTGGCAAGCAACATGGCGTTGCCCATACGAATCACAGCAGAACCGTCTGCTTGCTTGGCCAGCTTACCCGTTTCTATGGTAATACTACGGCCATCACCCAAGTCGATAGACTCGGAATATACTTTTGGTATCATATTTTTTCATTTATCATTAAAAAAGGGTTGTTGTGTTGTTGTCGTAGCCCCCCAATGAAAAACTATGATGCTTTTAATGTTACTTTCGAATACCGAGTTCTTTGATAAGTTCTCGATAGCGATTGATGTCTTTTCCTTTTAAATAGTCGAGCAAACTTCTGCGCTTTCCTACCAATTTTACCAATGAACGCTCTGTGTTAAAATCTTTGTGATTTTTGTTTAGGTGTTGCGTCAAGTGATTGATGCGGTGGGTAAACAATGCGATTTGCCCCTCAGTAGACCCAGTATTTTTTTCGGATTTACCGTACTTTTTAAAAATTTCTTCTTTGACTTCTTTTGTTAAATACATGCCAATATTTATGTAAATGATTATTATGTAATGTTCCAAGAACTAATCTTGGGCTGCAAATGTAGGGATTTTTATGAAAGGAAGCTAAGCTTGTTGTATGGGACGATTGAGCACCAAGTCCAAATACAAGTTTACATTCTTTTTTAATTCTTTTCTGTGGGTAATAAAATCCAAAAACCCATGTTCTAGTACAAACTCCGCGGTTTGAAATCCGTCGGGCAAGTCTTGTCCTGTGGTGTCTTTGACTACACGTGGTCCTGCAAAGCCAATCAGCGCTCCAGGTTCTGCTATGTTGATATCGCCCAACATGGCAAAAGAAGCTGTGGTGCCACCCGTGGTGGGATCCGTACACAAAGATATGTAGGGGATACCCGCATCGGCGAGTTGAGCCAATTTGGCAGAGGTTTTGGCCATTTGCATTAGCGAAAGGGCAGCTTCCATCATACGTGCGCCACCAGACTTGGAGATGACCAAAAGAGGTATTTTGTTTTGGAGGGCGTGATCTGCAGCTCTGTATATTTTCTCACCAACAACCGATCCCATGGAGCCTCCGATAAAACCAAAGTCCATACAAGCCACCACCAAGGGGTTGCCGTTGGACTTTCCGACTGCTGTTCTCACGGCGTCATTAAGTCTGGTTTTCTTTTTGGCAGCCTGAAGACGGGTTTTGTAGCTTTTGGTGTCTTCAAATTTCAGTGGGTCTTTGGAAGACAAGTTGATATCTAGTTCTTTGAATTTGTTGTCATCAAACAAAATGTCAAAATAGATATCACTCCCTACGCGTACATGATAGTCATCTTCGGGGGAGACGTAAAAATTTTGCGCCAATTCATCGGTATCGACAATCTTGCCAGTAGGGGACTTGTACCACAACCCCTGAGGGGTGTCTTTTTTTTCCTCTGTTCTGGTTTGGATGCCTTTGGTGGTTCTTTTAAACCAAGCCATACGTTGGATTTTTAATCAAAGATATAAAACCCAAATAAACTACAAAGTGTCAACGTTGTTCAAGTCCTCAAAAGCCTTTTTGAGTCTTTCTACAAACGCAGTTTCTCCTTTGCGAATCCACACTCTAGGGTCGTAGAATTTTTTATTGGGAACATCATCTCCCTCGGGATTTCCGATTTGTGCCTGAAGGTATTCTTTGTGGTCCTGTATGTAATCGCGGACCCCACTCATAAAGGCATACTGCATATCGGTATCTATGTTCATTTTAATGACTCCATAGCCTATAGATTCTCTTATTTCTTCTAAGCTAGATCCAGAACCTCCGTGGAAGACAAAGTCAATGGTGTTGTGATCAACGCCGTATTTTTCGCTTACATATTCCTGTGAGTTTTTAAGGATTTTAGGCGTAAGCTTCACGTTACCAGGCTTGTAAACCCCGTGTACGTTTCCAAATGCAGCTGCAACCGTAAACTGGTTGCTCACCTGAGAAAGTTCCTCAAAAGCATAAGCTACCTCTTCGGGTTGTGTGTAGAGTTTGGACACATCGATGTCGGTATTGTCAACACCATCCTCTTCACCGCCAGTAACTCCCAATTCGATTTCAAGGGTCATCCCCATTTTAGACATGCGAGCAAGGTATTCTTTACATATAGCGATATTTTCCTCGAGGGGCTCTTCAGAAAGATCAATCATGTGGGAGCTAAACAAAGGAGCTCCAGTTTCTTCAAAGTGTTTTTCACTAGCGTCAAGCAAGCCGTCAATCCATGGCAATAGCTTTTTGGCAGCATGATCCGTGTGAAGAATCACGACAGCTCCATAGGCTTTGGCCAATTGGTGAACGTGCTTGGCACCAGCTACAGCGCCTTCAATGGCCGCTTTTTGGTTTTCATTGCTCAGTGCTTTTCCGGCATTGAATTGTGCGCCACCGTTTGAAAACTGTACAATTACAGGTGCGTTCAGCGCAGCTGCTGTTTCCAATACGCCATTGATGGAACTCGATCCGATCACATTGACGGCGGGCAAGGCAAACTGTTTTTGTTTGGCCAGTTTGAATACTTCTTGTACTTGCTTTCCGGTTACGACTCCAGGAGAAAAAGTTTGACTCATAGTGGTTTGTTCTATAGTTTTAGGCGGCAAAAATAGTATAAATTTTATCCTCTAAAAAGGATAATTGATACCAATTGTAAAGTTTGCCTTTCTAAAGTTGACATCCGTCAACCAACGGTCGGATTTTGGTAAGGCTGGATTGTGTGTTTTGAACCCTGTGTCTAACCTGAAAAGAAACAAGCCAAAATCATATCGAAATCCAAATCCTGATCCAACGGCTAATTCGCTCAGATCGTTGATCCCATCAAATCTTCTCAAAGGGTCAGTGACGTCATCGCCTACATTCCAGATGTTTCCAACGTCGGTAAACAAGGCACCTTTCAAAGAACCAATGAGGTCGAATCTGTATTCAAAATTAAAAGCCAATTTGAAGTTGGCCTCGTTGAATTCGTTTCCTGTATTGCTACTTCCTGGCCCCAGTCGGTAGACCTCCCATGCGCGGTTGTCATTAGCACCTCCAGAGAAGTAGGAACGGTTAAAAGGGATACTGCTGGCATTTCCAAACGGAAGTGCCAATCCGACAAAACTACGCATTGCAAAAACGGATGCATCTCCTAGGGCCCAATGCCTAATGTAGTCCAACTCAGCTTTTACATATTGGGTAAAAGGAAGGTCGAATAGCAAATAGGTATCTCCTTCTTTTTTTACATTCAGGTAGGGTGATAAAAGATGCAACAAGTTCCCTGCGGTTTCTAGTTTAAAACGAGTTTGAGAAAAACTTTTGTCAAAAAAATCGACTTGTGTGTTGTGTACAAAGTCAAAGCTAGAACCAATAATGAGGTTGTTTTGTGTCAATCGGTTTTTTCTTTCATCGGTACGTTGCACCAATCGGTAATCTGGGCTGGTGCTTGGTATTTCTGAGGCCCCTGTCAATACAAAATCTACAAACGATTCTACGCCTTCCGGGATGGCCAAGCTACCACCCTCAAAGAAGGGTTCTGTTCCAGTGGTGCTATTTGCCAGATTGTTGAGTTGATTATATGCATTGTTGTAAATGTTGTAGTAGTTTTCAACGTTCTGATTGTCAACCAATGTGAGGTCTATCAAACGAAAATCTGCGCGCCTGAAAGCATTGGGTTCCCAACGATAGCTGAGGTTGGCTGAGAAAGTTTGTTTATCCAGACCGATATTGTTTTGTATGGCAGTACCCAAGCTCAAAGTGGTACGGGGTTTTTGAGCCACAGGAATGAGTTTTGAAATGAAGTTTGGCGCAAGTATACGGGGCATATTCAGGCTGATGTCACCTCCAATTTCCGATATAACTTGATCTGCCGAACGCCCAATGGTACCACGGGCAGAAAGCTCAAGCCTTTCAGCTCCTTTAAAAACATTTAAAACACTCAAGCCCGAGTTGAAAGCGATTCCTTGGTCTTGAATGTTGGATTGGGTGAGATCCATCCCAAACTCTAGTCCAAACCGCTCTTTAGGTCTTAAAATAATTGAAGCATTCAAATTGTTTTGTAGACTGTCAGAGTAGCTATAGTTGATGGTTGGATATTCGAATATTTGCAACCTATTGAGCTGCCGAAGCGTTTGATCTCTGGACAAATCACTGTATGCGTCCCCAGGTCTGATGCCAATGGCTTCGGCCAATACTTTGGGCCTGTATCGCAATTTATTCTTCCCAAAAAATTGAAGCTGGTCGTAATTACCTAGCGGTATGTAGGTCTGAGTTGAAGCATCTTCCTCAACTTCAGTAGTATAAACACTAACCTTATTGATTTTTTTTATAGAATAAGACGATGGTTCTATATCGACTGCTGTGTTTTGCTTAAAATCATCAATGTTGATTTTTACAGGCAGTAAGAAATCCGTGCCAGTCGTATCCCATGCTACCTCAAAGTTTATTGAGTTTAGCTGGAAGTCATACACCCCAGAATTCCTAAAGTGCTGGTACAGACGGTTTCGCTCAGCTTCGAATGCCAAGGTATTGAAAGTTGCTCCTTCCTTCAGAGGAGATACGTCTCTAATTTCTTCATACAAAGAGTCGATAACTGGGTTTAGAATTTCAGTTTTGATGGTATCTAATGCATACGGAAGCCCTGTTTGAATATTGTAGACTAAGTTTTTCCGCTTTTTAGCTTCATTTTCTATGGTTTCTTCCACCTTAACCGTCGCTTTGAAGTAGCCGTGATTTGAAAGGTAGGTTTGAAGATTTTTGGCATAATCTGCATACCTCATAGAGTCGACAATTGAGGGGGGTTCACCGTTTCTCATTTTCCATTCTTGAAAACGGATTTTGTAGGCTCGCATTTGATCGATTTGTTTTTGAGACCAAAATTTTTGCATGCGATTGAGTCGTTGGGGTTTTTTTTCTAACCATCGATCAAAATCATCTCCCGCATTGGGTTTGGCTGTCTGAAACAACATGAGTTTCAAAGGAACACCCATCAATTTGTTGTTGGGTTTTTGTGGAATTAATTTGCGAAGTGAATCCACATGGGTCCGTTGGCCGTTGTACGTAATGATATTTTCATTTAGCAGATATTGGTCTGCATCAATCGACTTGTGTACGCTACAACCCACAAGAATGGTGGTGAAGCAAACGAACAATAGTATATTTGGACCAGTGTGTTTCAACAATGGGTGCATTAAAAATCAAAAATACGTCATTTGTATGTTAAGCAAAAGTCAGGCAAAATTCATTCAGCAACTGTCTCAAAAAAAACATAGAGTCCAACATGGACTTTTTGTGGTCGAAGGACACAAATCGATCGAAGAGTTTATCCTCTCAGGCTATAGTCCAAAGGATTTGTATGTGACGGATCACCATTTATTTAGAGGCTATGATGCTTTGTGTATTACCTCACAACAAATGAAGTCAATAAGTCATTTAAAAACCCCATCCAACGCACTTGCGGTTTTTCCTATTCCCAGCCATAGAGTACCCAAAGAAACAGATCTAATCTTGACCTTAGATGCCATTCAGGACCCCGGAAATATGGGTACGCTTATTAGGTTGTGCGATTGGTTTGGTGTCACATATTTGGTGTGTTCTCATGATACGGTAGATTGTTATAACCCCAAAGTTGTACGTAGCTCTATGGGTTCGCTAGCTCGTGTTGAAGTGCATTATGTGGACCTGCCCGCTTGGTTATCTACTCAGGAAGACTATAAGATTTTAGGCGCTTCTATGTCTGGACAAAATATGTATAATACTTCGATTCCAAAGCGCAGCATTTTGGTGATTGGAAATGAAGGAAAGGGTTTGTCTAAGGCCGTAGCTGAGCAGCTCGACAAAGAGGTTTCCATTCCCAGTTATGGTAAAGCAGAAAGTCTAAATGCCGCCATGGCAGCTGGTATTATGATGGCTGAAATCAAAAGAAGCCAGGCTACTCAAATATAAAATTCAAAAATACACCTCGGGTTTTGAGTCCGTGGATGTTTGTAGTCCATGCGTCTGACACCAACTCGTTGTTGAGTCCGAAAACGCCTCGTACTGACGGGGTAAGTTTGAAATATGGAAGATATAGCTCAACCCCGATTCCCAATTCAAGCGCATGCATTTGCGTTCGTGTTCTGAACTGGCCAGAACTGTTGGTTTCAGCACTATTTTCATTACTAGAAAGATTAATAGAGGTTGATACGCCCGCAATCACATAGGGTCTTACGTTGTGGAGGCGAAGGGCAGAAAATTTTAATACCAGTGGAAATCGTATGTAGGTCGATTTTACATCTCTTAACCTATTGTTGGGATCAGTTACTTCAGGCCAGTTTGGAAATGTAATATTGCGTTGGGAAGTAAACATTCCAGGTTCGAGCCTAAGGTTGAGGTGCTTTGCCAGTCTCATGTCAACGAAGAGTCCTACATTGAAGCCAAACTCGGGCTGGACATCCAACTGTTCAGAGCGGTTTTCAATATAATCGACTTTAAAGTTTGTATAGTTGAGTCCCAAGTAATATCCGAAACGAATTAGATTGTTTTCTGAGGTCTTGTGATAGTCTGGCACATCGCGTAGCTGTCCTAGCGCAAGTGAGGCACAACAAAGGCATACAAAAAGAAGAAGCTTAGCTTTCAAGTCTTGTTTTTTTGGCATTGTAAATCGTAACCACTCCAAATGTCTGAGGGTAATGTTGTACATCAGAAAACCCATTTTTTAACAAAATATTGTTAAAAGCTTCACTGTGTGGGAATGCTGCTGCTGAATCTGAGAGGTAATTGTAAGCGCTTTTGTCTTTAGAAAACAAGCGCCCCACTATGGGTAAAAACATCCTGCTGTAAGCATGGTAGCCTTGTTTGAAAGGAAATTTACGAGGAACCGATGTTTCTAGCACATAGAGTTGGCCTCCAGGTTTCAATACCCTAAGAATCTCTTGGAGTCCTTTGTCAAGATTTCCAAAATTGCGTACACCAAAAGCTACCGTTACTGCGTCTTTGGAATTATCATCAAAAGGCATAGATTCTGCATCTCCCACAACCATATCGACGCGGTTTTCCAATTGTAGGGCTGCCACTTTGTTTTTTCCAATAGCTAACATTTCAGGTGCAATGTCAAGCCCTGTGATTGTAGCTTGCTCAACTTGACTTAAGGCCAGGGCCAAGTCACCCGTCCCAGTAGCCACGTCCAATATGTTTTTGGGTTTTTGTTGGCGCACCATTTTTACAAGTGTTTTACGCCATTTTTTGTCAATCCCCATAGAAATGACACGATTGAGTGCGTCGTAGTTCGCCGCAATGGCATCGAACATTTTGGTGACCTGTTGTTTTTTTGAGTCCTTAGAATTTTTATAAGGGGTGACCGTATTTTCGGACATAACACTTTTTTGGGCAAAGATAATCGAATGGATGAACCCAAGGTTGCTTTTGGGGCTTCAACCCAAAATTCTCCTATATTTGTACCGACAAACCAAGGCCCTTCATGAAAATTATCATAGCTGGAGCAAGCGATGTAGGACTTCACTTAGCCAAATTGCTATCGTTTGAGTCTCAAGACATTACACTCATAGACTGTGTCAAGGACGACCTTAACTATGCAGATACCCATTTGGATATTAGAGCCATACAAGGTGATCCATCTGCTTTGGCTACCCTAAAAAAAGCGGATGCGGGCGCATCTGACATGATGATTGCTGTAACCCCTTCAGAGACCACCAATATGATGTGCTGCTTGTTGGCAAAACAACTTGGATGTAAGCGCACCATTGCCCGTGTGACCAATATCGAATTCGATAAATATAAGGAAGATGTTGATTTTCATGCGCTGGGAATTGATGAGCTCATATCCCCTGAAGAACTAGCAGCCAAGGAAATTCAGCTTTTAGTCAATCAATCAGCTTTTAATAACAGCTATGAATTTGAGGGAGGTAAGTTGACAATGATGGGAACCACACTTCAACAAGCTGCTCCTTTTGTAGGTAAGTCTGTCAAAGAAGCTGCGGCGGTTTTCCCCGAGGTGCATTTTATGCCCATTGCTATCAAACGTGCAAATAGCGCTAATACCCTGATCCCAAGGGGAGATACTATGTTCGAAGAGGGAGACCAAGTCTATTTTATTTCTTCTAAAGAAGGAATGGATGAACTTTACAAGCTCACAGGTTTTACCCAAACCAAAGTAGATGATGTAATGATTCTAGGGGGAGGTCGTATTGGTTCAAAGACCGCTGAAGAGCTTTGTGCCAAAGGAGTGAGAGTGAAACTTGTAGAGTTGGATAAAGAAAAAGCCATCACACTCGCAGAACGGCTCCCTGACACCCTGGTAATTCATGGGGATGGGCGTAATGTAGAACTGCTTGTGGAAGAAAACATTGAAGGTATGGACGCTTTTCTGGGAGTGACCGATGATTCAGAAACCAATATCATGTCATGCCTGATGGCCAAATCCAAACAAGTTCCCAAAATCATCGCGCTGATTGAAAACACAGATTATTTTGAACTCACCAAGTCCATGGGTGTGGACACATTAATAAATAAAAAACTGCTGACCGCAAACACCATTTTTAGGTATATCCGTAAGGGAAAAGTGGTCGATTTGGCCAAACTCAACAATATGGACGCTGAAATATTGGAATTTGTTGTCAGCCATGAATCCAAAGTTTTGGGTAAAAAAATTAGAGATTTAGATATTTCACGTACCGCTACCATAGGGGGTGTGATACGCAACAACCAAGGAATTATTGCGCTTGGGGATTTCGAAATTCTTCCTGGAGATCGCGTGTTGGTGTGTTGTTTGCCTAAGTCTATTTCTCGAGTTGAACGCTTGTTTCGCTAAATATGTTTCATTACAAAACGATATTGCATATTCTAGGGCTGTTGTTGCTGTTCAATGCCGCTGCTATGCTAGTCGCCTCCATGGCGAGTTTGTTTTTGGATGATGGCGCAACTTCGGGCTTGTTATTGTCTACTGGAATTACTTTCGGAGTAGGACTGACTTTGATGTTGTTGACCCTAAGACAAAAACGCGAAATCAAAAAAAGAGATGGCTATCTGATAGTGGTGTTAGGTTGGTTGGTGATGGTTGTTTTTGGTACATTACCTTTTCTTACCACCGGTTCGATTCATAACCTGACCGACGCCTTTTTTGAAACCATGTCGGGCTATACTGCTACGGGTGCCACGATTATTCAAGACATAGAAGCGTTGCCTAAAAGTTTGATTCTTTGGCGTTCTCTTACCCATTGGTTGGGAGGCATGGGAATCATTGTTTTGGCCATAGCCATTTTGCCCTTACTCGGAATTGGAGGTGTCCAACTGTTTAGTGCAGAAGCGCCAGGTGTGGGAGGAGACAAGCTCCACCCGCGTATCAGTGATACCGCTAAGCGGTTGTGGTATATATATGTTGGCTTTACAGCCCTGCAAACCTTGCTTTTGTCCCTAGCAGGCATGAGTGTTTTTGACGCGGTCAACCATGCTATGAGCACCATGGCATCGGGTGGCTTTTCTTCTAAAAATGCGAGCATGGCCCACTGGAATCATCTGCCATTGGTACAGTATATTGTGATTGTCTTTATGTTTTTGGCAGGCTCAAACTTTGTTTTGATATATCTGTCAATCAAAGGCAAGTTTAAAAGGGTTTTTACTGACAACGAATTTCGTTGGTACGCAGGATTTGTTCTCGCTTTTACAATCATCAGCTTTGTTGGCATATATAACAAAGTAGATCTTGCTGCTGCTTCCTCTATGGACCATCCTCAAGTACTAGGCAAATTAGAAAGCAGTTTCCGCCATGCACTCTTTCAGGTGATCGCAGTCATCACCACAACAGGTCTTGTGACAGCAGATTTTACTTCTTTTACACCGTTTTTGACCATGTTGTTTTTCGGTCTGTTTTTTTTAGGAGGTTCCTCTGGATCTACTTCGGGTGGCGTAAAAGTAGTTCGTCATTTAATCCTAATCAAAAATGGATTTTTAGAGTTTAAAAAAGCCCTTCATCCCAATGCCATTTTGTCCTTGAGACTCAACAACACATCAATTGATCAAAGCATTGTATTTAAGATTCTTGCCTTTTTTATCCTATATATGATTCTGTTCATTATTGGAGCGGGTGTCTTTAGTTTTTTGGGACTAGACTTTACCACAGCCGTGGGTGCTTCTGCTTCAAGTTTGGGAAATGTAGGTCCAGGTTTGGGTTCTGTTGGGCCTGCACTAAATTATGCGGAATTACCCTTAGTAGCCAAGTGGTGGAGCAGTTTTTATATGCTCGTAGGCCGTTTGGAACTTTTTACCGTTTTGATGCTTTTTACGCCTTACTTTTGGCGCGACCTCTAGGCCAAAGCCGCTTTTATTCTTTTGATGGCTTCCACAATCTCCTCGCTAGAGGCGGCGTAAGAAATGCGGATGTTGTTTGGGCACCCAAATGCTTCACCCGTCACAGTCGCTACGTGGGCTTCTTCAAGAAGATAAAGCGCAAAGTCTGACGCATTTTCTATGGTTTTCCCTTTGAGTGTTTTTCCAAAATAGTGTGAGATGTCTGGAAACACATAAAAAGCCCCTTTCGGCTGATTGAGCTTAAAGCCATCTACAGAGCCTAGTAGTTCTAAAATCAATTCCCTTCTCGACGCAAACTCGTCAATCATATATCGAATTTGATCAACGGGTGCGTCCAAAGCAGCAATAGTGGCTCTTTGTGCGATGCAATTGGTGCCACTAGTAATCTGTCCCTGCATTTTGGTACAGGCTTTTGCAATCCAGTCAGGAGCTCCTATGTATCCTACACGCCAACCTGTCATGGCAAAGGCCTTGGCTACACCATTGACTGTAATGGTTCGGTCATACATCGATTCGATACGTGCAAAACTAAAATGAGGTACCCCATAGTTGATGTGCTCATAGATTTCATCAGAGAGCACAAAGATCTCAGGATATTTCTCTAGCACTTCCGCCAAAGCCCTGTACTCTGCTTCTGTGTAAACAGATCCACTAGGATTGTTCGGAGAGTTGATTACCACCATTTTGGTTTTGGGTGTGATGGCAGCTTCCAGTTGATCAGGTGTGATTTTAAATTCAGTTTCGATATCTGAATAGATTTCAATAGGGTTTCCTTCTGCTAGCATCACAATAGCCGCATAGCTGACCCAGTAGGGCGCCACCAACAACACATCGTCCCCTGGGTCTACCAATACCTGAATGGCATTGGCTATAGACTGTTTGGCGCCAGTCGATACCACAATTTGTGAAGGTTGGTAATCGAGTTGGTTGTCACGTTTGAACTTTCTACATACTGCTTCTTTTAGCTCCAAATAGCCATCAACAGGCGTGTAAGAATTGTAATTGTCCTCCACAGCCTCGATGGCAGCTTGTTTGATAAATTCAGGTGTGTTGAAATCAGGTTCTCCAAGGCTCAGACCGATAATGTCAACACCTTGCTGTTTGAGTTCTCTGGCTTTGGCCGCCATGGCCAAAGTAGCGGATGCGGGTAGATTGGTGATACGTGTTGATAATGCGTTGCTCATGGGTTTATGCTTTTACAGGTATGGGTCTTTTGCCCATATTTTTTAGAAAATAATAGTGCGATGTCAATGCAGCCCGAGTTGATCGAAACTCATGATAGGGCAATTCAAATTCTTTAGCAGTCTTTTTAACAATTTTAGAGATTTGGAAATAGTGTATGTGACTGATATACGGAAAAATATGATGCTCAATTTGATGGTTAAGCCCTCCTGTAAACCATCTAACAAAACGGTTGTTTACAGAAAAGTTTACGGTGGTAAAAAGTTGGTGAATGGCCCAGGTGTTTTTCATATCTCCTTTTTCAGAAGGCATGGGCATATGTGCAGGTTCCACTATGTGTGCTAGTTGAAAAATGGTGCTTAAAATTAAGCCAGCTGTGTAGTGCATCACAAAGAACCCAATCATGACCTTCCACCATGAAAGGTCTAAAATCAATAGGGGCAACACAATCCAAATCACGATATAAAAAACTTTGGACACAATCAATACGCTCCATTCTTTTTTGGGTTGTATGTTTTTCTTGTGAGATAGATTGTTTTTTAAATAGCGCTTTAGTTGTAGAAAATCTGTAACCAGAGCCCATTTGATAGTAAGCAGTCCATACAGCAGGATAAAGTACAGATGCTGAAAACGATGAAATCTCCGCCATTTCGAATGTTTGCTAAATCGCAATACCACACCTGCCTCTAGGTCCTCATCGTGACCGTGAATATTGGTAAAGGTATGATGCAATACGTTGTGTTGTACTTTCCAATTGAAAACATTTCCTGCCAATATATAAATGGATCCCCCCATGAGCTTATTTACCCACTCGTATTTGGAGTAGGAGCCATGGTTGCCGTCGTGCATCACATTCATGCCAATACCGGCCATACCCACTCCGATACACACACACAGCAATAGCTTAAACCACTGGTTGATGTCCAGAGAAAGTATCAGTACATAGGGTGTGATAAAGATGGAAAACATAAAAAATGTTTTCAAATACAACCGCCAGTTTCCTGTTTTTTTGAGTTTATTCTCTTTAAAGTATTGGTTGACACGCTGGTTGAGGATTTTGAAAAATTGTTTGGGATCGCGCCGCTCAAAACGTATCTGTCCTTTTGGAATTCTCATAGAAAAATTTAAGCCGTAAAAGTAACCAATAAATTTATGTGAAGGTTGATTTTTTAACTTATAAAATGTTTCAATTCCTATATTTTTGTTTCATAAATAAAAATGTGGAGTTAATTCAAAAATATTTTCCAGACTGCAGTTCGCATCAATTACAACAGTTTGAGCAAATGGGCGATCTGTACCGCGAATGGAACTCCAAGATCAATGTTATATCGAGAACAGACATAGATGCACTCTATGAGCGGCATGTGTTGCATGCGTTGGGCATTGCTAAATGTGTTGATTTTTTACCCAGTGCTTCCATATTGGACGTAGGCACTGGAGGTGGTTTTCCGGGAATTCCGTTGGCGGTTATGTTTCCAGAAACCCGATTTCACTTGGTGGATTCTATCGGGAAAAAGATCAAAGTTGTAAAAGCTGTTGCCGATACATTAGGGCTAAAAAATGTGAGTGCTCAACATACGCGAGCCGAGCAACTCACCACCCAGTATGACTTTATTGTTAGCAGAGCTGTGGCCCAAATGGGCACCTTTGTTTCCTGGGTCAGTCAAAATATTGCACCCATCAACAAGCACAACATCCCCAATGGAATTCTCTACTTAAAAGGAGGGGATTTGACACAAGAATTGGCTTCCTTCCCGAAAGCTGAGATTACTCCTTTGTCTGATCATTTTTCAGAAGACTTCTTTCAAACCAAGTCAGTTGTGTATTTACCCCTAAACTAGCCCATATGTGGGTATCTGTAGTCTTTGGGAGGCACCATGGTTTCTTTGATTAATCTTGGGGATACCCATCGCAGTAAATTTTGCATAGATCCCGCCTTATCATTTGTGCCCGAAGCTCTTGCGCCACCAAATGGCTGTTGTCCAACCACAGCCCCACTGGGCTTGTCGTTGATATAGAAATTACCTGCGGCATTGACCAGAAATCGACTCGCTTCTTCAATGGCATAACGGTCTTGTGCAATGACAGCCCCAGTCAGACCGTAAATAGAGGTGCTGTCTACAAGTGACAAGGTCTCTTTCCATTCCGCATCTGGATAAACATAAAGGGTCACTACAGGACCAAACAGTTCTGTTTCCATGGTGATGTATTTGGGATTTGTTGTTAGCAACACGGTTGGCGACACAAAGTATCCCTTGGATTTGTCATAGGTACCTCCAGCCAATACTTTGACATCTGGGTCTTTGTGGGCGGCATCTATGTATGAAGCCAGTTTATCAAAGGAGCCTTCATGTATTACAGCAGTGATAAAATGGCTCATATCCTCAGGACTGCCTATGGTAAAGCTATTTACATTTTCAACTAGCTTATCTATAATCGTTTGAGAGATAGACTTGGGCAAATAGATACGAGATGCGGCCGAACATTTTTGGCCCTGGTACTCAAAAGCACCTCGGGTAATGGCAGTAGCAACTACCTCTGCGTCTGCACTCGGGTGGGCTAGGATAAAATCTTTACCCCCAGTCTCCCCAACAATCCGTGGGTAGGTCTTATAAGTATCGATTTGGGAGCCGATTTTCTTCCACAGTTTTTGAAAAACAAAAGTAGATCCAGTAAAATGTAGTCCAGCAAAATCGGGATGTGACATCACAATATCAGAAATCATTTCTGGGTCACCCGATACCATGGTGACCACTCCGTCGGGCAAACCAGCTTCTTTAAAGATATCCATGATGATTTTGGCTGTGTACATCTGATGGTCACTAGGTTTCCATACGACCACATTGCCCATCATAGCCATAGAGGCACATAGGTTCCCAGCAATGGCTGTAAAGTTAAATGGAGTTACTGAGTATGTAAATCCTTCCAAAGGACGATGCTCAATTCTGTTGAACACCCCATGCCCTGGAGCGGGTTGCTGGCTGTAAATTTCTGAAGCAAAAGCAGCATTGAATTTTAAAAAATCAACAAACTCACATGCGGCATCAATTTCTGCTTGAAATATGTTTTTGGACTGACCAATCATAGTACCCGCATTGATAACTGCCCTGTAGGGCCCTGCGATAAGATCGGCAGCTTTTAGGAAAATAGAAATTCTGTGTTCCCACGACATGTCTGCCCACGCCTTTTTGGCTTTCAAGGCATTTGTAATTGCTTGACGCACATGTTTTTTCTCAGCCAGACTGTAGGTGCCTACCACATGTTTGTGGTCGTGTGGGGGGCAAATGTTTTTCGTGTTGTTGGTAAAGACTTCCTCATTTCCAAGATACAACGGGACCTTGATGTGATCATTAAACATCTTTTTGTAGACCTTTGAAACTGCTTCGCGCTCTGGAGAACCAGGCCTGTATTCAAGTGTGGGTTCGTTTACAGGGGTGTCTAAAGTGAAAAAACCAAACGGCATATTGAATGTATTAATTATAACAAATTTAATGAATTATGTTATATAAAATCAATTTAATGCAAAAGCCGGACTGAGTTTAAATTTTGGGATGTAGGCTCTGAATTTTTTTGTGGTAGCTAGGTTGATCATGTTAAAATAACCACTCATTGCGCCCACAGAAGATCCAATCAGGCACCCCGAGCTGTAAGTGTGGGTTTGCC
>JBMYKI010000010.1:0-237 GCA_049595235.1 Flavobacteriaceae bacterium
TCTTAACCGAAGAACTTTCAAAAAAATATGGCGTATAAACTTTTTATCGATTCGGATGTAATCATTGATTTTTTTACAGACAGAGCCCCTCATGCCCATCCTGCTAGTGAGCTTTTTGAGCTCAATGAACAAAAAGGTGTACAACTCTACGTGTCTGCCATTAGCATCAATAACATATACTACGTAGTCCGGAAGTTTTTAGGTCATAAAAGAACTTTGGAGGTAATTGAAGCCTTG
>JBMYKI010000010.1:247-23622 GCA_049595235.1 Flavobacteriaceae bacterium
TCAGAAATGACCGAAATCGTAGGTACCACCAAAAAAGAGATCATACAAGCGCTTAAAAATCAATTTTCAGATTATGAAGACTCGATTCAATATGCCTCTGCACAAAACATCAAAGGTTTGGATGCCATCATCACAAGAAACATCAAAGACTACCGCCATGCAAGCATAGCGGTAATGACCCCTCTGAATTTTTTAAAAATGAAAGGGATTGAGCTCTAAAAAACCGCTTGGGCTACTTTATAAATGTTGTCTGACTTGCCCATTGAGTAATAATGCAAAAAAGGAACCCCGGCTTGTACCAGCTCTTGACTTTGGGTCACGCACCATTCGATACCCACTTGGCGCACAGCGGCGTTGTCTTTGCACTTAATCACTTCTTTGATCAGTGGTTCAGGCAAATCCACATGAAAACGGTGCGGTATCAGGTTGAGTTGTTTGAGGGTTGCTATGGGCTTTAGACCTGGAATGATGGGCGCAGTAATGCCAGCAGCACGACATTTGTCAACAAATTCAAAAAACTTTTGGTTGTCAAAAAACATCTGGGTCACGATATAACCCCCACCCGCTTGGATTTTCTTCTTTAAGAAATGCATATCACTCTCCAAACTCGGGGCTTCCATATGCTTTTCGGGATAGCCCGCCACACCTATACAAAAATCGGTAGCAGCAGAGTTTTCCAACGCATCATCTAAATACTGTCCTTGGTTCATCGCTTCTATTTGCTTGACCAAGTCAATAGCATAGACGTTTCCTTTAGGCTCTGGCGTAAAATAGGTCTCGGACTTTACCGCATCGCCGCGAAGCGCCACCACATTGTCAATCCCCAAAAAGTGTAGGTCGATCAAAAAGTTTTCGGTATCCTCTCGGTCAAACCCACCACACAAAATATGTGGTATGGCATCTACCTTGTATTTGTTTTGAATTGCCGCACAAATACCCACCGTGCCGGGACGTTTTCGTACAATGTGTTTTTCCAAAAGCCCATTGGGCAATTCTTTGTAAGTGTATTCCTCACGGTGATAGGTTACATCAATAAACGGAGGTTTGAATTCCATCAAAGGGTCGATATTGCTAAAAATTGTTTGAATATTTTGCCCTTTCAGCGGTGGCAATATCTCAAAAGAAAACTGGGTGTTTCCGTTAGCACGCGCGATGTGTTCTGTTACTTTCATAATACTAATCGTTCAAATTTGGATGTAGCCATTGGGTGGCTTCCTCCAGGGAGATATTTTTTCGTTGGCTGTAATCGTTCAGTTGGTCTTTGTTTATTTTCCCCAATCCAAAATAACGGGCTTCGGGTCGACCAAAATAGTATCCGGATACAGATGCTGCCGGCCACATGGCCAAGCTTTCGGTGAGGCTAACGCCAATGCGCTCCTCCACTTCCAACAGCGACCAGATGGTGTTTTTTTCCAAGTGGTCCGGGCATGCCGGGTAGCCGGGTGCCGGGCGTATGCCCTTGTAGGCTTCTTTAATCAATGCTTCGTTGTCCAAATCCTCATCGGGAGCATAACCCCAATGACGCACACGTACCTCACGGTGGAGATACTCGGCAAAGGCTTCTGCCAAACGATCGGCCAGGGCTTTGACCATGATGCTGTTATAATCATCGTTTTGCGCCTCAAACTCGGCCGCCAGTTCTTGGGTGCCAAACCCAGCTGTCACACAAAAAGCTCCTACATAGTCCGGGGTTCCTTTGGGCGCCACAAAATCAGACAACGCATGGTAGGCTTTGCCGCTAGCGCGCTCGGCTTGCTGGCGCAAGGTGATAAAGCGCGCAATAGGGGTATTTCTTGACTCATCTGCATAAACTTCTATATCATCTGTCGGTGTGGCATTGGCTGGAAACAAGCCAAAAACCGCTTTGGCCTGGAGCCAGTTCCCGTCGATAATTTGTTTGAGCAAACTTTGGGCATCATCAAAAAGCGACTGTGCTTCTTGACCCACTACCTCATCGTTTAATATTTGAGGATAACGCCCATGCAAATCCCAAGAACGGAAAAAAGGCGTCCAGTCTATAAAATCTACCAAAGTGGAAAGGTCTTGGTGGTCGATTTGTTGAATGCCCAACAGTTCGGGGACGACTGCAGGTTGCGCTTGCCAGTCGATCACAAATTTATTCTCACGGGCGGTTTGAAGTGAAACATATGCTTTGGCGGTTTTTCGTTTTTCAAAACCGATTCTAAAATTTTCGTAATCCGCCTTGATCTGTTGTTTGTAGTCTTGTTGTTGGTCTTGTTGTAAAAGACTCCCTACGACATTGACCGCCCTTGAGGCATCATTGACATGCACAACCGAATGGCTGTATTGAGGATCAATCTTAACTGCCGTATGTGCTCGAGAGGTGGTTGCTCCGCCTATAAGCAATGGAATTTGGCTATCGACACGCTCCAATTCCTTGGCCAAAAACACCATTTCGTCGAGAGATGGGGTGATTAGCCCACTCAAGCCGATGATGTCAACTTGCTCATCTAAGGCGGTTTGTATGATTTTTTCGGGTGGCACCATAACCCCCAAATCGATGATTTCATAGTTGTTACAACCCAATACTACCCCGACAATGTTTTTGCCGATATCGTGTACATCTCCCTTGACCGTAGCGAGAAGGATTTTTCCGGCAAATTCTTGTTTGCCATCTTTCTCAGCCTCAATGTAGGGCAATAGGTAGGCCACTGCCTTTTTCATCACCCGGGCCGACTTCACCACCTGGGGCAAAAACATTTTACCGCTGCCAAACAAGTCCCCTACCACATTCATACCATTCATCAAATGGCCTTCTATCACCTCGATAGGCGTTTGAACAGATTGACGTGCCTCCTCTACATCTGCTTCAATAAAAGAGTCGATTCCCCGCACCAAAGCATGGGTAATGCGGTCTTGCAATGGAGCCTCTCGCCATGCAAGATCATCTTTGGTCTTTGTCTTGGCACTTCCTTTGACTTTTTCTGCAAAATCCAACAAACGCTCGGTAGCATCGGGACGTCTGTCAAGCAACACATCCTCAACATGTTCCAACAAATCTTTGGGAATGTCATCATAGACTTCCAGCATGGTAGGGTTGACAATCCCCATATTCATCCCATGACGGATGGCATGGTACAAAAAGGCCGAATGCATGGCCTCTCGGACGGTATTATTGCCCCGAAAAGAAAAGGACACATTGCTAACCCCACCACTCACATGGGCATAGGGTAAGTTTTTACGAATCCACTCGGCAGTTTTAAAAAAATCGAGTGCATTGGTACGGTGTTCTTCCATACCGGTAGCAACGGGAAAAATATTAGGATCAAAAATGATGTCCTGGGGCGGAAAGCCCACCTGCTCTACCAATATGCGATAGGAACGCTGACAAATTTCGATGCGCCTGTCGAGGGTGTCTGCTTGACCTTTTTCATCAAAAGCCATCACAATGACGGCTGCACCAAAGCGGCGAATGGTATTGGCCTGAGATATAAAAACATCTTCCCCCTCTTTAAGACTGATGGAATTGACCACGCACTTTCCCTGAACGACTTTTAGGCCGGCTTCGATGATTTCCCACTTGGAACTGTCAATCATAATCGGCACTCGGGCAATGTCGGGCTCAGACTGTATAAGATTGAGAAAACGTGTCATAGCCACAACACCATCGATCATACCTTCGTCCATATTGATGTCGATAATCTGAGCACCTCCGATGACTTGCTCCCGTGCAATCTCCAAAGCGGTTTCATAGTCATCGTTTTCTATGAGTCGTAAAAATTTTCGGGAACCCGTCACATTGGTGCGTTCGCCAATATTTACAAACACGCTATCTGGCTTGACCACCAAAGGCTCAAGTCCGGACAGGGTGAGGTATTTGGCGGTTTGAATCATACAGAACAACAGATTCTGGGTTGATGTTTTTGCGTCAAACGGACAATACGAGCAATATGTTCAGGGCCAGTACCACAGCAGCCTCCTACTATATTGACCAAACGGTCTTGTAGGTATTCTTCAATAAGGGCTTCCATCTCCTCTGGCGTTTGATCATATTCTCCAAAAGCATTGGGTAAGCCGGCGTTGGGGTGGGCAGAAACAAAATGTTCGCTATTAGCACCCAGGCGTTGTATGTAGGGTTTGAGCTGGTCTGCGCCCAATGCACAGTTAAAACCTACGCTGAGCAAAGGGATATGAGAAACCGATATCAAAAAAGCCTCCACCGTTTGACCAGAAAGCGTACGACCACTGGCATCGGTGATGGTACCGCTGACCATAATGGGAACATCTGATTGGCGTTCCTCTCGCACTTGGTCAATGGCAAAAAGCGCGGCTTTGGCATTGAGGGTGTCAAAAATGGTCTCCACAAGCAAAATGTCAGCACCCCCGTCGAGTAAAGCCTCCGCTTGCTGGCGATAGGCCTCGACCAACTCATCAAAAGTAACTGCGCGATAGCCCGGGTCATTTACATCCGGAGACATACTGGCGGTTTTGTTGGTCGGTCCTATAGAGCCTGCCACAAAACGTGGTTTGTTAGGAGTTTTTTGGGTGTACTCGTCCGCAACTTCTCTTGCGATTTTCGCTGAAACATAATTGAGCTCATAAACCAAATCCTCCATTTGATAGTCAGCCATAGCGATGGTCGTTCCGGAAAAGGTGTTGGTCTCAATGATATCTGCCCCTACATCTAAGTATTTCCGGTGAATGTCAGCGATGGCTTGGGGTTGGGTCAATGAGAGCAAATCATTGTTCCCTTGAAGTGGCACTGGATGATTTTTGAAACGATCGCCTCGAAAATCAGCTTCTTCAAACTTATAGGCCTGTAGCATGGTACCCATGGCACCATCCAGTACTAAAATACGTTCTTGTAAGATTTGTTGAAGGGAGGTCATAACAACGCATTGAGGGCTTGATTTAGGTCTTCAATCACATCTTCGACAGCTTCCAATCCTACAGAAATGCGTATCAGACCGTCAGAAATCTGAACCGCATGGCGTTCTTCCATGCTGAGTTTGCTATGGGTAGTCGAAGCGGGCTGGGTGACAATACTACGTGTATCTCCCAGATTGGAGGACAAAGAGCATAGCTTGATTTGATTTAGAAAATGTTGCCCACCTTCCAAACCTCCTTTGACTTCAAAAGCGATGATATTACCACCTCGCTTCATCTGTTTTTTTGCGATTTCATATTGAGGATGGGTTTTGGAAAAAGGGTAACGCACTTCGTTGACGGCTGGGTGGTTTTCCAGAAAATCCACGATTTGTTCGGCATTGTCACAGTGTTTTTCTACCCGAACTGCCAAGGTTTCCAAACTTTTTGAAAGCACCCAAGCATTGAATGGCGAGAGGCTGGGACCTGTGTTTCTTGTAAACAGATAAATCTCACGAATCAAATCGGCGCGACCCACGGTAACCCCTCCCAAAACACGGCCTTGACCGTCGATGAGTTTGGTAGCAGAATGTATAACCAAGTCGGTACCGAAAGTAATGGGCTGTTGTAAATAAGGCGTAGCAAAACAGTTGTCCACCACAAAAATGAGTTGGTGTTTTTTGGCAAACTGTCCCAGCTTCTCCAAGTCCAACACCTGCAATCCTGGATTGGTGGGCGACTCCACATAGAGTATTTTGGTGTTGGGACGTACCAGATTATCTAAATTATCGAGGTCGGCAGCGTCAAAATAGGTGGTTTCTATCTGCCATTTGGGCAAGAACTTGGTAAACAAACTGTGGGTGGAGCCAAAAACCGCTCGGGCAGACAAAATGTGATCATTGGCATTGAGTAAGGCGGCAAAGGTTGAAAAAACAGCGCCCATACCCGAGGCAAAGGCATAGCCATCCTCGGCACCTTCAAGCGCACACATTTTTTCTACAAACTCTGAGGTATTTGGGTTGGTAAATCGGCTATACACATTTCGTTCTTTCTCCTCAGCAAAAGCAGCGCGCATTTCTTCAGCATCATCAAAGACAAAGCTAGAGGTAAGAAACAGCGGGTTGCTGTGCTCTTGGTACTGACTGCGGTCTAGCTGTGTGCGAATCGCATGGGTTTCAAATTTATTGGATTGGCTCATGAAGCTGATCGTTTACAATTACAGAAAAAGTGATCTTGGCCGTAGCCTCTAAAGTTTTGGAAACCGAACAATATTTTTCAAAAGATAGTTTGGCAGCCCTATAAATACGATCGGGTTTTACATCGCCTGTTACATTAACGGTTGCATGAATGTCTGTGAATAAAGCGGGGGTAGCATCGGCTTGGCGTTTTCCCTCTACTTCGATTTTTAGGCTGTCGGGTTTGATTTTTTGTTTGTCCAGAATGTGGACAATATCGATACTGCTACAACCCGCCACGCCCATAAGCAGCAACTCCATAGGGCTGGCACCTTGAGGGTTGTTCACAGATTTGTTGTCAATGTCGATGGTGTAACCACGATCGTCAGTAATGGTGGCATGGAAACCAGCTTGATGTGTAAGTTCTACTTTCATAGGGCATGTGATTTGGTGTTAGAAAAAACAGGTTGTAATAATTCGTTCAATTGATCAAATTCAATCAAAAAAGCATCGTGTCCGTGAATGGAATTGATGGTTTTGTAATGTAGGTTGTGTTTGCTACTCATGAGATTTCTGTAGGTTTCTCTGTTTTCTTCGTCAGTAAAAAACAAATCCGAATCGATAGAGACCAAATAGATATCTGCAGAAATTTGCGATACAATTTCCTCAAAAGACCCGCGACCTTCTGTGATATCAATAGTCCGTAAAAGGTGGTTCATAAGCTTGTAAGCCTGCAAATGGAAACGATTTTCGAGTTTTTCACCATGGTACAACAACCAACTGTCAATATTAAAAACCTCTTTTTCAGGATGGATGGTTCGGTTAAATCTGTATTTAAATGATTCGGGGGTTCTGTAGCAAAGCATGGCATGTATGCGCGCATCATACAGGGGTTGGTTGGAGTTTTTCAGGATTTGATCTTGCAGTAAGGTATGAGCCAAGACCCAATCTGAAGTCTTCCAGTCACAGGCGATTGGCACCAAATTTTCGATAAAATCAGGAAAAGATGCGGCCAACTCCCAAGCCAAAGCACCGCCTATGGAGCCTCCTATGGCAGCGTAGAGATTTTGGATTCCGAGTTTGTCCAAAGCCGCTTTGATCAAGAAAGCAATATCTCGAAGCACCAGCGGTTTGTAATCATCAATGAGATAGCCATCATCTCCATTTCCAGGAAAGTTAAAAGCCAGCACACTATAGACGTGGGTGTCTATCAATTTGTGAGGACCAATAATTTGAGGCCACCAGCCATCGTCACCTGTCACATCAGCATTGCCAGTGAGAGAGTGATTGACCAATACCACAGGCGCAGTCCCCAGTGGACAGCCAAAGGATTTGTAAGATATTTTCAAATCCATTTGGCTGCCCGACAGGGTTTTGTAGTTTGGAAAGTCTATATACTTTCTTTCTGACATGGTGACTGCTGTTTTAGGGTTTTATAAGCTGTCGAAAGCTTGTTTCAAATCGGCTTTTAGGTCTGCAATATCCTCTAACCCAACTGACAAACGCACCAAGTCTGGAGTTACTCCAGTAGTAGCTTGTTCCGCTTCTGAAAGCTGTTGGTGGGTGGTACTGGCTGGATGAATGACCAATGATTTGGTGTCGCCAATATTGGCCAGTAACGAAAACAATTGGGTTTTGTTAACTACCGTTTTGGCAGCGTCAAAGCCTCCTTTAAGCCCAAAAGTCAAAATTCCACTTTGTCCTTTGGGTAGGTAGCTTTGTGCCAAGTCATAGTACTTTCCATCCTCTAGACCAGGATAGCTTACCCAAGCTACTTGGTCTTGGTCTTGAAGCCATTGGGCTAGTTCTAAGGCGTTTTGGCTGTGTTTTTGCATACGGACTTCCCAAGTCTCCAATCCTTGGATAATCTGAAACGCATTGAAAGGACTAATGGCAGCACCTAAGTCACGAAGTCCCTCGATACGCACTTTGGCAATATAGGCTGCAGGGCCGAGTGCTTCATGCAAAACCAAGCCATGATAACCAGCTGAAGGCGAAGTAAATTCAGGGAAGTTGCCGTTGGACCAATCAAAAGTACCCGCATCAACAATCACACCGCCCATAGCCGTTCCGTTTCCGTTGGCATATTTTGTCAAAGAGTGGATGACAATATTAGCTCCATGCTCAATGGGCTTGAGTAATGCAGGGGTGGCGACTGTATTGTCGACCATAAATGGAACTTTAGCTGCTTTGGCCTCAGCAGAAATGGCTTTAAGATCCAAGACATCCAACTTGGGGTTACCAAGAGATTCTGCAAAGAACAAACGGGTGTTGTCTTGTACTGCGGCTGCGAAATTTTTAGGATCTTCTGGATCTACAAAAGTGGTGGTAATCCCCAATCGAGGCATCATTACCTTCAACATGTTAAAGGTGCCACCATAAAGACTGTTTGAAGCTACAATATGATCCCCAGCTTTGAGCAATACCAATAAAGCGGTGCTTATAGCAGAAGTCCCAGAAGCTGTTGCTACCGCAGCAATACCTCCCTCTAGAGCGGCCATGCGTTGTTCTAATACATCAGCAGTGGGATTGTTCAGGCGGGTATAAATGTAGCCAGGCTCAGCCAAAGCAAACAAATTTGCCGCGTGGTCCGTGTCATTAAACACATAGGACGTGGACTGATAGATAGGTACCGCACGGGTGCCTTGGGTAGTGGTAACATCATGCCCCGCATGCAAAGCATCTGTTGAAAATTGTTGTGTACTCATAGTTAGTTATTAATATTAAATGTTTGTTGAATGTCTTCGACAGCATCTAACTTTTCCCAAGGGAAAAGAGATACCTCGATTTCTGTTTTACCGTTGTATGGAGACTCAAATACTTTTTTGACCACCTTGGGCTCCCTGCCCATATGACCATAGGCAGCGGTCTCTAAATAGATTGGAGTTCGCAGATTTAGGCGCTTTTCAATACCATAGGGTGTCAAATCAAACAGGGTTTGTAAACGCGCTGCAATTTGACCATCAGTAAGATCAACTTTGGCAGTTCCATAGGTGTCTACAAAAACCGAGGTAGGCTTGGCCACGCCAATGGCATAACTCAATTGCACCAAGATTTCATCACAAACACCTGCTGCTACAGCATTTTTTGCCATATGACGTGCCGCATAGGCCGCACTACGGTCTACTTTGCTAGGATCTTTACCGCTAAAAGCACCGCCCCCATGAGCGCCTTTACCACCATAAGTGTCAACAATGATCTTTCGGCCTGTTAGGCCTGTATCTCCATGAGGACCACCAATGACAAACTTCCCTGTTGGGTTAATATGATAAGTAATATCTTCTGTAAAAAGTTCCTGAATAGAATGGTCAAAAGAAGTGATAACCTTTGGAATGACAAGGTTACAAATATCCTTTTTGATGCGTGCCAACATTTCAGCATCTGTGTCGAAATCGTCGTGTTGGGTAGAAACAACAATGTTGTCTATACGCAAGGGTTTGTGATCGTCGCTATACTCAATCGTAACTTGTGACTTGGCATCGGGGCGCAAATACGATATGACATCACCCGAGTGTCGGAAATCGGCCAGTATTTCTAAAATTTTGTGTGCTATTGCCAAAGGCAAAGGCATAAAGTTTTGGGTTTCGTTGGACGCGTAGCCAAACATGATTCCTTGGTCTCCGGCACCTTGTTCCTCTTTTTTAGCCCGATCAACTCCTTGGTTGATGTCCTGGGATTGTTCGTGAATTAGCGAAACTACCCCGCAGGAGTCTCCTGAAAATTGATATTCTCCTTTGGTATAACCAATACGGTTGATGGTCTGGCGTGCGATGTTTTGCACATCGAGATAAGTGGTGCTTTTCACCTCACCAGAAAGCACTACCTGACCCGTAGTAACTAAGGTCTCGCATGCGACTTTACTGTCAGGGTCAAACGCTAAAAAGTGGTCCAGTAGCGCATCGCTAATTTGGTCGGCAACTTTATCGGGATGCCCTTCAGAAACAGATTCAGATGTAAAAAAATAAGCCATTTTCGGTTGCTTTTTGGGGATTTGACTTATACGGTCTCTGGTAAAGCAACCACTGCTTTAGCACTTTTTTAGAGAGGTTGCAATCAGTCAAATCCATCCTCTTTTTGCGTTGCAAATATACAACCCAAGCAGAAACATCAAAATGTTTTTTTGTTATTTAACGAAAGTTTATGGAAAGTCCCGCCGTAAGGGTGTTGTACTCTTGCAAAGTGTAGTTAGCGAAAATCTTTAAAAACAATAGATTCATTCTCATACCCACGACGCCCATCATCCCACTGGCATCATAAGATAAATCCAATGGATCGGTAAGCGTACGCGTATATGTTGAACCTTCCACATTATATTCCAAGTTGTAATCCCCCAAGGCTCTGAGCTTAGAAGTACCCGCGCTGTAACCCACGCCTCCAAAAAGACTGATAACCGGTAGATCTAAAGAGGCCAGTGCTTGGACGGTATATGCGTTGACATCAAAAGCGATCTGTTGGCTTACTTGTTCAGGAATGTCATAAGTCAATTCGGTTTGCGTAAAAGCCGCCAAGATGGCTAGGTTTAGAGGCAATTTGTCGAGTGGACCAAAATACTGCATCAGGTTGTGCTTTAGGCCCAGTCCAAACAAATTGAAATTGGTGCCTTCACTTTCAAATTGGGGTACATAGCGCACGATCAAATCCGTGTCAAAAAACAAACCTAGCCCCGCTTGAACAAATGGAATGGGTAAGCTGTTTCCAGGCAAATCATCTTTTACACCACCTGGAAACTCTAAGGTTCCCATCAATTCCGGTAGTCCATCTCCGGCAGGGATATTTACAGTAAGGGTACTCGGACTGGCGTCCCCGAAAATGGTAGGCAAACCGTCTGCGGGCGCCTGCAATGAAGTCAATCCTTCAGGCATAAAAGTTTCGTCTGCACTGGGAATAAAAGGGGCTGCAGCCCCAAAAGTGAGGTCAAAACCTAGTTTTTTATGGGTTTTGGCGCTGTTTGCCCAACCCGCATTGAGCGCGTAAATATTGGATTTCCCCAAGGGACGCGTATAGTCTTCTGCGAGAATCGCTGCATCTTCTTCTGAAGCACGAAGCAAATTTTCGATATCTCCAAACAATTGAGCATTTGCAGATCCGAATAGCAAAACAAAAATAAATAAGGATAGTGTTTGTTTCATGATGGTAGGTTTTTGTCAAAGATAGGGAATAATCATTTTGAAGAAAGAGAAATTTGATTGGCTTTGATTGAAAATGAGATTCATACAGTTTAGTTATTCAATAGTGCTTTGAATTTTATATTTTTAGACCTCAATTCAAAACGCATCTTTTATGCATATCGCTGTAGCCGGGAACATTGGTGCCGGAAAAACCACCCTTACAGAATTATTGGCCAAACACTATCAATGGGAACCCCACTATGAAGATGTGGTTCAGAATCCTTACCTAGATGATTTCTATGCCGAGATGGAACGTTGGTCTTTTAATCTGCAGGTATATTTCCTAAATAGCAGATTCAGACAAATATTGGAGATACGCCAAAACAATAGTACGGTTATTCAAGACCGCACAATTTATGAAGATGCTCACATATTTGCGCCCAATTTGCATGCCATGGGATTGATGACACATAGAGACTTTGAAAACTACAGCTCTCTTTTTGAATTGATGGAGTCTTTGGTCAAGGGCCCCGATTTATTAATCTATCTCCGCAGCTCGATTCCCAACTTGGTAGATCAGATTCACAAAAGAGGGCGTGCTTATGAAAACTCGATTAGTATAGAATACTTAAGTCGCCTTAACGAGCGTTATGAGGCATGGATTCATGGCTATGACAAAGGCAAACTGATTACTTTTGATGTGGATCATCTCAACTTTGTGGACAATCCAGAGGACCTCGGCCATGTTATCGAACAGATTGACAGCCAGCTACATGGTTTGTTTAAGAAATAAAAAAGGCGCCAAATGGCGCCTTTTTGGTGAGATCTAATATATAGTTACGATTGAGAAGCCAATCTATCAATTTTGGCTTTTACCTCGGCCTCCCCTCCTTCAATCACTTCAATGATTTCTGTGGTTTCACCATCTTTGGTTTCAACCGTAGTTACGGTTGCAATGGTTTCTCCCTCAGCAGAAGTCGTTAGCTCCACTTGAACGCGTTTTTCATGTTGGTGTGCTACAGTCTCTGTCCCATGACCATCTCCCAAAATAGGAGCAATCACGAGTCCTACCAAACATGTGAGTTTAATAAGAATGTTCATGGATGGGCCTGAAGTGTCCTTGAACGGATCTCCAACCGTGTCTCCAGTAACCGCAGCTTTGTGAGCATCGGATCCTTTCTTTTCGATTTTACCATTGATTTCGACACCAGCTTCAAAAGACTTTTTGGCGTTGTCCCATGCACCACCAGCATTGTTTTGGAAGATGGCCCATAGCACCCCAGAAACGGCTACACCAGCCATATAGCTACCCAAAGCTTCAGGGCCCATCACCAAGCCAATCACAATCGGAGTTACAATAGTGATTAAACCTGGCAAAAGCATTTCTTTCAGCGCTGCGTTGGTAGAGATGGCTACACACTTGGCATAATCTGGCGTCGCTTTGCCTTCTAAAATACCAGGGATTTCTTTAAACTGACGACGTACCTCTTGCACCATTTCCATGGCAGCTTTTCCTACAGACTTCATAGCCAAAGCAGAAAAAACTACTGGTATCATACCACCAATAAACAAGGCAGCGAGTACGTCTGCTTTAAAAATATTGATACCATCAATTCCGGTAAAAGTTACGTAGGCAGCAAATAATGCCAGTGCAGTCAAAGCCGCAGAAGCAATCGCAAATCCTTTTCCAATGGCAGCCGTAGTATTTCCAACGGAGTCAAGAATATCGGTACGTTCACGCACTTCTTTGGGCAGCTCACTCATTTCAGCAACACCACCCGCATTGTCAGCAATGGGGCCAAATGCATCGATTGCCAATTGCATGGCCGTAGTGGCCATCATGGCAGAAGCTGCAATGGCAACACCATAGAAGCCTGCTAGCGCATAGGAGCCCCAAATGGCACCCGCAAACAACAACACGGAAGAAGCCGTGGAAATCATACCCACAGAAAGACCTGCAATGATGTTAGTAGCTGCACCTGTAGAAGAGTTTTGAACGATATCCAATACGGGTTTCTTACCTAAAGCTGTGTAATACTCTGTGAATAGAGAAATCAGGTATCCTACACCCAAACCTACGATAGTTGCATAGAAAACATTGGTTGAAGGAATATTTTTAGGACCCTCACCAAAGAACTGCATTCCGTTGATGGTTTCAGGAAGGAGGTAATCAATCAAGAACCAAGAAGCTACCAAAGTCATCAAAATGGCAAAAATATTTCCTGTGTTCAAAGCTTTTTGCACCTGGGCTTCTTTGGCACTATTGTCTTTAATTCGAATAAATAAGGTACCTAGGATAGAGGCAATGATTCCTACACCAGCCAATACCAAGGGAAGTAAAATGGGCCCCATGCCGTTAAATGCGTCTGAGAACTGACTGCCTTGATCGATAGACATATCTCTAATAATGTAGTTACCAAGAACCATGGAAGCCAAAACGGTAGCTACATAACTACCAAATAAGTCGGCACCCATTCCAGCCACATCACCTACATTATCACCCACATTATCAGCGATAGTAGCAGGGTTTCTTGGATCATCTTCTGGAATGCCAGCTTCCACCTTCCCGACAAGGTCAGCACCTACGTCAGCAGCCTTGGTATAGATTCCGCCACCAACACGGGCAAAAAGTGCTATCGATTCGGCGCCTAATGAAAAACCAGCGAGTGATTCTAAAACAACGGTCATATTCATGTAAAAATCGTTTGCGCCGTCCATGAATTTTCCTAGCAGTAGAATGAAAATTAAACTAAGTCCAAACACAGCCAATCCTGCCACTCCAAGACCCATAACGGTTCCACCGCCAAACGAAATTTTGAGGGCTTGTGGCAAACTTGTTTTTGCAGCTTCAGCAGTTCGTGCATTGGCTTCGGTTGCGATACGCATACCAATATTTCCGGCAAGAGCCGAAAAAACAGCACCAATAACAAAGGCTGGAACAATCAACCAGCTGGTAGTGTCTACAACCGTTGAAATCCCGAAAAGAGCCAAAGAGGCCACAATCACAAAAATGAATAACAGCCTGTATTCAGCGCTCAAAAATGCCAAAGCACCTTGCTTAATGCTTTCGGAAATGCTTTTCATCTTATCATCGCCTGCGGATTGTTTGCGTACCCAAATAGATTGGGCGTACATCACAATCAAGCCGACAATGGCTAAAAATAGCGGAAGGTATAACACTGTATTTTGCATATCAATTATGTTGGTTTATATTTTAAAGTAACACTTTTTTAACGGCTTTGACCACATCATCGCGGTTGGGCAGCCATTCTGCCAATAGAACCGGCGAGTAAGGAGCCGGCGTATCAGCCGTATTGATTTTTATTATCGGTGCGTCCAAGTAATCAAAGGCTTGGTTTTGCACCTGATAGGTGATTTCGGTAGAAACATTCCCAAATGGCCATGCTTCTTCAAGAATCACAAGTCGATTGGTTTTTTTAACAGACTCGATAATGGTGTTTATATCTAGAGGTCTAACCGTGCGTAAGTCAATCAATTCGCATGAGATATTTTCTTGGGCAAGGATGTCTGCAGCGGCTGTGGCCTCTTTAAATATTTTTCCAAAAGAAACCAAAGTTACATCGGTCCCTTTGCGCTTGATATCTGCCACACCAATAGGCAATACGTATTCGCCTTCGGGCACTTCCCCTTTATCACCATACATCTGTTCGGACTCCATAAAAATAACAGGGTCTTCATCACGAATGGCTGCTTTGAGCAATCCTTTTGCATCGTAGGGATTTGATGGTACAATCACCTTGAGCCCAGGGCAATTGGCGTACCAACTTTCAAAAGCCTGAGAATGTGTTGCAGCCAACTGACCCGCAGAAGCAGTAGGACCCCTGAAAACAATGGGACATGGAAATTGACCGCCTGACATTTGGCGAATTTTGGCAGCATTGTTTATGATTTGATCAATACCCACCAAAGCGAAATTGAAAGTCATAAATTCGATAATGGGTCGGTTGCCAGTCATGGTAGAACCTACCCCAATGCCTGCAAAACCCAATTCGGAGATGGGTGTGTCAATAACGCGTTTGTCACCAAACTCATCCAACATGCCTTTAGAGGCTTTGTAGGCACCGTTGTATTCGGCCACTTCCTCGCCCATAAGGTAAATGCTTTCATCTCTGCGCATTTCCTCTGACATCGCTTCGCAAATGGCCTCTCTAAACTGGATGGTTCTCATGCTTTTTTTTTGACTGCGCAAAAATAGCAATAATTAAACCATTTTGACAATTTTTTACACCAGAAGAAAAATACTATGCACGCATAGTATTTAGTGTCTTTTTTGTATATTTACAACCCAATATTTTTTTGATGAAAATACTAGTCTGTATCAGCAATGTACCGGACACAACGTCCAAAATTAATTTTACCGATAACGATACCTTATTCGACCAACAAGGGGTTCAATATGTCATCAATCCCAACGATGAGTTTGGACTCACTCGAGCCATTTGGTTTAAAGAGCGACAAGGTGCCACCGTAGATGTGTTGCATGTGGGCCATGCTGGCGCAGATCCTACTTTGAGAAAAGCATTGGCGATTGGTGCAGACAAAGCTTTTCGTATTGATGCCAAACCAACCGACGGTTATTTGGTGGCAAACCAAATTGCAGCCTTTGTAAAAGACAACCCCTATGACCTGATCATTGCTGGTAGAGAGTCTATTGACTACAACGGTGGTATGGTTCCAGGGATGCTGGCCTCCATAGTGGGCTACGCATTTGTAAACACCTGTGTGGGCTTGGAAGTTCAGGGCCAAGAAGCTGTGGCCATTCGCGAAATGGACGGAGGTTCAGAAACTTTAGCCACCCAACTTCCTCTTGTAATAGGCGCTCAAAAGGGGCTGGTTGAAGAGACGGATCTCAAAATCCCCAACATGCGAGGCATCATGCAAGCCCGACAGAAGCCTTTTGAAGTAGTCGCGCCACAATCGATTTCTGCTAAAACAACTGTGGAAAAGTTTGAAAAACCTGCACCCAAAGCAGATGTGAAACTTGTGCCTGCAGACGACCTCGACCAACTCATAGACCTATTACAAAACGAAGCCCAAGTACTTTAAAATATTATTATGTCCATACTTGTAGTAACCGAATGCGATAACGGAAAGTTGAAAAAAAATACTGCTGAAGTAGTCTCCTATGCCAAAGCCATCGCCACTCAACAAAACACGCAGCTAACAGCCATTGCCATTAATTGCGAAAAACCAGATGAACTGGGGCGTTATGGAGCAGATAAGATTCTAGCCACAAAACTTGATTTTGATTTTTTTGATGCAGCCATTTATGCTGATGTTGTTTCCCAAGCGGCTAAGCATACAGACGCCCAAGTGGTTGTTCTGAGTAGCAGTGCCAATGCCAAATACATGGGAGGTATCATTGCTGCCAAACTAGATGCAGGCTATGTATCCAATGTAGTGGAGATGCCCAATTTTGACACCCAACTAACCGTAAAACGCACCGCATTTAGTAACAAAGCATTTTCTTACACCACCCTACAATCTGATATATGTGTTTTGGGCTTGTCAACCAATGCATTTGGGTCAGCTGAAAATAGGGTAACGCCAGAAATTATAGAATTTCAACCCGCTTTACCAGAACAAACAATCAAACAGACTGAAATTTCTCAAGCTAGCGGAAAAGCTTCTATTGCAGATGCAGATGTGGTTGTTTCTGCAGGTCGAGGTCTTAAAGGTCCCGAAAACTGGGGGATGATTGAAGAGCTGGCCGATGTGTTAGGAGCTGCAACAGCTTGCTCAAAGCCCGTTTCTGATATGGGTTGGCGACCCCATAGCGAACATGTGGGTCAAACTGGAAAACCGGTGGCTACCAATCTATACTTTGCCATAGGTATTTCAGGTGCTATTCAGCATTTGGCTGGTATAAACGCATCCAAAATAAAAGTAGTCATCAACACCGATCCAGAAGCGCCTTTTTTTAAGGCAGCAGACTATGGCATTGTAGGCGATGCGTTTGATGTAGTACCACGACTCACTGAAAAATTAAAAGCTTTGCAGTCGAGCGCTGTTTAATCAGCTATTTTCCATATTTTAGGGGACAACTTGATAGTTGTTTATTTTTCACATGAGCCTGATTCAATTACGTGTCAACCGTATCTCTTACAGCCAAAATCAAAGCGGGGCTTACGCCCTCATTTTGGATGAGGTAGACGGTGAAAGAAAACTTCCTGTAGTGATAGGCGAATTCGAAGCCCAATCCATAGCCGTGGCCTTGGACAAAGACATTCAACTTCAGCGTCCCTTCACCCATGATTTATTTCGTAATTTTTCCATGCGTTTTGATATCGCCATCAAGCGAGTGATCATTCAAAAACTCGTAGATGGTGTCTTTTATTCCAGCTTGATTTGTGAACGCGATAAAATCGAAGAGATTATAGATTCACGTACTTCGGATGCCATATCACTTGCACTTCGTTTTCAAGCACCCATATTTGCACACAATCAGGTGCTAGAAAAAGCAGGAATTACCATGGATGACCCACAAGATAAAAAGACTTCAAAGAAAGAACCCCAAAAAAGCAAACCCCAAGATCTTAGCCGTTTGAGTGCCGAAGAGCTTCAACAAGCTATTAAAAAAGCTGTCAAAAAAGAAGATTATGAAATGGCCGTTCGCTTACGCGACGAAATTTCTAAACGAACTAAAGACAAATAATACAATTTGATGGGAACAGTTGGGTGGCTAAGCCAAGAAGTATTAGTGCCGAGTAGCGGAATCACCACTGAGGGCATATTTAGAGGTGTTCTAGGACTTTTTGTAGTACTGCTTATCGCATTGGCATGCAGTGCAAACAGAAAAAAAATCGCTTGGAAAACCGTAGGCTTAGGCCTTACACTTCAGCTGATTTTGGCTATTGGCATCCTTAAAGTGTCGTGGGTTCAAAGCGCTTTTGAGGCAATGGGGAAGGTTTTTGTTAGTATACTGGATTTTACCAATGCGGGCAGTGCATTTCTGTTTGGAGATTTGATGAATACAGATACCTATGGTTTTATCTTTGTTTTCCAAATCCTGCCGACCATTGTATTCTTCGCCGCGCTGACCTCACTGTTATTTTACTTGGGTATCATACAATTTGTGGTACGAATGTTGGCCCTTGCCATCACCAAAATCTTAAAAATATCGGGCGCAGAAAGCTTATCTGTCATTGGAAATATATTTTTAGGTCAAACAGAAGCACCGCTGATGATTAAGGCTTACTTAGAAAAAATGACCAAGTCTGAAATTTTATTGGTCATGATTGGAGGAATGGCTACGGTAGCCGGAGGTGTTTTAGCTGCCTACATCGGGTTTTTGGGTGGAGACGACCCCCAGATGCGTCTCGAATTTGCCAAACACTTGTTAGCAGCATCGGTTATGGCAGCCCCTGGCGCCATTGTCGTTTCGAAAATCCTTTATCCTCAATTGGAAGAAATAAACAATGAGGTGAATGTGTCTATGGAAAAAATCGGTACCAATGCGCTAGATGCGATTTCAAATGGAACCGTCGAGGGCCTGCGACTGGCCGCCACCATCGGAGGTATGCTTTTGGTCTTTGTCGCCCTCATTGCGATGGCAAATGGTGTTTTGGGGTGGATAGGTGACTGGACAAGTTTAAACCATTGGTTTGCTGCCAACACACTTTACGACAGTTTTTCATTAGAGGCCATTTTGGGAAGTATTTTTGCACCCCTGATGTGGATTATGGGTGTGCCCACAGCAGACATCATGCCTATGGGACAGTTGCTGGGTATCAAATTGGCGGCAAGCGAATTTGTAGGCTACATCCAACTCGCTGAACTTAAAAACCCAATAAATGTCGTTCATCTACAATACCAAAAATCGGTCATTATGGCCACTTATATGTTGTGTGGTTTCGCCAATTTTGCCTCTATAGGAATTCAAATTGGCGGTATTGGCTCATTAGCACCCGGTCAAAGAAAAGTACTTTCTAAATTTGGCGTACGTGCACTTATTGGAGGCACATTGGCATCAATACTATCGGCCATCATCGCAGGTGCTATTATCGGATGATATAGTGGATAAGGCTTTTGAAAAGTTTTTGATTTTTTCATAAAACGCTATGGGTTTGGATTGTATTTTTAAAAAAAATTCTGAATGAAGCAGTATTTGGATTTGGTTCGACATGTGTTGGATCATGGGGTTGAGAAATCAGATCGAACAGGAACTGGAACCAAAAGTGTATTTGGTTATCAAATGCGTTTTGACCTAAGTAAAGGCTTCCCGATGGTGACCACCAAAAAACTACACCTTAAGTCCATCATTTATGAATTGCTTTGGTTTTTAAAAGGGGATACCAACATCAAATACCTGACCGAAAATGGCGTTCGTATTTGGAACGAATGGGCCGACGAAAATGGTGATTTAGGTCCCGTTTATGGCCACCAATGGCGCAATTGGAACAGCGAAGAAATCGATCAGATTAAAGAAGTCATCCATACCCTCAAACACAATCCTGACAGCCGCCGTATGTTGGTCACTGCTTGGAATCCCTCTGTGTTGCCTGACACATCCAAATCTTTTAGCGACAACGTGGCTCAAGGCAAAGCTGCCTTACCCCCTTGTCATGCATTTTTTCAGTTCTATGTGGCTGACGGAAAACTATCGTGTCAGCTCTACCAACGCAGTGCTGACATCTTTCTCGGCGTGCCCTTCAACATTGCCTCCTATGCCTTGTTTACCCATATGATGGCCCAGGCATGTGGCTACCAGCCAGGGGATTTTATCCATACGTTTGGTGATGCGCATATCTATACCAACCACATGGAGCAACTGGAGCTACAACTCAGCAGGACCCCTCGGTCTTTGCCCACGCTCAAAATCAATCCTAACAAAACAGACATTTTTAGCTTTGACTTTGATGATTTTACAATCGAAAACTACGATCCACATCCCCATATAAAAGGTGTAGTGGCAGTGTAGTATTTATTACGAATACCTATTTTAGCAGCCAGTTATAAAAGCTATGTTTTTTAAGAAAAAACAAAAGACCACAATCGATGACCAGCAAATTGCCCTGGTCAAAAATGCACAAAGTCGCGTACGTCAAAAAAGACGGTTGTATTACCATTTTATTGCTTTTTTGTTTGTGGGGCTGGTGTTGGTGATTGTCAATGTGGGTCTGGGCTACGGAGAAGCCATAACCCCTTTTGGATATCCCTGGGTACTGAGTGTGGCTTTGCTATGGCTTGTAGGGCTGTTACTTCACAGTTTTCAAGTCTTTGTCACCCATCGGTTTATGGGCAAAGCATGGGAACAAGCCCAAATCAAACGTTTGGTTGCACTACAGCAAACACAAATAGAAAAAATAAAGAGAGAATTGGATAAAGAGGCAACACTAAAAGCCCAATCCGAATGGCATCAAGAGCCGCAGCGGCAACAGCGTATCACGCTGATTGCCGCCGCCGCTACCAACAATGCATTGGGTAAAGACAACCAACTCATTTGGCACCTATCCGACGATCTAAAGCATTTTAAAAACCTTACCAAAGGACATCATGTGATTATGGGACGAAAGACCTTTGAGTCTATGCCCAAAGCGCTGCCCAACCGCACCAATGTGGTCATCACACGACAACCCGACTACAAGGCCGAAAACGCGGTGGTTGTTAACTCCCTAGATGCGGCCATCAAAGTCGCTCAGACAGACCCCCGTCCTTTTGTAATTGGCGGAGGAGAAATCTATGCTCAAGCTTTGGAAGTAGCCCATGAGATCGAACTCACCAGAGTGCATGGAGAGTTTGAAGCCGATACTTTTTTCCCTGAAATCGATCCCAAAATTTGGGAAGAAGTATGGCGCCAAGAACACCCAGCAGACGAAAAACACGCCTACGCATTTACCTTTCTACGATATCAAAAAAAATAAGATGAACGCATACGTATTTCCAGGGCAAGGATCCCAATTTAGTGGTATGGGAAAAGACTTGTTTGACAGCCATCTAGAAGCCAAAGCCTTGTTTGAACAAGCCAACGATATATTGGGGTTTTCACTCACCAATATCATGTTTGAAGGCAGTGCCGAAGACCTAAAAGAAACCCGTGTGACCCAACCTGCCATATTCGTGCACTCGGTGGCTGTAAGTCGTGTACTTGGTGGTGACTTTACACCTGATATGGTAGCCGGGCACTCCCTTGGGGAGTTCTCTGCCCTAGCTGCCATAGGCGTATTGTCTTTTGAAGATGGATTGCGATTGGTGGCCCAACGCGCCCAAGCCATGCAAGATGCTTGTGCGCTAGAAAAAGGCACCATGGCAGCCGTATTGGGTCTTGAGGATACTGTCGTAGAGGAAGTATGTGATCAAACAGAAGGCGTTGTGGTTGCCGCCAACTACAACTGTCCTGGCCAGTTGGTCATCTCAGGAGCCTATCCTGCGGTAGAAACTGCTTGTGAAACATTGAAAGATAAAGGGGCACGTCGTGCGTTAATCCTTCCTGTGGGTGGGGCCTTTCATTCTCCTCTAATGGAACCAGCTCGAGAAAAACTCGCCACAGCCATAGAGCAAACCCCTTTTGCGACAGCCAAGTACCCTATCTATCAAAATGTGGTGGCACAAGCTGTCACGGATGCTGAACAGATCAAAGCCAACCTGATAGCCCAGCTCACAGCGCCCGTTCGCTGGACACAAAGCGTACAACAAATGGCTACCGACGGTGCCACACACTTTACCGAAGTGGGTCCAGGAAAAGTCTTGCAAGGATTGGTGAAAAAAATTGATCGGGAATTGGAGACTGCGGCAGCTTTGGCCTAAGCCAAAAAATCTAACACCGCCTTGGCGATGTAGGATAACTGCGCATCATCGAGTTCCGTGTGCATGGGCAAAGAAATAACCTCTTTCACCAAACGATTGGTTACTTCAAAACTTTCCTCTCGATAACGACTATCAGCGTAAGCCTTTTGTAGGTGCAGTGGAATTGGGTAATAAACCCCACAGGGAATTTGCTTCTCTTGAAGATGCTTAACCAATGCATCTCGGTCGGCGTCTAAAATGCGCAAAGTATATTGATGAAACACATGCGAATCACAGTCGGCTTCACGCACAGGCGTGATGATTTTGGGGTGGTTTTTAAAATGAGCATCATAACTAAGGGCCGCATATTTGCGACGTTCATTATAAAAGTCTAGGTGCTTAAGTTTTTCTTTCAGTACCACTGCTTGCAAGCTGTCCAAACGTGAGTTGACCCCTACGACATCATGGTGGTAGCGTTCATACATCCCATGGTTGACAATACCGCGAATGGTATGTGCCAAGTCATCGTCGTTGGTGAAAATGGCGCCTCCATCTCCGTAGCAACCCAAGTTTTTGGATGGAAAAAAGGAAGTAGACCCTACATGACCTATGGTACCGGTTTTGGCTTTGGTGCCATCAGAATAGGTGTAGTTGGCGCCAATGCCTTGGGCATTGTCTTCGATCACATACAAATCGTGCTCACGAGCAATGTCCATCAGCACTTCCATATTGGCAGCCTGGCCAAACAAATGCACAGGCACAATGGCTTTGGTTTTGGGTGTAATCGCCTGGCGCACTGCTTCTGGGTTTATGTTAAAGGTGTCGGGCAACACATCGACCAAAACAGGGGTAAGCTGTAAAAGAGCAATCACCTCCACGGTAGCCGCAAAGGTAAAATCGGCAGTGATGACCTCGTCTCCAGGCTGAAGACCGAGACCCATCATAGCCACTTGCAACGCATCTGTACCATTGGCACATGGAATGACATGTTTTACATCAAGATATGATTCCAAATCGGACTGAAAGTCGCGCACCGCAGGACCATTGATAAACATGGCACTTTCAAGAACTTCTTGTATTCCCTTTTCTACCTGTGGTTTGATGTGCTGGTACTGACCTTGTAGGTCAACCATTTGGATTTTACGCATGGCAATTTTTTGATGGGACGAAATTACGAAATAGAACTGTAAGCCCTGAAACAATATCTTTGTAATAATGTTAGGTACATTATACAAGCTATCCGTAGGAACCGCCAAGCTGGTTTTGCCCTTGGTAGGCAAGTTTCATCCCAAAGTCAAAGCCTTTGTGGTTGGAAGAAAGATGTTATGGAGGCAACTCGGTCAACTAGACCCCAACAAAAAAACCATTTGGATGCATGCGGCATCTTTGGGAGAATACGAACAGGGTTTGCCTGTTTTGGAGGGTTTAAAGTTGCGATATCCTGATCGACAATTTGTGGTCAGTTTTTTTTCGCCTTCGGGCTATGAAGTGCGTCACAATCACAATGTGGCCGACTTGT
>JBMYKI010000010.1:23632-26548 GCA_049595235.1 Flavobacteriaceae bacterium
GCCATGGGACACTTCCGGAGATGTGAAACGTTTTTTTGATATCCTTCGGCCCGAGATGGCTTTGTTGGTCAAGTACGAGCTATGGCCAAATATGTTGAAAAGTTTAGCCGCTCGAAACATACCTACCTACTTGATTTCGGGACGTTTTTACAGAAAACAATTTTTGTTTCAAAAAAGAGGGGCTTTTCTGCGTGAGTCTCTCAAAGCCTTTACTCATTTTTTTGTGCAAGACAACAAGTCCAAAGAGTTGTTGGCGTCTATAGGATTTACAAACGCGGAAGTCACAGGAGACACCCGCTTTGACCGTGTGAGCACCTCCTCTACTCCCCTAGATTTTATGGATACTTTTGCCAAAGACCGTTTTTGTGTGGTCGCTGGGAGCATTTGGCCCAAGGATTTTGAGTTGATAAAACATGCCATTGAAAATTCAGACGAAAGGGTTTGTTGGGTATTGGCGCCCCATGAATTGCAATCAGCTTTTATCAATCAAATCTCAGGTTCTTTGAGCGGAAAAGTACAGCGATATAGCCAATTACAAATAGAAGAATTGCCAAAGACACGAGTATTAATTTTGGATACCATCGGACTGCTCAACGCTAGTTATGCCTCAGCCCAAATGGCTTATGTGGGAGGCGGTATGGGCAATTCTGGACTTCACAACGTGTTGGAACCCGCCGCCGCGGGCATTCCCATCGTGATTGGTAAAAACTACCAAAAGTTTGATGAGGCCAAGGAGATGATTCGGCTGGGCGGGATGTTGTCGGTAAATGACCCTAAAAGCCTCTACAAGGCCTTTCAAAAAATTGTCAATGATCCCGAGCTATGTGAGGCCATGGGGCGAAAAAACCTTGATTTTGTAAATACTCAAAAAGGGGCCTGTTCGAAAATTCTTGATTTTCTGGACTAGTACTCGCGTTTGTGTTTATAATCTCCATAACGAGTTCTTTGGTTGGCCTTTAAGGGAATTTGCATGCCGTCCGTGTCTTTAAGCCATTGAAAAAGTGCATTTTGCATACTTCTTATGGTATCTTGGTATTGAGGCGCTGCAATAAGGTTAAACATCTCATGAGGATCATTTTTTAAATCATAAAACTCATTTCTATCCCATATACCATGATATCTGATGAATTTGTAGTGGTCAGTACGCATACCAAACACTGTTGGGGTCATAGGGAAATCGTACTCCCAATAGTATTCATAAAAAATTTGACTACGGTTTCCTTCAGGCTGTTCGCCTGTTAAAATGGGCACAAACGATACCCCTGGCATATAATCGGGTTTCTCTACGCCCGCTTGGTCCAAAATGGTGGGTGCAATATCGATGTTCTGCACCATGGCTTGTGGGCGAATGCCCCCCTTGAATAGTTCTGGGCAGCGCACCAACAAAGGCACCTTTACAGACTCCTCGTAAAAGTGTCGCTTGTCAATCAGGCCGTGCTCACCCCAGCTAAACCCATTATCTCCCATATAGATAACCAGGGTCGATTCGTCCAAACCCGCATCTTGTAAATACTGCATAATGGTACCGATGCTATCATCAACACCAAGCAAGGTCTCACAATAGGCTTGAATGAGCGTATGCATATCTGTGTGGTCATGATACATATAGTCTACGCCATGCCAACTGATGCGTTGGTTGGCTACCCATTCGGGCCATTTGAGATCGCGCCAAGCTCCTGTTTTTGTCTGCCCATAGGTAGGTGGAAGTGTGATTTGTTTGCCTTCGTATACACCCTTATGTCTTTTGGCAGGCGCAAACTCCTCATGAACCGCTTTGTGAGAAAGGTATAAGAAAAATGGCTTGTCCTTGTCTACGGACTTAAGCCAGTCAATGGCGTGGTCGGTTAGTAAATCAGTGATGTAAGTGGAGTCTTTGTATTGTATGTGCTGGCCATTGATATTCAACCGCGGGTTGTAATACACCCCCTGACCTCGAAAACTTTCCCAATGGTCAAAACCAGGACGGGGTTCATCAGTGTGGCTACCCATATGCCACTTCCCCAAAAAGGCGGTCTGATAACCCGCTTGCTGCAGATACTGCGGAAAATAGGTTAGGTTTCCTGGATTGGGTGCTTGGTTGTCAACAATGGTGTGGTTGTGAGAATACAAACCCGTCAAGATAGAAGCACGACTGGGCGAACAGAGTGCTGTGGTCACAAAGCTATTGGGCAAGTAGGCTCCCTCATGGGCAAGACGATCCATATGCGGTGTTTCGAGCCAAGGTACTTTGCCTGTAAAACCCATGTAGTCAAACCTATGGTCGTCGGTGAGTATAAAAATGATATTGCGTGGTTTTTTTGGAGTCGGTGGCTCAAATAAGTTAAATGACCCAAAGAAAAGTGGTGTGATTAAAAATAGGAATATGTGATTTATGTTCTTGTTGGTATTCATCATTGAGTAGGTTTTAGATATTGCTATTTGTCATACACATAGGCTTGTTGACGGGGGCGATAGCCGATTCGCTGTGCCCTGACTTGTAGGGTCTGACCCGATGTCATTGGGATCACACCACCTGAATATATTTGCCATGGAACAGGTACTTTGACAGTAGTGCGATCTTTTTTCTGGCGCAAACTGGCAAAATCCCAGGTTTTGATTTTTCTTGTGATTAATGAGTCCTTCTTGGGGTTGCTATCGAAAATGCGATATCCAATAAATACTCCTGGCTCGGAATTGGAAATTGCAACTCCGTTGGGATGTGAAATCATTTGCGACTTGGACGTTTTGGGTGGCTTGGTTTGACCTTGCCACCAATGACTCACCATTTCAGACTCCGACATTGCCCCCAAATCACCCACGCGGTCGATCCAATCGAATAAGGCTTTTTTAAGTTCGGCTTTTTTGCTCGAAAAATCAGGATGCTCAGCCAAATTATGAATTTCATAAGGGTCTTTGACTGTGTGGTATAGTTCCTCT
>JBMYKI010000010.1:26558-30453 GCA_049595235.1 Flavobacteriaceae bacterium
ATTTTGTTTTGCGTTCTCATTTCCAAAATTTCCTGCATGCTGGCCATTCTTTTGCGGTATGCTAGGTCTTGGTATTTTGGCCATTCAGGGTGGAAATTAAAAACATACCTATACGTTCCATCAAAAACTGCACGTACGCGCTCAGGGTGTTCGTCCATGCGGTCACGTGCGGCAAAAACATAGGGGTTTTTGTTTTCATCTGCTTTAGCGCCTAAAAAAGCCCTGCCCTGTAGGTGGGTTGGAATAGAAATCCCCGCCAATGACAAGATTGAGGGTGCAAAATCTACGGCACTAATCAGGTCGTGGTTTACAGTGCCAGAGTGCCTTCCGTTGGGAAATTTGACAACAAAAGGAATGTGGGTACCTCTTTCTAAAAGTTCTCTTTTAGTCCAAGGCAAATTGCCTCCATGGTCACTAAAAAAAATAACATAGCTCTGGTCATAAACGCCATCATTTTTAAGTTGTTCTATCAACTCACCAACATCTTGATCCATTTGCTCTATACGCGTGTACAATGCAGCCATGTCGTGCCGAATTTGAGGGGCATCTTGATAAAACGGAGGAAGGGGCATCTGACTTGGATCGCGATACAAGCTATCGGGTGGTGATATAACTTGAGACTCATGTGTAGCAGCAAAATTATAAACTGCAAAAAAGGGTTGTCCATAAGAACGGTTTTGGTAACCTGCCCCGATGCTGCTTTCGTCCCAGACTGTCACTGGGTCGGCAAATTGGTAGTCTTTTTTGGCATTGTTGGTCGTGTAGTAGCCTGCCTCACGCAGATAATGTGGGAAGGGCTTGACATAATCGGGTAGAACCGCTGCGTAGCCTCCTGAAATTTCGGGAAGCTTGGCTGAACTTGTCCGCATATGCATGGTGCCGATGGAAATTTGATGCATGCCGGTAATAATCGAAGAGCGACTGGGCGCACAGACGCCTGCTGTAGTGTATACTTTGGTAAATAGCACACCATCTTGTGCCAAGGCATCAATATTAGGTGTACGCGCTATAGAATCATCATAGGCGCCAATGTAAGGGGAGATGTCTTCACAAACGATCCATACGATATTGGGCTTGGGTTGGCCATCAAAGGAACATGAGACAAATAGAGAAAGAACACAATAAGTTGTTAGAAAGGAAAAAAGGCGCATACGTAAGATTTGGTGACCTAAAGATAGCTAAAAAAACACCTCACGCTGTATGGTCAAGTGAATTTTTTGGCATTTGTAAAATCACAAAAAGTAAAACATAATTTTTTACCTTAGAAGACCCAAAAACCCAAATTTTATGAAACCTAACTTTCTACTTTCAACGCCCTTCGCCCTATTTGTACTTGTGATTATGGTTGTGGTTTTTCAATCTTGTGACTTTCAATTCAAGACTTCCTCCGCTTTTGCTAAAAGACCACTCAATTTTGTCATCATTTTTGTAGATGATATGGGGTATGGTGATTTAAGTTCCTATGGCCATCCGACCATTGACACACCCCACCTTGACCGTATGGCACAAGAAGGTCAAAAATGGACGCAATTTTATGTGGCTGCCAGTGTTTGTACACCTAGCAGGGCCGCCTTACTCACAGGCAGACTGCCCTTGAGAAGTGGTATGGCTGGGGGTTCTAACCGTGTGTTGTTTCCAAACTCCGCGCATGGACTAGCAGCATCAGAAATTACGTTGGCAGAACAACTCAAAGCGCAGGGCTACGCAACCGGAATGGTTGGCAAATGGCATTTGGGACATAAAAAAGAATTTCTTCCAACCAACCACGGATTCGATCATTATTATGGCATTCCATATTCGAATGACATGAATAGGGATTCTGATGTGTTGCCCGATGTAGGATATTGGGAAATGTGGACAGATACCTACAAAGAGCTCACTCCTCAAGGGTTTGACATTCCAATTCTACTAGGAACAGAGTTGGTCGAACAACCAGCCAACCAATACACCCTTACCCAACGATATACCCAAGAAGCCATGGATTGGATACGCGCTCACAAAGAGCAACCCTTTTTTTTGTACTTGGCACATAACCTACCCCATGTTCCTTTATTTGTGTCGGAAGCCTTTGAGGGTCGAAGTGAGAGAGGTTTGTACGGAGATGTGATAGAAGAAATTGATCACGGCGTAGGTAATCTACTTCAGGTCTTGCGGGAAGAAAATTTGGCCGAAAACACCATCGTATTATTTACCTCTGACAATGGCCCTTGGTTGCCTACAGGAATTTCGGGAGGAAGTGCCGGATTGTTACAAAATGGCAAGGGCTCGACTTGGGAAGGTGGTTTTCGGGTGCCTTGTATATTTTGGGGTCCCAAAACCATACAACCCAAAGTTGTTTCTGATTTAGGTACGACCCTTGACATCTTTACCACATTTAGCAAACTCGCCGGGGCTACGGTCCATAACGATCGTTACTACGATGGTGTAGACTTGAGTTCAGTGTTGTTAGACGGGAATGAAAGTCCCAGAAACGAAGTGTTTTATTATTTTAAACGTGAATTGTATGCGGTGAGGGTAGGTGCTTTCAAGGCGCACTTTGTTACGGAAGATGTCTATGTTCCGACTCCAAACAAAACCTATCACGACCCACCGCTGTTATTTAATTTAAATGAGGATCCATCGGAAAGATTTAATATTGCAGACCAATATCCCGAGGTGATAAAACATATTCAAGAAATTACAGCCAAGCACAAGAAAAACATGCATCCAGGCCCAGATCTACTTAAAAAACGTGGCCAGTCACACGAGGTAGCTTACTGAGCTGTATTACTTAACTAAGAATCATAAAAAAAACCCCAACATCGTCTGTTGAGGTTTTGTGCGGGTGAAGGGACTCGAACCCCCACGCCGTGAAGCACTAGATCCTAAGTCTAGCGTGTCTACCAATTTCACCACACCCGCATAGGGGCAGCAAATATAAGTACATTTTGGTTATTTTCTTTCAATGATTTAAAGGTATATTCGTGTAATCATTCTAACGGATTTATATCATGAAATCTACCCTTTCGTATATCCAAAAAAATAAAAAACGTTTTTTAGAAGAATTGTTTGCACTTATTCGAATCCCTTCGATCAGTGCAGACCCAGCCTATGCAGACGACATGCAAAAAGCAGCTGAGAAAGTACAGAAGCTACTTGAGGAGTCGGGCTGTACACACACCCAAATGTATCCCACAGAGGGTTATCCAGTAGTTTATGGCGAGTGTTTGATAGATCCTAAATTGCCCACAGTGCTGGTCTATGGGCATTACGACGTGCAGCCACCCGATCCGCTAGACTTGTGGGACAATGACCCCTTTGACCCTATTGTCAAAAAAACCAAAACCCACCCCGAGGGTGCCATTTTTGCAAGAGGGGCGTGCGATGACAAAGGACAATTTTTTATGCACCTAAAGGCATTAGAAGTGATGCTTAAAACAGAGGGGCTCCCATGTAATGTCAAGTTTATGATTGAAGGAGAAGAGGAAGTAGGGAGTGACAACCTAGAAGCGTTCGTTCGAGAACATGCGGATTTACTTTCCAACGATGTCATTCTAATATCAGACACAGGTATGTTGGCACATGACACCCCATCTATTACTACGGGACTGCGGGGGTTGAGCTATATGGAAGTTGAAGTAACGGGGCCTAACAGAGATTTACACTCTGGACTTTATGGGGGTGCTGTAGCCAACCCCATCAATATTTTAACTCAGATGATTGCTTCTCTTCATGACAAAAACAACCATGTAACCATTCCTGGGTTTTATGATAAAGTAGAGGTGTTAGAAGATGCCGATCGAAAAGAAATTGAAAAAATTCCCTTTTCCCTCTCAGCCTATAAGGCCGCTTTGGACATAGAAGATATACATGGTGAAGAAGGCTACAGCACATTGGAGCGAAAATCTATTCGACC
>JBMYKI010000011.1:0-11988 GCA_049595235.1 Flavobacteriaceae bacterium
TTGTAAACTAACGAGGCTACAAAACCTGCCAAGCCGTAGTTGAAAACCCAAAAGACACCATCGACCAAATAACCAAGAGGTTCCATGCGCAGTTCCGTTGCATAAAAGATGAAACCCATACCCAAATTCCAAAATAGCGCGAGCAATACTCCGAATCTTATGCCTAAACTTGCACGGTGGTCAGAGTGACTCCAACGCTCATAAATCGTGCAAAAGAAATACGACATAAACAAACAGCCTAGGGTAAGGGCCCAAAGAATCATATTCTCCTGACCGCGGGAAGCATCCACAATGACTTGATCTTTAAAAAAATCAGCGGCAACCGTGTAAAATATCCACGGTAAAAAATACATAACCACAAAAGTGGCTAGGGTCGATAAAGTTCTTGATTTACTAAACATTGTTGTAATTTTTTGGTTAAACATCCCCAAGGTATAAGAAATCATCTTAAAGAACAAAAATTGGCCTTGAATGGTAATTTTTCGTACATGAACCCTAAGTAGCCTTTAGGTGTGCTATCTTTGCCAATAGATGAAGGATGCGCTTTTTTTTGTTTTTGAAAAATCACCCCTGTTGCCAGACAGCTATACGGCAAATTGGTCTGCCCCGAGCAATATTGCATTGGTGAAATATTGGGGCAAAGAAGACCCGCAAATACCTAAAAACCCCTCAGTTAGCTTTACACTCGACAAATGCCGAACCCATACTAAAGTTGACTTTCAAAAACAAACACATGCCCGTCAGGAAATCGATTTTGAAATCTTTTTTGACGGAATTTCCAAGCCTGAGTTTAAACCCAAAGTACATTCCTTTTTGAGTCGTATTATTCAATTTGTTCCTTATTTAAGGCATTACCGCTTGCAAATAGAGACTACCAATACGTTTCCGCATAGCAGTGGGATTGCTTCATCTGCATCAGCCTTGGCTGCCCTTGCGGCTTGTATAATGGATTTGGAAACACAGTTGGATCCGACTCAAAGCTCTGAATATAGGTTACAAAAAACATCCTTTTTGGCACGATTGGGTTCTGGTAGTGCGGCACGTAGTGTTCAAGGCCCTATAGTAGGTTGGGGGCAACATCCAAAAACCCCTCATAGCTCGGATTTATATGGGGTCGAAATCCAACACACAGATTCTATTTTTCATTCCTTTTCTGACACCATACTGTTGGTAGACAAAGGTCAGAAGGCCGTGAGTAGTACCCTTGGGCACAGCCTGATGCAGGGCCACCCGTTTGCATCTGCTCGCTTCGACCAGGCGAGAGATCATTATGGTCAACTTATTGATATTTTGACCCACGGCGATTTGGAAAACTTTGTAATGTTGGTTGAAAAAGAAGCCTTGTGCTTGCACGCTATGATGCTCACCTCTGACCCACAATTTATTCTAATGCAACCCCATACGTTACAAATAATAAATTTGGTTTGGCAATACCGAAAAGACACTGGAAATCAAGTTTCGTTTACCTTGGATGCGGGCGCCAATGTACATCTGTTGTACCCCAATAATATACGTCAGTCTGTACAATCTTTTATCGAAAGTGAATTAAGCCCGCTATGTCAAAACGGAGCATTTATTCACGACCGAGTTGGTATGGGGTTAAAAAAAATGTAATTTTATCACATGAAAGGTCCTCTTTTTTATGCTAAAATTTTGCTCTTTGGAGAGTATGGTATTATAAAAGATGCAAAAGGCCTTTCTATTCCATACAACTTTTATAAAGGCGCTCTAAAAACCATACATACCGAGTCTGAGGAGGCAAAATCCTCTAACGCCAAGTTGCGTGATTATGCGGTTTATCTGGAATCTTTAGATTCTTCTTTGGTAACATTTGCCTTATCTCGTTTTCAAAAAGATTTAGATAAAGGAATGTATTTTGACAGTAGCATTCCCCAAGGCTACGGGATTGGAAGTAGCGGTGCATTGGTGGCAGCCATCTATGATCGATATGCGGTTGACAAAATCACTATTTTGGAAAACCTCACCCGCGAAAAACTCCTCACACTGAAAGAAATCTTTAGTCAAATGGAGTCTTTTTTTCATGGAAAGTCTTCGGGCTTAGACCCTTTAAATAGCTTTCTAAGTCTTCCGATTTTAATCCATTCAAAAGACCATTTGGAGCCTACAGGCATTCCTTCTCAGCAACGCAGCGGACAAGGTGCGGTATTTTTGTTGGACAGTGGCATGACGGGTGAAACAGCCCCTATGGTTTCAATTTTCATGAATCAAATGGAATCTCCCGTTTTTAGAAAGATGATAAAGGAGCAGTTTATTGCGTATTCCGATTCTTGTGTGGAGGATTTTTTGAAAGGAGATGTAAAGTCTTTGTTTGGCAACCTCAAACAACTTTCAGGGGTTGTGCTAAAACACTTTAAGCCCATGATTCCGAAACAGTTTCACACACTTTGGCATCGCGGTATAGAAACCAATGCGTATTACCTCAAACTCTGTGGTTCTGGAGGGGGCGGTTATATACTTGGATTCACCCAAAACCTTGATCAAGCTCGTGCTATGCTCAAAGATCACCGACTCGAGGTGGTGTACACTTTTTAACAGTCTGCTGTGTCTAGTCCCCTGAAAAATTTTGTTGTTAAGGCAATAAGTCTATTTTCTTTGGTGCGGGGTTTAAATCTGTTGGTTCTGGTGTTGGCTCAATTTGTATCCGCTATTTTCATTTTTGCACCAGAGTATAGTGGGTTTTCCATCCTATTGGATTTTAATTTTTGGATGATTGTCATGGCTACAGCGCTTAGTGTGGCATCGGGCTATATTTTAAACGCTTTTTTCGATGAAGAAAAAGACTTAATCAACCGGCCTCAAAAGACCTTATTGGAGCGTCAGGTATCAGCCCAAACAAAGCTTGGCGTTTATTTTGTGTTAAATTTTTCAGCTTTGATTGCGGCAAGCTATGTCTCATTTCGATCTGTAGTTTTTTTTGCCATATACATAGGCGCTATGGCCATGTATTCGGCCTTTATCAAAAGATTTTTGTTTGTAGGAAACCTAACATCCGCTTTATTAACCATACTTCCTTTTTTCGCAGTCACCGTATATTTTAGAAATTTCAGTATTGAAATTTTTACACATTCTGCCTATCTACTGCTATTGATTTCCATGCGTGAATTAGTCAAAGACTTATACAATCTTAAGGGTGACCTATCACATCGTTACCAAACCATACCCGCTGTGTTTGGGGAACGAACCACCAAACAATTCTTTACCCTTTTGGTGGCCTGTACTTATGGAGTAAGTTTTTTACTAATCCGCAATTTTGAGCTACAAAGTATGATTTATTATTTTGTGTTTGGCTTGTTGGCTTTAAGTATATGCACACTGATTTTGTGGGTTTCCAACAAAACAAAAGTCGTAGGGTTTGTACATATAGGAATTAAAATCATCATCTTGGCAGGAATAATGAGTCTACCATTGTTAAGAATCTCGCTTTAGTTGGTGTAACTTTGCAAAAAAAAATTATGCCAGCTTCGTCAAAGAAAAACCAAAGACATACTCAAAAAAAACCCGAAACCACGAGGTTGAACAAATACATTGCTCATGCAGGTATATGTTCACGTCGAGAAGCGGACATGCATATTGGGTTGGGCGTGGTAAAAGTCAATAATAAGGTGGTAACTGAGATGGGTTATCAGGTACAACCAAATGATGTGGTACACTTTGACGGCAAACGCATTAGCCCTGAAAAAAAGGCCTATGTATTGCTCAACAAACCCAAAGGTTTTATCACAACTACAAGAGATGAAAAAGGTAGGAAAACGGTCATGGATTTGGTGGCAAGGGCTACCAAATCTCGCATTGTTCCAGTAGGGCGTTTGGACCGACCTACGACCGGTCTACTTCTGTTTACCAATGACGGTGACTTGGCTAAAAAATTGACACACCCCTCCTCTGAAATAAAGAAATTGTATCATGTGGTATTGGATAAATCTCTGTCTTCTTCAGACCTGGCATCCATTCGTCGAGGCATTGAGCTCGACGATGGATTCATCAAAGCCGATCAGGCAAGCTATGTGCACGGCGCTTCAAAACGCGAGGTGGGGTTAGAATTACATTCGGGCAAAAACCGCATCGTTAGGCGCATTTTTGAGCACTTGGGCTACGAAGTTGTGGCATTGGACAGGGTGGTTTTTGCTGGACTGACCAAAAAAGACCTTCCAAGAGGACATTGGCGTCACCTGAACCAACAAGAAATCAACAATCTCTCTATGCTGTAAAAGCCTTTGTTTTTTTGTAGAACACTTCCCAAATCAAGAGAGCATATACCCACAAATATTCGGTTGTTATCAACAGCAAGTTTTCTTTAAATCCAGATTGCCCATAGGCTGAATAGCTCAAAACTACCAAAGCTGCCCATACAAATGGGAATCTATATTTTGCAAATATTGACAAACCTAGAGGGAGCACCAAATACCACGGATGCACAGTAGTGGCAAAAAATAAATACACACAAAAGCTCAGTGTTGCCAAGTCAAAAAACTGCTGTTTGTTTTTCAAAGGGTGCTTGATCCATAGAATCAGAAGAATGGAGGCGCTAACCCAAGGCAATATTTTTCCAACCGTTCGAATAGGATTGTAGCCTAGAATTTCCCTTCCAACTTCACGAATGATATAGTACCAGCTTCCATTGAATTCAAAATTTGTAAACCAAAGCCCGATAGTTTTAGGATAATTTATGAGCATTTCTTTAGAAACAAATGGTATAAAAGTAATGAGGACCACACTCATAGCTCCCGCGACAATGACCCATTTTTTGAACGGTTTTGTATATCGAATAATGATTGGAAGCGTAAGTACAGGCAGCAGCTTTAATGAAATGGCGCTTCCAATACCCCAAATAGATTTTTCTGCTCTTGCATGAAAAAAACCGTGCAACCCCATTAGTAACAACCCCAACATCAGCCCTTCAAGATGTAGACTGGCTGTCAGCTCCAACACCACCAAAGGATTGAGCACATACCATAAAATTCTCTTTTTGGGTAGATTCATCAGATTTAAAATCTTTATCCCAAAATAACAAACCAATACATCACCAAGAAGTACAAACGCTCGAAGACCTACTATGCCATACATAAGACGGTCTCCAAAAATTGTAGCCAGGTAGAACACGCCTTGGTGTAAGGGAGGGTAGTTAGAGTGGTTATTGGCACTGAGTTCTCCCATCTCATTTAGCAAAGTCTGAGCATGAGGCATGCGTGTGCTCTCAAACTGTTGTATCCATTCGTTAGGTGTGTATTGATAGGGATTGACACCCAAGTGTAGCAAATGTCCGTCCCATATATACCTATAAAAATCTTGAGACAATTCGGGAGTTACAAAAAAGAGACTGGCGCGGACCACAACGCCTAGCCATAAACCATGGCGTAGAGAAAATCGTTTGGAATGAACCCACCAATAACAAAGCCCTGCACCCAGCACCCAAATAGTGCAAAGAGTTGCAAAAGACTCTCGCTCTACACCATATCCTATATAGCAATATCCCGCCCACATGATCCATGCAGCAAGGACAGTATTGGCATGCTTGGCAAGCATTATACTTTGGCTTTGATGGAGCTATATACTACGAAGCCGAAGCCAAAAAACAAAAGCATGTGGAAAGGGAAAAGTCCAAAGTCCCCTTCAGGACCCACCACAAAAGCACTGTACATGCCAAACAAAAAATACAAAGTCAGTAAAGCTTCCAAGATGGTGTTCTTAGAAATGTTTTTTTGTAGGTATTTGTTGGTTTTGAAGTTGTCCTTAAAAGCACCTAAGTTGAATTTGGGTGTTCGAATAAAATCAGATCTTTTACGCAGGTGTCCTTCCAGTACAGCGGCTGAATTGTGAACAGAAAACCCAATGGCCACCGCATAGAAAGTAACGAATTGCTTGGTAAAAGTCAAAAAATTAGCAAAGCCTTTGCCATGAATACGTTTGAAAGTATACCAGTAACAAATAAAGAATATGACAGTACTCACAATAAACAAACTGGTCACATTAAAAAACCATCGGAAATGCCCCCATTCGTTTTTGATATACAGCATGGGAATACTCAGTATAGACACCACAAGAACGGTAAAAAACATGGAGCTGTTTAGCAAGTGCATCATCGCATGTAGGCGTGTTTTTAGATCAAGATTTTTAGCCTGGAAAACCTTTCTAATCATCTTTTGGAAGTTTTCGGCTCCACCCTTATTCCATCGGAATTGTTGTGATCGAACGGCACTCATAACAACAGGAAGCTCCGCTGGTGTTTCCACATCTTCCAGGTACTTGAATTTCCAGTTTTTAAGCTGTGCACGGTAGCTGAGGTCGAGGTCCTCGGTAAGTGTGTCGCCCTCCCAGTTTCCTGCATCTAGTATGCACGACTTACGCCACACCCCAGCTGTACCATTAAAATTGATGAAATGCCCACCCGTATTTCGACCCACTTGTTCGAGTGTGAAATGCATATCCAGGGCAAATGCCTGCACTTGGGTTAGGAGAGAATAGTCTCTGTTGATATGTCCCCAACGTGTTTGTACCACTCCTATTTTTGTATCCTTAAAAAAAGGTACTGTTTGGATGAGCCAATCGGAGCCAGGTATAAAATCAGCATCAAAAATGGCTACAAAATCTCCTTTTGCGGTTTTTAATCCTTCTTTAAGTGCACCTGCCTTAAAACCTACACGATTTTCTCTGCGAACATGAACAATATCGAGTCCTGTCGCTTGTAGTTCTGAAATTCGTTTTGCAGTAAGGTCCACAGATTCATCAGTTGAGTCGTCCAATACTTGCACTTCAAACTTATCTTTGGGGTATTCTATTTTGGCCACATGATCCAACAGTCTTTCGATCACATACAATTCGTTGTAGACAGGCAATTGAACCGTAACATGGGGTACTTCTTCTGGCTTGTTTAAGTCAAATTTTGGAGATTTATCTTTTTTGTTTTTGTTTCTTAAGTAGTTAATTAACAAACTCAATTGGCTAATGGCATACAAAAGGATTAGCACAAGAGCGAGGGCATATAGGCCCATAAGGAGGACGGAGAGTGGAATAAGGATGTAGGACCAATCAAAATCCATTTACCTGAGTGTGTATTTAAAAATCCAAAACAGGATTTTTACACCGGCAAATATAGCACCTTTTATGGTTCCTGAAACTTTTGAGACCCCTATTCTGTTACGGTATTTTACGGGGATTTCTTGATAGCTTATTTTTTGTTTTAGTACTTTAAGTTGCATTTCTACCGTCCAACCATAGGTTTTGTCAGACATATCTAAGGCCAACAGCTTGTCATAGCGTATCGCACGAAAGGGTCCCAAGTCCGTAAAGTGCGCTCCGAAAAACCATTTCATTAGCGTTGTAGCCAAGGCATTTCCAAAAATCTGAGGGTAGGTCATCGATCCTTTCTCTCGCAGATAAGCAACCCTGGCACCCACCACAAAATCGACTTTTTGGTCTAGAATAGGCGCCACAATTTCTGAAAGTTGTTCGGGATAATCAGAGTAATCTCCATCCAAAAAAACCACAATATCAGGTGGGTTTTCCCTACACTTTTCCAACCCTTTTAAACAAGCATAGCCATACCCCTTTCTGGGTTCTTGGTATACAGTAGCACCGGCTTTTTCCGCTACTAGAGCGGTATTGTCTGTAGATCCATTATCCACTACGATGACTTCTGATACCATTTCAGGAATGTCTTGTAGCACTTTTGCAATAGATAGCGCCTCGTTGTAAGCTGGTATGATTACTGTGATTTTTGGATGCACGATTATTGTTTAATCACATCTATCAAATTGGGCGGATTTTCCATGATAAAGTTTTGATCGTTCATGCGGTTTTTTGGGGAAACATTTTCGAGTTTAAGAACCCCTCTCGGACAAACGGCAGAGCATATGCCACAACCCACACAAGAGGATCGGACAATGTGTTCTCCTCTCTGGGCATAGGCACGCACATCGATGCCCATTTCACAGTAAACAGAACAATTGCCGCAGGAAATACATTGCCCACCGTTGGTTGTGATTCTAAACTTAGAAAATAATCTTTGCTGGAGACCTAGTATGGCCGCCATCGGACAGCCAAATCGGCACCAAACCCGACTGCCTAAAATAGGGTAGAACCCCACGCCAATCACACCACTAAACGCAGCACCAATACCAAATCCATACCACTCCCGAAGTTTATAGCTGCTAATAAAAAATAAATGTTTTGTATCTGATGTGTGGTTCATCCACATGAGGGCAATAACAATGGCACCCAAAGTACCCATGGTCATAAGCGCATCTTTTGAAAGTTCTTTTCTTTTGTACAACACGATTATTGCCATAAACAAAAGTATCAATCCGATACTCCCATACACAAAGCCTTCTTGTGTGACCCCAAAAAGGTTGTTGTTTTTGCCCATATAACTATATAAAACCGCCAAGGTCATCACACTGACAAAAAATAAAATCAAATGGACGGACCATCGTTCTAGCTTCCACACCCATTTTCTTTTACTCGATAGCTGACGGAAAGCATCCCCGGCTGTCTCTGCCAATCCGCCACATCCACATACCCAAGAACAATACCATCTTTTACCAAAAAAATAGGTTAATATGGGCGAAATAAGCACCACCATACCCACGCCAAACAATAGCATAAACATGCCTAAAGAACCTCCATCAGTCATGTTGTTGAGATGCCAATCGTAGAAAAAATCGTAGTCCAAAGGCCACATGTTTTTTAGGTCCATATCAAAATAGGCTTGTTGGGGATTGAGTTTGGCTAACAGCTCAGGAATCAGAAAAGCAAACCCCAGTTGAAAAAACATAACCGATAGGGTACGTACTACCTGATATCTATTGTGGCGATATTTTCGGATAAATTTGTACCCAAATATTAGGATGGCCAGGGTGTATAGGGTACCATAGACAAACCATTGGCTCGCGGGTTTTCCGTTTAGTATCAGGCTCAAAGGGTCAAAAAACCCGACCAGCCCCGAACTGGTTCCTTTGGGGTTGTAACCCAAAGTTTCCGGAAACCAATACAGGGCTACATAAAATGCGGTAAGCACCACCCCAAGTAGCCAGGCACCCCAACCACGGTTGGTGAGTCCTTTATGCCATACGCTATTGTTTTTGATCCCTGGCAATGAATGCCTGTACAATGCGTGGGTATAGAACACGCCGCCAGAAACAAGGAGTGTCAATGCCACATACAACAACCATGCGTCGGGGTTTTGATTTAAAAGCGTGGTACTCAACACCAACAAGCCTACAGCCACTTGGAAGGTGGCAAAAACAAATGATGTGTTCCAATTTTTTGTCATCATACAACTATTTGGGTGTTGAAGGTCTGTTGAATCTGTCGGACTGGACTGCGGTATAGCTCTGGGTCAAAGAGGGCTTCTTGCAGGTGTTTTACCACATAGTCAATGGTTTCACCTTTATTGAGCCATTGGTCGATGTACTCATGTCGCATGCGAATACCTAGCGCATGGAGACCCAGAAGTTTTTGACTGTTTTTGTCAAATGCGATCCGCATGGCTTTGTTGTCTTCAGACCAATAGAGCTGTTCTTCATTTTCTTGCTTTTGAGCATGAATCCAACCATAGGTTTGATACTCTATATCGAAAAACTTAGCCGAGTTGAACCATTGTCCAGGATTATATTCTTTTGGGTGTCCCATGATGGTTTGGGCTACGGTTTCTCCCATCATCCGCCCTGTATACCAAACAGCTTCCACACTCGGGCGATTTTCAATGGGAATGCGTTGTTGGGCACAGTCTCCAATGGCGTATATGTCAGTTTGATTGGTAGCCAAAAAACGGTTGACCAAAACCCCTCGATCTGTTTCTATGCCACTGCCTTTAATAAAATCAATGTTGGGAGATACACCCGCTGTCAGGCCAACCCATTGACATGGAATTTCCTCTCCACTATGGGTGATGACGGCTCTTACACACCCGTTTTCGTCTGAAATAATTTCTTTGAGTTCGGTAGACAATCGCAAGTCGACGCCATGAGCTTCAATATGGCCGCTAATGATACAGGCTTCTTTGTGTGGTAGCACACGGTTCCAGAAGGCGTCTTCCCGAACCAAAAAAGTCACTTTTTTGCCCCTACTGACAAGCATTTCTGCCAATTCTACCCCAATCAATCCGCCGCCAACAACCACCGCGTGTTCTATGTGGGGCGTGGCAGTTTCTAAGGCTTCTAAATCTTGTTTGTGGTAAAGCCCACGAACCCCTTTCAGGTTTTCACCAGGCCATCCAAACCGATTTGGCACAGAGCCGGTGGCAATAATTAACACATCAAAATCTAAGTTGGTGTTGTCTTTTAGCAACAGGGTTTTGTTGGAAGGGTTAATTTTTGAAACCCGCCCAAAAAGACGTTCAATTCTATTTTCTCTCCAAAATCTCTCTTCATAGGGTTTTGTGTGCTCAAATTTCATATGACCCATATAGACATACATCAGGGCAGTACGTGAAAAGAAGGCATCTGACTCATCTGAAATCAATAATATTTTGTCATCGCCCAATTTGCGCAGATGACGCGCTGCGGTCACTCCAGAAATTCCATTGCCAATGATTACTATTTGCCGCATTACAGTTGGTTTAAAGACCAGTCATAGCTTCGGTATTTGATGGGCGTGTCATTACCGAGGGGCTTTGTTAGGTATAAATTTAAGAAATCTATCAAACTTCTACTTTGGGTAAAATCTTCATATCCTTTCAATGGTTTCGGTAAAAATTGTAATGAGTGAAGGTTCGGCTTGTTCCGCAAGTGCCATGATTTCGGGAATGTTAATAGGGCTGAGGTTCTCTGGGTCACATGCGTCGGTGAGTATCGAAATGGCAGCGCAGGGCAGGTCCAAATGATTGGCTACGATTACTTCTGGTACGGTAGACATCCCGACCGCGTCTGCTCCTATAATTCCCAAGTATCGGTATTCGGCTCGGGTTTCTAGATGTGGTCCTACGACTGATGCATAGACACCCTCATTGAGGTGAATGCTGTGTTTTTGGGCGATTTGACGTATATTTTTATTGAGCGTATGGTCATAGGGCGCTATCATGTCTACAAAACGTTCTCCCAAAGTTTCCACGCCTTTAAAAGCCAACGGCGATCCGCCTTGAAGGTTGATATGGTCTGTTAGCAACATGAGTTCACCTTTTTTAAACTGGGTATTGATTGCGCCTGCGGCATTGCTGATAAGCAGATGCTTGATGCCTAGTGCATGCATCACTCGAATTGGAAAAGTGATTTGCAACTGGTCATAGCCTTCGTAGAGGTGGAAGCGCCCTTGCATCACCAAAACAGTCTTGCTGCCAAGTTTGCCATAGTGAAGTTTGCCTTTGTGAAACTCTACACGAGATGCTTGGAAATGTGGAATGTGGTTATAACTCAAGCTTTGGCGAATTTCCATTTGGTCTACTAGTTTGCCCAAACCTGTTCCTAGTATGATGCCTACTTGTGGGGCATCACAACCGTGTTCTTTTAAAAATTCGACAGCTTCTTCAATTTGTTCTTTCATGGGTGTGTTTATGTAATTCTGGAAATTTTTTTAAATCCTCTTCTGTATCGATGTCTGTTAGTGTATCAAGCAAATCATATTTGTAAGGTTTACATTGCTGAAGGGTTTGTGACAACACCCTATTTGTGCTCCAATCTATTTTATCAAAAACCTCTTTAAAGGGTGCTTGCATACCGATCAAGTAATAACCACCATCCTCAGCTGGCCCTAAAACAATTTCATGTTTTGCAAGCTGGTCAAAAGCTTGCGTTAAGAGCCCACGGCTTAGTCTGGGAAGGTCACTTCCGATCAGTACTTGATGGGTGTAGCCCATCGAAAACCCTTCTTGTAATGCGTTGCGCATCCGATCACCGAGCTTTTCACCTTGCTGCACATATTTTGATGGGGTTTTAAAATCATCATTTTTCAGTACGTTTTGACTATAATAAACCGCATGGGAGAGATGCTGGCACACTTGCGCCGTATGCTTTAGCAAGTGATTATAAATTTTCA
>JBMYKI010000011.1:11998-30411 GCA_049595235.1 Flavobacteriaceae bacterium
GACCCAATTTGAGCTGCCAAACGGGTTTTTACCTGTCCCTCAACGGGATTTTTTACAAAAACGACCACTCTTTTCATTAGGTCAAAGCACCTTGACAACTGCTGCCCGCACCTGCTGTACAGCCATAGCAGTGTTGTGAAACACGAATGTTACGATTTTGGATATTGGGGTTATAGTCTTTGATATGACCCACCGAACTGTCGATTTTCATATCAAGCATTTGGTTAAAATCACAATCATACAAACGGCCGTCCCAACCCACAGACAGGGTGTTGGTACACATGACATTTTTTAGGGCTTCGGGGTTGTAGGCCGAAACCAACTCACGCATATAATCCTCGTAGTTGTCGGTGGCGATCAAGTAGTCCAAAAACCTGCTAATCGGCAGGTTGGTGATGGTAAACAATTGGTTGAAGACAATACCGAAATCTTCGTACAAAGCTTTTTTGAAATCGGCTTCTAATTCTTTTTGATCGGCGGGCAAAAAGGCACCCGCAGGGTTGTAAACCAAGTCGAGTTGGAGTCCTGAGTCGGCTTGCCCATAACCCAATGCATTGAGCCTCTGTAGGGCTTCGATAGACTTGTCAAACACCCCATTACCTCGTTGGCGATCGGTTTTGTTGCGTCGGTAAAAAGGCAAGGACGATACCACATGAACGTTGTGTTGCGCAAAGAATTGGGGTAGTTCGCTAAAGGTTTTGTTGGCCGTAAGTATGGTCAGGTTTGAGCGTACGATAAGATCCTTGACTTGGGTATCAGCTGCTTGCTCCACAAACCACCTAAAATGGGGATTCATTTCGGGGGCACCACCTGTGAGGTCGAGCGTGCTGATGTTGTGTTTTTTACATACATCCAAACACAACTGTAGGGTTTCTTGAGTCATAATCTCTTTGCGATCAGGACCTGCGTCTACATGGCAATGCGCACAAACCTGGTTGCACATATAGCCCAAGTTGATTTGTAGTATATCTAGCTTTTGGGGTTTGAGCGGACCACCAATGTGTTTGGCAAACCGAGGCAGGCTTCCATCTTCGAAAATTCCGTTTGAGAGTATCTCCAGCTGTCGTTCTGTGTCCGAGAGTTCACTCCGACGCGCTTGTAATGACTTTAACCCCATTACATGCTGAGTTTGTCATGAACGTTCATCATTTGTACCCCATGAACCAAAGCCGCACCGCTTTTGATAGCAGCTCCGACGTGGACGGCCTCCATCATTTCTTCTTTTTCAATGCCGCGTTTGAGCCCATCTTGTGTGTAGGCATCTATACAATAAGGACATTGCACCACATGGGCCACGGCCAAAGCGATAAGAGACTTTTCTCTGGCGGATAGTGCCCCGCTTTCAAAAACTGCGTTGTAGTATTCAAAAAACTTGTCACCAAGTTCTTTATTCCACTGGGTAATGTCTCCAAATTTTTTTAGGTCTTCGGGTTTGTAATAGGTTTTTTCCATGATTGTTGCTTAAGATGAATCTCAAATGTATGATTTTGAGCGTAAAGCTTCAAACCGAACAACTACTGTGCCAAATAGCTCTCGAGTTTATTGACCATTTCTAAGTTACCGCAATAAAATGGTACCCTTTGGTGTAACTCTTGGGGTTTGATATCTAAGATGTGTCTGTAACCGTCGCTGGCTTTGCCCCCTGCTTGCTCTGCCAAAAAAGCGATGGGGTTGCACTCATACAAAAGCCTGAGCTTTCCATTGGGGTTTTGTTGGGTAGAAGGGTACAAATAGATGCCGCCTTTTATAAGGTTCCGATGAAAGTCTGAAATCAGTGAGCCGATGTATCTTGAGGTATAGGGTCTGTTATCTTCAATCGCTTGACAATATTTTAGGTATTGTTTCACACCTTTGGGAAAATGAAGGTAGTTGCCTTCGTTGATGGAATAGATATGGCCTACTTCAGGAAATCGCATATTGGGGTGAGATAGGTAAAAAGTACCCAAAGCAGGATTGAGGGTAAAGCCATGAACCCCCTTTCCAGTGCTATACACCAACATGGTAGAAGTGCCATAGACAATATAGCCAGCCGCCACCTGACAACGCCCTTTTTGTAAAAAGTCATCGATTTGTGCCGGACTTCCTACAGGGGAAACCCTTCTGTAAACAGAAAAAATGGTACCCACCGAAACATTGACGTCTATATTGGATGATCCGTCTAGTGGATCTATCAATACGATGTATTTGTTGTGGTTGGCCTTATTGTCCTTGTCAAAAGCCACAAAATCCTCTTCTTCTTCCGATGCCAGTCCGCAAATGATTTTGCGGTTTTGCAATGCTTTGATAAACACTCGGTTGGCCAATACATCGAGTTTTTGTTGGTCTTCGCCATGGGTGTTGGTCTCTCCATGGGTGCCTAAAATGTCTACCAATCCAGCTTTGTTGACTTCGTGATTTACGGTTTTAGCGGCTAGTCTAAGGGCATTTATCAGGCTGGAAAGTTCGCCAGAAGCGTATGGGAAATGTTCTTGATTTTGAATGATAAATTCACCAAGGGTACGGTTGGTAGGCATGGTTTAGGGGGCGTTGATAATAACATCTAAAGTACAAAAAAACCCATACCGAAGTATGGGTTTTTTAAGGTGGTACCTCCAGGAATCGAACCAGGGACACAAGGATTTTCAGTCCTTTGCTCTACCAACTGAGCTAAGGTACCATGCATTTCTGCAGCTGCAAATATAAACCCTTTGTAAAAACGGACAAAGAGCTTTGTAAATTTAAGTTACTTTTGTCATACCAGATGCATTCACATTGAACCTTACTGTTGACATAGGCAATACGACAACCAAATTTGTGGTCTTTGATGATTCTAAGGCTGTAGCCCACTTTGTGGTATCCCATGATGAAGATTTTGATGTACAAGCCCTATTGAGATTGCACCCTCTACAAAATAGTATAGTATCAAACGTTACTGAAGCCACATTTCCTTGGATGGATTTGTTGGATCAAAAAACGAGATGCATACATGTCAATCATGGATTAAAGTTGCCATTTACTTCCGCATATACGCCTTTTAGCCAATTAGGATTGGACCGTATGGTAGGCTTGGTGGCCGCCACTACATTACATCCCCAACAAGCTGTTTTGATTATCGATGCGGGTTCTTGCATCACTTATGATCTTGTAAACGCTCAAGCCCATCATGTAGGGGGTAGTATCAGTCCGGGTCTGACCATGCGCTATCGTGCCATACATGAATTTACCGATGCGCTTCCCAAGCTAGAGCCCAAGGTTTTGACAGACTTTCCGCCTAAACACACCCAAGACGCGATTCATCACGGGGTTTTGGACGGTACTTGTGCAGAGATAAATGCCTTTGTGACAAAATATGCCCAACAGCTGCCTGATTTTAAGGTAATTTTAACAGGTGGAGACGCAAACTTTTTGCACGAACGCCTAAAAAATGGCATCTTTGCCCACGCTGATTTTGTGGCCTATGGCCTCAATGCGCTTCTCGAACTCAATTTGATTGAATGATTCGTAAATTTCTATTTTTTTTGCTGTTGACATCAACGGCGCTACAGGCCCAGAAAGGGACCCTGTCACCCTATTCTTTCTACGGGGCTGGTGAAACGCTTTTTAGAGGTTCTGCCGAACAGCGATTGATGGGTGGTTTTACTAGCTATGCAGATAGCATCAGCCATAGTATTTCATCACCTGCCACGCTAGCCAATCTGAAAATGGTCAACTACAGTATTGGAGCCAATCACCGAAACAACAAGTTTGATTCTCAAGGCAACTCCATCAGCAACACTACCGCTGGCATTGATTACTTATCTGTCGCTGTTCCAACCAAGTACTTTGGTTTTGCTTTCGGTCTGATGCCCCAAAGTGCTGTGGGTTATCGTTTACGAGATGTGGACGATCCGGCGGATTTCACAATGGGTGATCAGTATGAAGGTAGCGGAGGCATTAATCAGGTATTTTTTTCAGTAGGTTTTTCTCCCATTCAAAATTTGGCAATAGGAGCTGCTTTACATTACAACTTCGGACAGATTCAGCGCAGTCATATCCGCTTTGACCAGGCGATTGATCTCTCTACCCGACTATTCGATGAATCTGTGGTCCGTGGTGCGGAGCTAAACCTTTCTGCAGCCTACAACATGAAGTGGACCCAAAAACTGTACTCTCAATTCCATTTTTCGATCAGACCCGAAGTTGCTTTACAGTCCGAGAATAGCCGCTCAATATCTACTTTTCGTGGTGATAGCGGGCTCATTGATGAAAGTCAGGAAATCGATTTAGAAGCCGTAGGATTGGCGGTCACAGACATAGACTTGCCTACCTCGACAACACTCGGTGTGGGTATAGGGGAAAATCAAAAATGGTACGCGGGTGTTCAATGGACTCAAACAGATGGCGGTGTCAACAACCGGTACTACAACTTCGATAACGTGAGCTTTGAGTCGGCCCAACAGCTTTCCATTGGCGGGTTCTTTATCCCAGAATATGATTCCTTTAGTGGCTATTGGAAACGAATCACGTACCGTGCTGGGTTACGTATGGGTCAATCAGGACTTCGGGTAGATGGCACTTCCATAGAAGATTTTGGCATAAACTTTGGAGTAGGTTTGCCAATAGCAGGATTGTCCACTGCCAACCTAGGCGTTGAATTTGGCAGAATGGGAGCTGCTGTCGATCAACTGGTTGAAGAAAACTATGTGACCATTCGCATTGGATTTTCTTTGAATGATTTATGGTTTATCAAACGTCAATATGATTAATTATGAAAAAGAACTATACATTAATAATTATGGCAATGGGGCTCTTTTTGGGCAATGGATTTGCGCAATCTGCAGCAGAGTGCCCCGCCAACTTGAGCATATTTGCTGAATATGCCAAGGTCAAAAACTACGATGCTGCTTACACCCCATGGATGGAGGTTAGGACCAACTGTCCAGAGCTCAATGCGGCTACCTATGTCTACGGCGAGCGAATCTTAAGCCATAAGATTAAAAATGCTACAGACAAAACGCCTTTTGTTGAAGATTTGCTGAAACTCTATGACGAATGGCTGACCTATTTCCCAACCGACCGTGCAGGTAAAAGTCAAAAAGGTAAAATTTTGGCTTCTAAAGCGCAAGCCATGCTCGACTATGGGGTGGCCTCCAAAATGGAAGTTTATCAAGTTTTTGACACTGCCTACACCTCAGATGCAGAAAGTTTTACGAATCCCAAAGCTTTGTACAGCTATTTCAAAACCTTGTATGAGAGCTACAAATCAGGGGATGCGTCTGTCAGTATGGAATTGCTGTTCTCTAAATACGAAGATGTTTCTGAAAAGTTTGCGTATGAAAACACCAAACTGTCAAAAACATTGGATGTAATCATCAAAAAGGAGGATGCTGGTCAACCCTTGACCTCGAGGGATAAAAGAAGCAAACGTGTGTGTGAAATCAACTCTCGCGCCAATACCACCTTTGCCAACAACCTAGATGCTATTATTGCCAAAGAAGCATCTTGTGAAAATTTGATCCCTCTTTACAGAAACAACTTAGATGCCAATCGGGGAGATGAAAAGTGGCTAAAACGTGCTGCAGGAAGAATGGACTCCAAGGACTGTTCTGACGACCCCTTGTTTGTTGAATTGGTCGAAGCATTGCACAGCCTGAAGCCTTCAGCTGATTCGGCCTATTACTTAGGGATCCTTAAAGACAAAGCAGGAGACACCCAAGCTGCATTGGCATTTTATGAAGAATCCTTGTCGCTTGAGACGGATCCCTACAGAAAAGCCTCTATTTATTATAAAATCGCTGTCAAATTTAAGAACCGTGGTTTGAAAAGTCAGGCGAGAAAATATTCTAACCAAGCGCTTAACAACCAGCCTTCTATGGGTAAGGCCTACATTTTGATCGCTAGTTTGTATGCCGATAGTGCCAATGATTGTGGCAATACGCAATTTGAAAAAAGAGCGGTCTATTGGCTAGCTGCCCAGACTGCCAGAAGAGCAGCCTCTGTGGACCCATCGCTCAAGTCAACAGCTCAAAAATTAGAAGCTAGCTACAATGGGCGCGCGCCCAGCAAGACCGATATTTTTACAGAAGGGAGAGCAGGTGAGGTGATCACTTTTGACTGCTGGATTCGCTCTAAGGTAACGGTTCCTAATCTTTAAGGTTGAACAAGGTACTACATGCATGTATGTGTGTGACTGTAGCTCTGTTGGTGGGCTGCACAGACAATTTTTCTGCATTAAAAGACCTCAATCGATTCGATGAGTTTCCTGTGGGTATCACCGAAAATTTACGTTTGGTGTATTCTGATTCCGCCTTTGTAGAGGCAGTGCTTATATCCCCAAAAAATATAGATTTTACCAATCAAAAATTTCCATACTCGGAATTTCCTGATGGGCTGGAAGTTACTTTATTTGATAAAAAAGGCAGTCAAACCCATATATATGCTGACTATGGAATCTATTATCCTAAAACAGAAATTATAGACCTCCAAGGCAATGTGGTAATCTCTGACTCTACGGGAACCCAACTCAATACGCAGCAGCTTTACTGGGACTCTGGTCAAGAGTGGTTGTTTACCGAAAAAAACTTTACTTTTACAAGTGATGACTATGACCTTGAAGCTACCCAATTAGACGCCAATCGTTCTTTTAGTAAATTGATGACTGGTGTATTAAGGGGAACCGTTCAAGTCCAAGAAGACGAATTATAAACTATGAGACAATTTTCAAGAATTTCTGAATTTATTTATCTGGCTTTTGGGTGTTTGTTTACCTACAGAGTCTTTCTTAACATCAACAACGTAGACAGACAATTCTATGTTTACATCCTTTTTGCAGCGCTTTCTTTTGGGATGTATTTCTTTAGACGTAGATTTCGTAAAAGACTAGATGACCAGAATCAAGGCGGTTCGTGAGCTCATTCCCTATGGTCATTTTGATTTGCTTGTTGCTTTCTGCCTTCTTTTCGGGTATGGAGATTGCCTTTGTTTCATCCAATCGTATCCGACTTGCTATGCAGAAAAATCAAGGAGGTCTAATGGCAATGGCCCTTAGCAAACTTACAGACAACCCATCAAAATTTATCGCCACCATGTTGGTTGGAAATAGCATGGCGCTTGTGGTCTATGGAATCTTTATGGGGGAGTTTATAATTGGAATACTTCATCCAGACTTGGCTATGAACGATCAATTGCCATTGTCTGTAGTTTTTGAACAAACCTTAATTTCTACAGCAGTTATTTTGATAACAGCAGAATTTTTGCCCAAATTGGCTTTTCAGATCTACGCCAATGCGCTGTTACAGTTATTTTCTTTACCTGCTATTGTTTTTTATCATCTGCTTAGCCCTATAACATATGCTTTCTTATGGTTTTCTAACAAGCTATTGCGTAAGTTTTTTAAGGGTGGAGTAAGCGAGATTCCGACTGCCTTTACAAGAATTGAGCTCGAAGAATATGTCACCGAGCACGTAGTGTCAGCTCAGGAGGAGGAATTGGAGAATGAGGTGCAAATATTCCATAATGCTTTGGCATTTACGGACCGAAAAGCCCGAGAGATTATGGTGCCTAGAGCAGAAATAACAGCTGTAGATCGTTATATCTCCCCCGAAGATTTAACGGAATTATTTTCTAAAACAGGACATTCAAAAATTCTTGTCTATAATGGCGGTGTGGATCAAATAGTGGGCTATGTGCATGCGTTTGACTTGTTTAAAAAACCCAAAACCATACGATCTGTTATTCATCCAGTGGAGTTTGTTCCTGAGTCGATGTATATAAAAGACGTGCTTAATGTGCTGATCAAAAAAAGAAAGAGCATTGCAGTAGTATTGGACGAATACGGAGGTACAGCTGGGATGATGACCATTGAGGATATTGTCGAGGAACTTTTTGGGGAAATTGAAGATGAGTATGACCATGTGAATCTGGTTGAGCATCAACAGCAGGACGGTACCTTTGTGTTTTCTGCACGCCTAGAAGTTGATTATCTCAACGAAACCCATGACTTGCATTTAAAAGAAAGTGATCAATATGAAACACTTGGCGGTTATGTGGTTTTCCACACAGAAGACATTCCCGAATCGGGAGAAATTGTGACCATTGATGGATACGACTTTGAAATTGCCGAAGTATCTAATACCAAGATAGAACTCATCAAGCTCAGACCGCATCAATCCTAACATAAAAACGGGTTTTATATAACCTAAAGAAGTTGTATTTTCGCCTTCTATCAAAAAAATAACATATGGCCATTCTGGGTAAAATAAGAGAGCGTTCTATATTCTTAATTCTTGTTATTGGTATGGCATTGTTTGCCTTTGTCATTTCAGGTGTATTCGATGGTTCGGGAGCGGTTTCTCAAAAGCCACTTGCCGAAGTAGGTGAGGAAGAAATCAGTTTAGAAACCTTTAGCCCTCGTGTCGATTTTGTGGAACGCAGTTATGGCATGACAACTATGCAAGCCGTCAATTTTGTTTGGGATCAAGTAGTCAACGAAACAGCCTTCAAACAACAATTTGACATTCTTGGTTTGGATGTTGGTCGCAGCCATGTGGAAGATTTTGTTTCGACCGACCCCAGTTTTGCACAAGACACACGCTTCCAAAATGCCATTGGCCAGTTTGATGTAGATGCCTTTTCAGATTTTATAGCCGATATCAGGCTGAACAACCCTACAGCCTATGCACAGTGGCAACAGCAAGAAACTTCTATCCGTGACAATGTACGTCAACGTTTATACCTCAATATGGTGCGTTCTGGGATTTATTACACACAGTTTGACGGGGCTCAAGCCCATGCGCTTGAAAACGACAAAATCAACATCAAGTATGTCAAAATCCCATATACAGCCATAGCTGATAGTTTGGTTTCTGTTTCTGACGCGGATATCAAAAAATATATAGCAAACCACAAAGATGCCTATGAACATGAAGCCACACGGAAGATTCAATATGTGGTTTTTGAAGAAAACGCATCCGTTGAAGACAATTTGGAAATCGAAAAGAGCCTGAAACAACTGCTCTCTGCACGTTCTATATTCAACGAAGTAACCCAGCAAGAAGAAGTATTGCCTTCTTTTTCTGAAGCGGATGATATCGCCAGCTTTGTAGCTGAAAATTCCGACTTGCCTTATGATGGTCAATACCAGACCAAAGCACAACTGGGAACCTATGCCAATACATTGTTCGAGCTTCAGGAAGGGGCAGTATTTGGTCCATACAAAGACGGAGACTATTTTAAGCTCTCCAGATTAATTGATTACGACAAGGGCGGCTCCGTAAAGGCACGCCATATTTTGCTTGCTTATGAAGGTTCGCAAGGTGCCAGTGCTGATATCGTACGCACCAAAGAAGAGGCACGAAAAGAAGCCTACCGTGTGTTGCGCTTGACACGTCGTTCGGGCGCGGACTTTGCCGAGTTGGCCAGAACCTACTCTGATGGTCCGTCCAAAGATCGCGGTGGCGAATTGGGCTTTTTTAAGCGTGGCGCCATGGTCGAGGCTTTTAATGACTTTATATTCTCTAAGGCTGTTGGTGCAACAGGTGTAGTGGAAACCGATTTTGGCTACCACGTCATCGAGGTACAAGAAAAAGAAGATGTGGTATTATTGGCCAGTGTGGCAAAAAAAATCGTACCATCGGAAGCCACAAGTAACCAAGTTTTTAGGGCGGCCACTCAGTTTGAGTTAAATGCTGACAAAGATGGTTTTTCTTCTTCTGCTCAAGTCGATAATTACGAAATCAAAACCGCGTCCAACCTCAGTGAATTAGATGAGAGTATCCCTGGGCTTGGAAACCAGCGTAGCATAGTCAAGTGGGCTTTTGGAGAAGAAGCTACTGTGGGCGCCATAAAGCGTTTTAACAAACAAGGTGGTGGATATGTAGTAGCCGTGCTTTCAGATGCCACTGAAAAAGGTCTGACAAGTGTAGAAGAAGCCAGACTTCAAGTAACGCCTCTTCTAATCAATCAAAAGAAATTTGCTTACATGCAAAAGCAACATGCCGGAATCGCTGATCTTGCGCAACTAGCCGAAAGCTATAATGTTTCTGTTAACACCTCTTCGGCCATCAATGCGGCGGCTGGTACTATCGCAGGAGCGGGAACAGAACCCAGCGTGGTTGGAGCTAGCTTTGGCTTGGCAATGGGTGCCACTTCTTTTCTATTGGAAGGAAAACAAGGTGTATTTGCAGTGCAATTGACTGACAACAGTAAAGCGACTCCATTGGTTTCATATCAGGGCTACAATGATACCGCCGCCTCTTTTGTGTTGCCAATTTTGTCCTCCAAGCTCCAAGAAGTTGTCCAATCAAACTACGACATAGTTGATAACCGCAATGAATTCTATTAAAAATTAAGTATTTTCTTACAGCATCGTAGCTTTTAGATTACAATAAAAAAAACTTCAATTTCTATTGTAATATCCATTTAACGTTGTTTCATCTTTCATTTCACTGTCTTTTACTTAATTGACAAAAATTCTTGTGCGTCTTCGTTCATTTTTACACCACGAAGAAGACGATGCGGAATTTACATAGTGCTTTTTCATTTTTAGTTTTTTCATAAGTTATAGTTAGTTCAACACCCCCAAATTCCGCATCCCTTTTTTGCCCCTGATAACTTAACCAATTTTGGTTACCATGTTTAGAAGTGAATCGTCTAGATTCTTTTAAAATTCCTTGTCGGTGGCAGGTTGATCCAGCTACCGACTTGGTTTTTTTTTGAAGCGTTATCAGAATAATTATCGACTAGCAATAAAAAATCCCACCGAGGTGGGATCATAGACGTTGGTCTTCGGCATATAGCCTTATTGTGATAAGATAATCAAATATATAAAAAAAACATGAGTACTACTTTAGGTCTTTGTATTTCCTACAATAGCATTGGCTGGGCCTTGATCGATAAGCAGTTAGACGAGAAAATTTTGGGTATGGGGGTACGGGTGTTTCATCCCAATGTGATTCATATAGGAGAAGGAATGCGGGAACAGTCTACACTCGCGCAAAGAACACATGCGCGTTTTCTTCGTAAAATATCTTACCGCAAACGCATTCGAAAACAAAAGCTTCTAGCGGTTTTAATACAACATAAGATGTGTCCCCTTCCTAAAGCTGCTTTGGAGAATTGGGTTCAAAAGGGGGTATTTCCTAAAAAAGAGCTTGCAGCTTGGCTGGTGTTAGACCCATATGAGTTACGTGCCAAAGCCACCCACTCAAAACTCGAGTTGATAGAACTGGGTAGGATTTTTTACCATATTGCCCAAAGAAGGGGCAAGTGCTACTTAGCAGTAGAATCCAAACAAAACCATCGCACCTATTATCATGGCAAACCTGAAGTAAATAGGATCGGTTTAAGCACTACCCTTAAAAATCTTTCTGAAAATCAGACATTAGGAGCTTATTTAGCATCTCTTAAGCCTGTTTATGGTGCGCCCTATCAACCTATGGAAGCACGTATCCGAAATCGCTATTTAGATCGCTCCATGTTTGTACAAGAGTTCCATGCAATTTATTCCTTTCAACAACAATTTTACCCACAACTTTCAGAAGAATTAAGATTCGTTTTGGGGGGGGCTAAAGGAACCAAAAATGACGAGAAAAGTGGTGTGTTGTTTTACCAAAGACCCCCAAAATCTCCCAAAACCTATAAACGATTTTGCTCTGTAGAGCCTCGAAAAAAGCGAACTCCGATTTCGCATCCTGAATATGAAATTTTTCAGATACTCAAATGGATTAATAGCATTCGTTGCAATGGGCAGCCTCTCGACGCGCGTCAACGTGCGTGTGTGATGAAAGTTCCACTTCGCTTTTCACAATTTTCTTTTAAAAAGATTCGAAAGGCTTTGGATTTAGAAGATCAAACCGTTCAGTTTAATTATGACGATACAGAAATCATCTCTTTGGCACATACGATGGTACATTTGTCCAAGCCCGCTATGTTTGGAGCCAGTTTTTTGGAACGTCCTCTGGAAGAACAGATTCAAATATGGCATACGCTATATTTTTTTGACGACCCTGTAAAAATTAAAACACATGCCAAAGAACATTGGGGATGTAGTGAGGACCAAGCAACACAGCTCTCAAGATTGCAACTCCGTGTAGGTTACGGCTCCTTCAGTCTCAAGGCAGTACGAATGATCACACCTTTCTTAAAGTTGGGTATGCGATTCGACCAAGCGCTGTTTTTTGGCGGTTTTACCAGTGCCCTGGGTAGTCAATGGAAAAAGATTTCACTAAAAAAAAGAGGACATATAATAAAAGACTTTTCATCATTTTATTTTCAAGCGCACCGTAGGATTCAATGGGCGGAGGCTATCAAAAGCCGTTTGGACACTCATTTTGGAATTACCCAATTTGATGATGCGATGTTTTATAAATACAACCGCCATTTGATACATAGGCAAAGACTGACGTTGGACACAGGCGTCGCAGCCGACCAACATATTAAATCCAAATTCAAACCCATTGCACATACGGCTATTTTTGAATTGAGAAAACTGGTCAATGCTGTGTTGGAAAAGCACGGCCGAATTGACCAAATGAAGGTCTATGTTCGTCCTGAGCTCAAAGCCAGTCGATCGTCTCGAAAAAAACAATTTGTCGAAAAGAAAAGAAGGGCAACCCTCCAGCGCTATCATTTGAATGCTGTACATCAATTAAACATAAACCCTACTCGTCTAAATGTACTCAAACACCAACTTTGGGAGGAATTTGACAAGCAATGCCCCTACACCGGTGAGGTGATCGGTTTAGACCAGCTATTCACTGAGGATGTTTCTGTGGTGCACATATTGCCATGGCGTAGGTTTTTCAATGATTCTGACAACAACAAAGCGCTTTGTATGCGGTCATTTAAGCATCATATAGAAAACAAAACTCCATGGGAATATTTTTCCAATAAACCCACAGGTACTTGGGAGCAGCTCAAAATTCGGGTGTTAAAACAGCTGATGAATGCCAACAAATACACGGCCCTGCAAAAGTTCAAACAATTTACCCGCTCCAACTATGCCTTGGATGCCAAAGATCAAGAACTTACAGACAGCCATCATGTAAGTTTGGCCATAAAAAATCTGCTCAACCAAGTGTGTGATACTATACAGACAACATTGGGTCACACAACCTACAATTTGAGAGAAAAATGGTATCTGGATCGTTTGGACAATTTCTTGCAATCTGACCCTATGCATGACATGAGAAGGCATGCCATTGATGCCTTGGTTACTGCGGTGAAAACCCCCGCCTTTTTGGAAGCTTTAAAAAATTGGAATCGATATGAGCCAAGCCCTCAAAACACACTTTTCCCACTTCCTTGGCCCCATTTCAAAAAAGATGTACAAAGTGCTTATGAACGTGTGCAAATGAGTTTTCCTAGGCCTAAAAAAGTTCTCATGTCAATGCCTAAAGTCTACTTCAATAAACAAGAGAAGCGAGTGGCTCGTAGCCCATCTGCTAGAGGGCAATTGCACAAAGAGTTGTTTTATGGCAGAAGAAAAGCGCCAGATACTTCGGATTATGCCTATCATATACGCAAGCCCATTCAGCAAATATTAACCGCCAAGCATGTGCAGAAAATAGTGGATCCTGAAATAAAAAAACGTGTCTATGTACAGATAGATGCCATGGGTGGTTTTGACAAAGGTAAATTACCTAAACATTGCCTGACTTTTCAAGACGAAAAAGGCTTTACCCGTTCCAAAATTACCCTACCCAACAGAAGGGGCGAGGAGGTACCCGTCAACAAAGTGCGAGTTCGAGAACAAATAAGCAACGCGATTCGGTTGCACCATGACAAGAATGTGTTTGCCAATTCCAGGAACAACCACCACGTGTTGGTTTATGAAAATATTTTTGGAGAATTGGATCAAGAAGTAGTCACTTTTTGGACAGCCGTACATCGAAAAAAAAACAAAGAACCCATTTGGCAACTTCCCGATGATGGACTTAGAGTTGTCGCCAGTTTACACCCAAACGATTGTTTTTTGATGGGGCTTACCGATGAAGAACATGCCCATTGGCAGCAGTTGCCCAAAAGCAAACTCTATGAGCATTTGTATCGATTACAACGGATATCACATAGATTTTATGAGTTTAGACATGTGTTTGATGCCAATATCTATGACACTGCTTTTCCTAACTATATTCGGATTTTGAATTTCGGAAAGAGAAAAACAGGCTGGATGACTTATAATCCCAAAAAAGTTTTTGTAGATATTTTGGGAAATCTGACCGATTACAAACCTTTTTATATACCTAACACCCAACCCCAAAGTCAATCGTAAAACAAGATGGAAACCTGCATTCAATCGATTTTCGTGAAGTTAAAATTTATTGTGATTTGATACATAGAAAATTCAGATTGATATTGCCCAATATGTTATAGTCTTTTTTATTAAGTATAGTATTGTGATTTGATAAAGACTTAGATTGACTTGGGGTTTATATTTGGAAATATGAGCTTAAAGGAAATCAGCTTTATGTGCCCAAAACCTTAGGACATACAAAACCAAAAAAGTGGTGCATACCAAAAATTTCAAAAAGGTCCCCGTTAAAAACCCGATAAATGAGCCCAAAGCGGCCTTGTATGCTTGTTTCATAGGGGTTTTTTGACTTAGTTCCCCTGCCAAGGCTCCTATGAAAGGTCCGAAAATAATTCCTAGAGGCCCCATAAAAATGCCGATAAGCATTCCGATTCCTGCCCCATAGGCACCAGCCTTGGTGCCTCCAAAACGCTTGGTTCCCCATATGGGAATAAAGTAATCAAGGATAAAAATCAGTATGGCTACAGAAAGGGTAATCCCCAAAAAAGTCCAGTCCATCGGTACCACACCAGTAAGATGAATCACCAACAACCCTAGCCAGCCGCATAAGGGTCCAGGAATTATAGGAAGAAAACTTCCAGCTACACCTAAAACAACAAGTAAAAACCCAAATAACAAGAACAATATGTCCATAACCCAATTTATTTGTCATGCTAAATTAGGTAACAAGGCTATGATGACAAACACAAACAAGTTTTTTTGTAATTTTCAGACGTCATGTACAAGATACTATTGGGTTTTGTCTTTTTGGGATTAGTAAGTTGTAATCATCTTGCCCAAACCTCACCCAAAAAGCCTTCTGTTGCTTGGCAAAATACAGATCAACCCCCTGTTTTCCCTGGATGCGAGCAGGAGCCCTCTACTGAAAAACAATGGCTGTGTTTTCAACAAAAAATTTCAAAATTATTCATTGATATTTTTGAAAACCCAATAACTGTTGATCTCCATGATGCGCGCAAAGACACACTTTGGGTACATCTGCGGATTGACCAATCTGGCAACGTGATTCTAGACGCTGTTAACGAATCAGATACCACATCAGATTTGTTCCAAATGCTTCAAAAAGCGGTAGCGCAATTTCCAAAGATGTCACCGCCCACCAAAACCAATTTAGGAGTAACCACGCAAGTCAAGGTTCGTTTACCAATAAGGGTTTCTTAAAAAGCACTACATTTGAATATGACAGCGGTTCAAAAGCGTATTATCCTTGGGATTGACCCTGGAACTACCATTATGGGTTTTGGATTGTTGGCCGTGGAGGGCAATAAGATGACCTGCATAGCCATGGAAGAACTTAAGCTGAATTCTAAAGACCATCATTATTTGCGTTTACAGCAGATTTTTAAACACACACTTGCACTTGTAGAGCAGTACCACCCTGATGAGATTGCCATTGAAGCCCCTTTTTATGGCAAGAATGTACAATCCATGCTTAAACTGGGTCGGGCGCAAGGCGTAGCCATGGCTGCTGGCTTATCTAGGGAAATTCCGATTACCGAATATTCCCCCAGAAAAATAAAAATGGCCATCACTGGCAACGGAAATGCGAGTAAGGAACAAGTAGCCAAGATGTTGCAGTCTTTATTAAAGCTAAAGACGCTGCCAAAAAATTTGGATGCTACTGACGGACTCGCCGCTGCGGTATGTCATTTTTTTAACCCAACCGACCTATCAGAGGGTAAACAATATACAGGTTGGGCCTCCTTTGTCAGTCAACAATCCCATAGGATTAGAAATTAAAATTTTTTGAGCGGCCTGTATATTCATATTCCCTACTGCAAGCAAGCTTGTCATTATTGTAATTTTCATTTTTCTACAGTACAAAAGCACAAACCAGCGCTTTTGGAGGCAATGACCAAAGAAATAGCTATGAAGTCATTTCAAGAGTCCACACCATTGGCGTCCGTGTATTTTGGGGGAGGCACCCCCTCTGTATGTACTCCTTCAGAACTTTCAATGCTGTTGGAGAACGTGAGAAAAAAACACGATTTGTTGCCAAATGCAGAAATAACACTAGAAGCCAACCCCGATGACTTGACCCCTTCTTTTATTGAGGATTTAATCGCTATGGGATTTAATAGATTGTCGGTCGGCGTGCAGTCTTTTCATGATCGTGAACTCAAAATGATGAACCGTGCTCACAACACCCAACAAGCAAAAGATGCTTTATCACTTGTGGCCGATAGTTTTTCCAATTGGTCATTGGACTTGATGTTTGGCATGCCTCAAAGCAACGCACAGTCATGGGAACAGAATCTTGAAGAAGCCATGTGTTTTGATCCACCCCATCTTTCCGCTTATGCGCTGACAGTCGAGCCTCGAACAGCTTTGGAAAAATACATAGATAAGGGTTTGGTTACCCCTTGCTCTGAAAATGAAGTTGTCTCTCAGTTCGAGCAATTGGTGAGGTATACAAAGTCGTTGGGTTATGAAAATTATGAAGTAAATAGTTTTTCAAAACCGGGCATGTATTCTGTAAACAACACTGCTTATTGGACGGGAAAACCCTACATCGGAATCGGTCCCTCGGCACATAGTTTTGAAGGGGTGCGACGCGCTTGGAATGTGTCTAATAATGCTCAATATATCCGTTCGCTCAATGAAAATAGTCTTCCCGAGACAGAGGAGTTTCTCTCCCTTATTGACAGATTTAACGAATGTATCATGACGGGTCTTCGTACACAATGGGGCGTGGCAATAGATGACATACAACACACTTTTGGAGAACGATTTAAAGATCACTTAATCCAGGAAATACAACCACACATAAGTGCCCATAACTTGAAAGTCGAAAATAACGTCATTTACACCACCCCACGAGGTCGTTTTTTGGCAGACGGAATTGCGGCGTCTTTGTTTTTGGTAAACCTAACCTAGTCTTTTTTTAGTTGAGCAAACGCTTTGTAGAATTCAGGGATCGTCTCAATTCCTTTTAGAAAATTGAATACGCCAAAGTGTTCGTTGGGCGAGTGGATGGCATCGCTGTCAAGTCCAAAACCCATCAATACGGTTTTACTGCTCAAAGTTTCTTCAAAAAGGGCAACAATCGGAATACTACCTCCGTCACGAACCGCAATGGGTTTTTTACCAAAAGTTTTTTCGTAGGCTTGGCTGGCGGCTTGAAACTCAACCCCGGAGGTGGGCATCACATAACCCTGACCACCATGATGTTCGGTCACTTTAACTTTGACACTATCGGGTGCAATGGCTTTGAAGTGGTCTGTAAAAAGTCGGCTTATTTCTTTCCAATCTTGATGTGGCACCAAGCGCATGGATATTTTGGCATAGGCCTTGCTAGGAATCACGGTTTTGGCTCCCTCCCCAGTATATCCTCCCCAAATACCATTCACGTCTAGGGTAGGTCGGATCGACTTTCTTTCTAGTGTGCTGTACCCATCTTCGCCATGGATGTCCTCAATATCTAAAGCCGATTTGTAACCGGAAAGTGAAAATGGGATTTTGGCGATTTCGTTTCGGTCTGTATCGCTTAAAACCGCTACTTTGTCATAGAATCCTGGTATGGTAACCCGATTGTTCTCATCATGAAGAGAAGCTATCATTTGGGTCAAAATGTTTATAGGATTGGCCACAGCGCCTCCATAAAGCCCAGAGTGTAAATCTCTATTTGGTCCAGTCACTTCTACCTCCATATAACTCAGCCCTCGAAGCCCAGTGGTAATAGAAGGTGTATCATTGGCCAACATGCCCGTATCAGAAATTAGGATAACATCATTGGCTAGCAACTCTTTGTGTTGGCGTACAAAAGCTTCTAAATTATCACTGCCTACTTCCTCTTCGCCCTCTATCATAAATTTGATATTACAAGGAAGCCCATCTGTTTTAAGCATCACCTCCAAGGCCTTTAGGTGCATAAAGAACTGACCTTTGTCATCACAAGCCCCTCTGGCAAAAATGGCACCGTCAGGGTGATGATCTGTTTTTTTGATAATGGGTTCAAAGGGGTCGTTTTCCCATAAATCTAAAGGATCGGGGGGTTGTACATCATAATGTCCATACACCAAAACGGTTGGAAGTTGGGGGTCTACCATGTGTGCACCATACACCACTGGATAGCCAGCAGTAGGATAGATCTGAGTTTGGGTACAACCCGATTCTCGAAGAAGTGCTTCAACTTTTTGGGCGG
>JBMYKI010000012.1:0-12130 GCA_049595235.1 Flavobacteriaceae bacterium
AGGTTTTTATCAGCAACATTATACAATTTCTGCGCTCAAACCAGCATCGAGCAATCGCAGGCATTTGGGTTCCAACTCATCATAACTCCCCGACTTAACAGTACACCTGCCATTGTAGTGTACAATCAAAGCACATTGTTCTGCTTGTTCGGGTGTGTGCTCGCAAACAGCAATCAGAGTGGCAATCACATGGTCAAAGGTGTTCACATCATCATTGAACAAAATGATCTCATGCTCTCTTTGAGTATCCACCAACACATCCGATTCGGACTGGGTTTGTTCGTCGTTTTGGTCGAAACGAATATTCACAATCATGAAGATACATATTTTAGGCAAATCCAGCTATCCAATTCAGATTTTGAAACTTTTGCCAGCTTGTTCTCCACACAAACTTGGTGAAGTATTTCTTCGTCTTTATGATAAAAACCGCTGAGTAAAAGCACGCCATGTTTGTTTAGTTTTTGGGCATAACTGGGTATATGCTTTACCAATACATTTCGGTTGATATTTGCCAAAATCAGATCATATGAATTATTGGTTTTGTCGATATCACCACAAATGGCCTGAATTTGATCAGCACAGCCGTTTCGGTTGGCATTTTCTGTGGTGTTTTCGGCACACCAAGACTCAACATCTACCGCATCCACATACTGCGCACCTCTTTGAGCCGCAGCTATGGCCAAGATACCCGTGCCACAACCCATATCTAAAACCTTTTGACCCTTCATATCGAGGTCTAGTAGCGACTGTAGCATCAAACGAGTGGTTTGGTGATGGCCTGTACCAAATGACATTTTGGGTTCTATAATCAACTCAAATTTTGTTTGTTTAGGCGGGTGAAAAGGTGCTCGTATGGTATAATCACCCACCACGATAGGCTGAAAAGAAGCCTCCCATTGGGCGTTCCAATTTTCCATAGGAATTTGATGTACTGTATAGGATATACTGAGATTGGAGTTTTTCAGTAGCTGCAAATGATCAAAATCAAATTGTGGCCAATCCCCACTTCTTACATAAGCGTTTAAGCCATCTTGGGTTTCTTCAAAGCTCTCACAAACTGTTTGGCCAAGTGTTGCCAAAAGAAGTTCCGTCCCCAACTTATTGGGAGAAACAACAAAGCGTATTTGGTAATAAAAACTAGCCTTTGAATCCATTGACAATGGCGGCAAAATCTAATGCATTGAGTGATGCACCACCAATCAGTCCACCGTCAACATCGGGTTTGGCGAAAATTTCAGCTGCATTGGCAGGCTTGACACTTCCTCCGTATAAAATAGATACCGATTGGGCACATTCTGCACCGTATTGTTTGTCCAACAACTGACGTATAAAAGCGTGCATTTCTTGCGCTTGCTCGGGACTGGCGGTTTCTCCAGTACCAATTGCCCAAACAGGTTCATAGGCCAAAACAATGGACGACCAAACTGAAGAAGGTAGGTCAAACAAGGCATTGCGCAGCTGACTTTCTACCACATCGAAGTGCGTATTCTTTTGGCGGTCAGACAATTCTTCACCAAAGCAAAAAATGACTTGCAAATCACTGTCCAAAGCCGCTTGTACTTTTTCTGCCAAAAGGGCATCGTTTTCTCCAAAATAAGCGCGGCGTTCGGAATGGCCCAATATGACATGCTCCACACCTACCCCGATGAGCATAGAAGCAGAAATTTCACCTGTAAAAGCACCACTTTGGGCTTGGTGCATATTCTGAGCAGCTACCGCAACTCGACTTCCAGCAGTTGCCTGTACGGCTTGTGCAAGATGCACAGAAGTAGGCGCAATCAAAACTTCTACATTGGGGTCGAGATCTTGTTCGAGTAGTTCTTCAATCAGGGCTTCTGTTTCTGCCGCTGTTTTGTTCATTTTCCAGTTTCCTGCAACAATGTGCTTTTTCATAAAGTTGATTTTAGGTTGATTTAATTTTTGGATCGAGATAGATGTAAATTTGATCTACAATAAGGTTGATAATGATAAAAAGAAAGGATACGGTCAAAACGGCGCCCATCAGAACGGGAACGTCAAGCACATTGAGTGCGTTGACAATTTCTTTCCCTATGCCATTCCATCCGAAAATATATTCTACAAAAACAGCACCTGCCAACATACTGGCGAACCAACCCGACAAGGCTGTAACCACAGGGTTCAGGGCATTTTTCAATACATGACGCCACAGGATTTGTATTTCTGAAAAGCCCTTAGCGCGTGCGGTTCTGACATAATCTCTATTCCACTCGTCCAATATGGCATTTCGCATCAGCTGGGTAACCACAGCCAGTGGCCGTATCCCCAACACTAGTGCTGGTAAAATGAGGTTTTTCCAAGCAATGTGGTAGGAAACACCCATATCGTCTAGTTCATAAAGACTACCTGTCATGTTAAGGCCTGTGTAGGCTTGTAATAGAAATCCAAATATCCATGCGGCTAGTATGGCACTAAAGAAGGAGGGGATACTCATGCCTAATGTACTCACCCATTGTAGGAGACGGTCTAGCCAGGTGTTGACTCGAACCGCAGAAAGAATACCAAGCAGCAGACCAGTAACTAGCGCAACAAAAAGAGCTGCTACAGCCAAAACGGCTGTGTTAGGCAAAGTATCAGCTATAATCTGACCCACACCTACATCTGTTTTTTGATAAGACTCACGCAAATATGGCCATTTGAGAACCAAAGTGTTTTTTTGGGTGCGCACTAGGGCAACATGGGAATAATTTCCCGTATCGAGTCCGTTAAAATTGCTTTGGTTGGGATGCCAACCAATGGGGCTCAAATCGTTTAGATAGTTCAAATATTGTTCAAAAATGGGCCGATCAAATCCATATTTGGCTCGAATGATAGCCAATTCTTCGCTGTTTTCGTTTTGTCCTAGCATCATTTGGGCAGGGTCGCCAGGCATGACAGAAAACAAAAAGAAAACCGCAGTGGCGACTCCCCAAAGGGTAGCCAAAACGGTTGCTAACTTGCGTAGGATTGTCATATTGCGTTCAAGTGAATCAAGGCAAACAAAGCGTAGTTGATCATGTCTTGGTAGTTGGCGCTTAGCCCTTCGCTGACCAAGGTGTGTCCGTTGTTGTCTTCGATTTGCTTTACTCTAAGTAGTTTCTGCAAAATTAAATCCGTAAGAGAACTCACACGCATATCACGCCAAGCCTCGCCATAGTCGTGGTTTTTGTCTTCCATCAATGACTTTGTTTGGGACAACTGATCGGAATAGTGACCCATTACAGTTTTGGCATCCATATCGGGCTGATCAACAACCCCCTTTTCAAGCTGAATCAAGGCCATCACACAATAGTTTACGATACCTATAAATTCTGAAACTTGTCCCTCGTCCACTTTTTGAGTTTTGTTTTGCTGCAGGGTGCGAATGCGTTGGGCTTTGATAAAAATCTGGTCAGTCAAAGAAGAAGTCCGCAATATGCGCCATGCACAACCATAATCGTGCATTTTCTTTTCAAATAAAGACTGGCAAATCGCTACCGCAGCGTCGTATTGTTGATCGGTATTGGACAAGGTTTAAACTTTTGCGTAAATTTCGGTCAAATTTAATCATTTCTGACCTTATTTTCCTTACGAATTTATGTTTACTATCAACTGTAAAGGCCAGCTAGTTGAACTCAAGTATCCCAAGATCATGGGGATTCTCAATGTGACTCCAGATTCTTTCTATGACGGTGGCAGATTTGAAAAACCTGAAGACATTGTAAACCAAGCTACCAAGCTTATAGAAGAAGGCGCTGATTTTTTGGATGTAGGAGGCGCAAGCTCCAAACCTGGTGCCCAAGCTGTTTCAGAGAAAGAAGAACTCAAAAGAGTTGTTTCGGCCATAGAGTCGATTTTGAACAGATACCCAGAAGTCCTTATTTCTGTCGATACCACTCACAGTCGAGTAGCCAAAGAAGCTGTAGAGGCAGGCGCTGCCATGGTAAACGATATCTCTGCGGGCAATGCCGATCCGAAAATGATGGAAGTCGTGGGCGCCTTGGGCGTTCCCTACATAGCCATGCATATGCAAGGTACACCTCAAACGATGCAAGTAAACCCACAATACAAAAATGTTTTGCTAGAGATTCGTTCGCTGCTGTCCCAAACCATAGAAAAAGCATACCAGTATGGCATAAACGATGTAATTATCGACCCGGGATTTGGTTTTGGAAAAACCATATATCACAATTATGAGTTGATGAAGAATTTGAGTGAATTTCACCATTTAGAGGCGCCTATCCTTGTAGGGGTTTCTAGGAAATCTATGATACAAAAAGTGCTGGGGGTCTCAGCAAAAGACGCACTCAACGGCACCTCAGTTTTGCACGCCCTAGCCCTGAATCAAGGCGCTCACATACTTCGTGTTCATGATGTTAAAGAAGCCAAACAAGTAGTAAAACTGGTTCATCAAGTACAACATCCCGAAAAAAGAATCGATTAAAAAACTTGGGTAATTTCAATTTTGGTTAGTTTTATAAAAATTTTGATTTGAATCCACTCGACTTTCTCGACATACGAATCATAGATGTTTTAGATATTGCTTTGGTGGCCATCTTGCTTTTCTATGTATATAGATTGGTTAAAGGCACAGCAGCTATCAATATTTTTGTGGGTATTGTAATCGTATATCTCATTTGGAAAGTGACTGATGTGTTGCAAATGAAGGTGCTTAGCAATATTTTGGGTGGTTTTATCAGTGTGGGGGTGTTTGCATTGATTGTAGTGTTTCAACAAGAAATCAGAAAATTACTATTATCTGTTGGTTCATCGAATTTGGCAAACCGAAAAAACATCAAGCGTTATTGGAATTTTATTACCAACAAGGAAGTGAGTCAGCACAAATTCGCTGACCGGCTTGTAGAAGCATGTACCCAACTCAGCAACCAAAAAGTGGGCGCCTTAATGGTGATGGAGCGCAACACAAGTCTGGATTTTATTAAGAGTTCGGGAGACCAAGTGAACATGGAAATTTCGGTTCCTGTTTTAGAAAGTATTTTTTTTAAGGGGGGACCCTTGCATGACGGCGCTATCATTATTGACTATGATAGAATCGTAGCAGCCCGTGTGGCCCTACCGCTTAGTGATCAAAAAATACCTGCACGCTACGGGTTGCGCCATCGTGCTGCCTTGGGGATTACAGAAAAAACCGATGCTACTGCCTTGGTGGTTTCGGAAGAAACAGGGAAAATCTCTTATTTGAAAAATGGGGAGTTTGTTGTCTTCAAATCCAATTCTCATTTACAAGAAATCATTGAAGAAGACCTAGGCTAAGCTACTTCTTTAGATTTACTGAATTGCACCTCGTATAGATTTCGATAATACCCATCCTTTTTGCGTAACAACTGTTTATGAGTACCCATTTCGACAATGTTGCCTTTGTCTAGCACTATAATCTTGTCAGCTCTTTGAACAGTTACCAAACGATGCGCGATTACGATGGCGGTTTTGTCTTTGGTGACTTGTTCAGTGGCATTTTGAATCAAACGCTCTGCATCCGTATCCACTGAAGAGGTGGCTTCGTCCAAAACCAACAATGCAGGCTTGCTCACATAGGCCCTTAAAAATGCAATAAGCTGACGTTGTCCGCCAGAAAGCATGGCTCCGCGTTCTTTGACATTGTAGTGATACTGATCTGGTAAATTCATGATAAAATCATGTACACCTATCTTTTTAGCAGCCTCGACAACCATCTCTTCGCTGATATTGGGATCCCAAAGGGTAATGTTGTTGTAAATTGAGTCTGCAAATAGAAAAACATCTTGCAATACAATCGCTATATGGCTGCGCAGGGAGGCTAACGTAAAATTTTTGATGTCGGTCTTGTCTATTTTAATACTACCTTTTTGAATGTCATAAAAGCGACCCAACAAGTTGATAATGGTTGTTTTTCCTGCGCCTGTAGCACCCACAATAGCTACAGTTTCGCCAGGAGCGACCTCAAATGAAATGTTTTTTAATACGGGCTCGTCTGTTTTGTAGGCAAATTCTACATTTTGAAATTCCAGTCTACCCTTTAGAAGACTCGCTTCTATTGAGCCTGTATCTTGAATATGACTGTCGGTATCCATCACCCCAAAAACCCGCTGCACGGCCACCATACCCATTTGAAGGGTGTTGAACTTATCAGCAATCTGACGTAAAGGCCTAAACAACATCTGTGACAATTGAATAAACAAGAAAATAGCACCCAAAGTGATGCCGTTGGACTGCGCAACCACTTGCAAACCACCATACCACACCAACAAACCAATGGTAATCGAAGTGGAGAGTTCGGCAATGGGAAAGAAAATAGAATTGTACCAAACCGTTTTTAGCCACGCTTTTTTATGACGTTCGTTTATAGCTTGAAAGGCATGGTACTCATGTTGTTCTCGAACAAAAAGTTGCACAATTTTCATTCCAGAAATACGCTCTTGTACAAACGAATTAAGATTGGCTACTTGAGTACGTACATCGTCGAAGGCAAACTTCATCGCCTTTTGAAATTTTCTTGTTGCAAAAAGAATAAGTGGCAACACAGCAAAAACTATCAAAGAAAGCTTCCAACTGACACTCAACATCACAACGACAACGATGAGCATTTTAAGCAAATCCGCAATGATCATAAACAGTCCCTGACTAAAAATACCCGCAATGGTTTCAATATCATTGACAGCTCGGGTCACCAGTCTGCCCACTGCTGACTTGTCAAAAAAGGACATTTTAAAGCCTATGAGTCTTCGAAAAAGCTGGGTTCTTAAATCAAAAACCACCTGTTGCCCTAACCAGTTGGCATAGTAAATAAATGAGAACTGAAAAATAACTTCCATCAGCAACACCCCGCCCATCATGGCTATGAGAACCAACATCCCCTCGTAGTCTTTAAGTGTGATGTAGTCATCGACTGTGATTTTTAGCAAATAAGGATTGAGTGTTGAAAAGGCTGATAATAGTATGGCGGCCAACAACACAAAGGCGAATGTAAATTTGTAGGGACGCGTATAACGCATCAGTCTTCTAAAAAGAGAGGTGTCTAAAACCGAGCCGCTTACCTTAGGTCGCATGATCCACAAATATAGTGTTTGGATACACAACTTGCATGAGATACAAGCCGTGTGCAGGGACTGAAAAACCTGCTTCACTTCGAGATCTGCTGCGCAAAACTGTTTGAAAATCTTCTAGTGACATTTTTCCCAAACCTACCTCAATAAGTGTGCCTACAATAGCACGGACCATATTTCTCAGAAACCGATTGGCAGTGATAGAAAACACCCAATCAGAACCTTTACAAGTCCATTCAGCATGCGTAATGTCACAGTCGTAGGTCTTGACATCTGTTTTGGACTTGGAAAAACATTTAAAGTCTGTGTGATTGAGCAATAAGGATGCAGCCTGATTCATGGCAGCCATGTCCAAATTCTTGCCAAAATTGTAGGCATAGGAAACCAAAAAAGGGTTTTTGGTGGTCGTAAGGTGGTACTCGTAAGAACGAGCGACCGCATCAAATCGGGCATGGGCTGCGTCATTAACATGATGAATATGTCTCACAGCAATGTCTTTGGGTAAAAATTGATTGATTCTGTAGGTGAAATTTTCATGTAATGGGTGATTGACATCTATATGCGCAAAAATTTGTCGAGCATGCACCCCAGCATCCGTGCGCCCAGCACCCACCACAACCACAGGCTGACCCAAGAGCGTATGCAACGCATCCTCTAGTGTGGATTGTATGCTAACCCCATTGGGCTGTCGCTGCCATCCGTGGTAGGCAGAGCCGTCATAAGTAAGTTCTATAAAATAGCGCAAGAAATACTACTTTTGTTGTGCAAAGATATTGTTTCTGACCAAGCCTTCCTTCGCTGTAAATGAAAAAAATACTCCTGCTATCGGATACCCACGGCCACATGGATGCGCACATTTTAGAATATGTGCGTCAGGCAGACGAGGTTTGGCATGCCGGTGACATTGGGGATTTCTCGGTAACAGATGCCTTAAAAAAGAGCAAACCTTTGCGCGCAGTATATGGCAATATTGATGGCTCAGAAATTCGAGCAGAATTTCCAGAACAACTCTTTTTTGAGTGTGAGCAAGTGTCCATTTACATGAAACATATCGGTGGGCGACCCAGTCGATATTCAAAAGGTATTCCTGAGATACTCCTCGAAAAAAAACCGAAGCTGTTTGTTTGCGGACATTCCCATATCCTCAAAGTACAGTATGACAAAAAACACCAAACCCTATATTTGAATCCAGGCGCGGTAGGCAAAAAGGGATTTCACAAAATCAGAACCATGTTGCGCTTTACGCTAGACAAAGGGGATATCAAAGACATGGAAGCCATTGAATTAGCTTCTCACTAATATCTTCTTCCAAATACCCCGCCAACGCATACGCCTTATAAACAGTCCTTCAGTATCATTGACCAAAAAAGGCAGTTGGTCGGATTGTGCCTTCCGATAGGCTTTGTGTGCCTGATACCAAATAGCAAAGCCAAAACCCTGTTGTTTAAAGACAGCCAGCATTGCCAGTGAGTAGCCATAGCGCATGGTGTAAAAAGTTTCTACATGCTTTGGCACCGCATAGGCGCTTCCCGTAGGTCTAAGGTGCTTGACTTTTAGTATAGGGTCAGTGGCGGTATCCCAGCCATGAAACTGAGCCAATAGCACATCAAGTGTATCCCAGCCCAGGGCTTCTTTAAGTCCGCCCATCTGTTCCAAACAACTTTTTCGATAGGCTTTAATAGGTCCACGGATATGATCAGTGTTAGAAATCTGTTCATCCACCCAATGCTCATGCCGATTCTTTACTTGAAGTACGCCACCAAAAATGCCAAGATTTGGATGATTGGTGAATTGCTCTACCACTTGTTCCACATAATTTTTTGGAAAAACAATGTCTGCATCGAATTTGCACACAATGTCACAATGAGCAACAAAATTCAACCCCTGTTTCCAAGCACTTATGATTTTGGCACCCGGTTGGTGCTTCTCTGAAGATTGTATGGAAACGCATTGAATCCAATCATATTTTTGTTTGTAAACGAGAGCTATTTCCGGAGTAGTATCGGTGGAATGGTCATCCACTACACACACCACATCTGGCAAACGGGTTTGGTTGGTCAAAGAATCCAATGTTTGTTGAATAAAATTGGCCTCGTTGTGGGCGGGAATGATTATGCCAATTTTCATATTATTTTTAAGTAATTCTTTAGGCATAGTCTATGTAGTAACGTGGTGTAAACCATCGTAGAATAGGTCGAAAACCAAGTTTAAATGAACCTGGGTTGGTCCACTTTTCACGAGCTACAATGCGCCATCCAGCTTTTTCTAACAACCAATCGAATTGCCAGGATTCAAATTCATGGTAATGTCGGTCTCTGGGGTCGGTTTTGCTTCTGTATGCACTAGCAAACGATAATTTGAGCGGAATACTTGCTATTAATTTTCTTGCCTTAATCGCTTCAAGTAAAGGGTAAGTAGAGACCAAATGTTCTAAAATTTCAAAGGCGGATATGACCTCGTATTTTGAATTATTAACTACCGAAAAATGGGTGTCTAAATCTTCCCCATGGGTGTATTGAATCTCATGTCCTAAAGCTTTTATTTTTTGCGCCAAAGGGTTATAAACACCCAAATCAAGAATTACTGAGGGCTCCTTGAGGTATTGCTTAACAAAATCTAGGGTCTTGTTGTATCGCTTTGTGGGGCGGTATCTATACATAGCTATCGAATGCGGTCGGCGGCACGTACCAAATCCTCATCACGTTTGATGGCCTTATTTGCCAAAACCAACAAAATAACAGCAATGAGATAGCTGATCAAAGGAACAACTTGATTGGCGGTGGCAGTCTCTATTTTCACATACCCAATTAAATGAAGAGTCAAGAATAAAAACAAGATCAAGATTAACAACCTATTAAGCACAAACTGCAACTGACGTTTTTTGTACATAAAAACCACTGCCAGAGGTCCGAGAGCCATTAAAGCCAACATGAAGGATAACAGAGGGTGTTGAAAAACATTGATTTCTTCAGCATTGTAGAACAATCTGTGGGGGTAAAAAAACAGACCTCCAAGTAAAACCAAGGAAGTCAAAGTCAAGTAAATCGATTGTATGCGTTGTATCATGATTCAAATTTCGGATTAAAAATAAAAAATAGTTGTATATTCGCTGTAAGAATTGGCCCCGACCCCAACAATTCTCTTCTTTCTTTTCATATTATCCTTTCAACACATAATGTTTGACATTTCTGAATTAAAAGCTAAAAAGCTTCCTGAATTACAAGAGCTCGCCAAAAGCCTTGGCGTAAAACGCATTACTGGTCAAAAAAAACTGGATCTAGCTTACAGTATTATTGACCATATGTCCAGACTTCCCGATGCAAAAGAAGACAAAAAGCAAACTTCTCCTGAGGAAAAGGAATCAAAGCCTAAAGCTGAGCATGAAGGCAAACAGCCTCATAAACAGCGTACTAAGCAGAAGTTCCAAAATCAAAATCGCAAGAATGACCACGGTAACGGGGACAAAGAACACAGCCGTTCTAATAATGGTGTAGACAAAAAAGAGAACAAACACAATAAAGACACCCGAAACCGCTACCGTGAGCCCGATTATGAGTTTGATGGCATCATCGAAAGTGAGGGTGTGTTGGAGATGATGAACGAAGGCTATGGTTTTTTGAGGTCTTCAGACTACAATTACTTGTCATCACCCGACGATATTTATGTTTCCCAATCTCAAGTGCGTTTGTTTGGTCTAAAAACAGGTGATACTGTTTTGGGGCATGTACGACCTCCTAAAGAAGGGGAAAAATATTTTCCATTAATCAAAGTCTCTCTTATTAATGGCCTAACACCCGATGTGGTTCGTGACCGTGTATCGTTTGAGCACCTCACCCCGCTTTTTCCCAATGAGAAATTCAACATTGCCGAAAAGCAAAGCACCATTTCTACTAGGATTATGGATCTGTTCTCACCTATCGGTAAAGGACAAAGGGGAATGATTGTATCACAGCCCAAAACAGGTAAAACCATGTTGCTCAAAGATGTGGCCAACGCCATTGCAGCCAACCATCCAGAGGTCTATCAGATCATTTTGCTTATTGATGAACGCCCAGAAGAGGTGACAGACATGCAACGCAATGTAAAAGGGGAAGTAGTAGCATCTACTTTTGATGAGCCTGCAGACCGCCATGTCAAGGTAGCCAATATTGTATTGGAAAAAGCCAAAAGACTGGTAGAGTGTGGTCATGATGTGGTCATTTTGCTGGACTCTATCACCCGACTCGCTCGTGCCTACAATACCGTTCAGCCTGCCTCTGGAAAAATCCTAAGTGGCGGTGTCGATGCGAATGCCCTTCACAAACCCAAACGCTTCTTTGGGGCGGCTCGAAACATCGAAAATGGAGGTTCCCTCTCGATCATTGCTACTGCATTGACCGAAACAGGCTCCAAAATGGATGAGGTGATTTTTGAAGAGTTTAAAGGGACCGGTAATATGGAACTCCAGTTGGACAGACGTATTTCGAACCGACGTATTTTCCCCGCCATTGATTTGGTGTCATCCAGTACCCGTCGCGATGATATGCTTCTCGATGAAAACACTGTGCAACGTATGTGGATTATGCGTAAATACCTTGCCGACATGAATCCTGTAGAAGCTATGGAATTTATTGAAGATCGTATAAAACGCACCCACAACAATGAGGAGTTTTTGATTTCTATGAATCAGTAAACCTGAAAGTTACATACAAAAAAAGGCTTCCCTAGGGAAGCCTTTTTGGTTTATTTAGTGAAGGTAGCAACTACAATGCCGCAGCGTGCTTTGTCAACTTGGACTTCAGATTGGCTGCTTTGTTAGCGTGAATGATGTTGCGTTTGGCCAGCTTATCGATTCTAGAAATCAAATCAGGCAAAGCCTTTTGAGCTTGTTTTTTGGTTGTCAAGTCTTGAAACTTGCGAATCGCGTTGCGTGTAGTCTTGTGCTGAAGACGGTTACGCAAACGTTTGGTTTCGTCGGAACGAATATTTTTTAGAGCAGACTTGTGATTAGCCATAATGTAAATTTTGTAGCCCGTAGGGGAATCGAACCCCTCTTACCAGGATGAAAACCTGGCGTCCTAGCCGATAGACGAACGGGCCTAATAATGCGGTTGCAAATGTAAATGATTGAT
>JBMYKI010000012.1:12140-28382 GCA_049595235.1 Flavobacteriaceae bacterium
AAAATCAATAGGCCTTGGCAAACAACACACGCTGATTGGAAGGGGCGCCGCTGTAGACACACACACCCGCCTCAGAAGTATTGCGCATCGGAATACAGCGAATGGTCGCCTTGGTCTCTTGTTTGATTTTGGTTTCAGTCTCTGTAGTACCGTCCCAGTGTGCCGAAATAAATCCGCCTTTTTCTTCTAATACCTTTTTAAAATCTGCATACGTGTCTACTTCGGTAATATGTTCCTCTCTAAATTGCAAAGCACGGTCATATAGATTCTGTTGAATTTCATCCAACAAGCCAACAATGTGTGCTGCCAAACCCTCTTGAGCCACAAAGTCCTTGGTAAGATTGTCCCTGCGTGCCAATTCCACAGAACCTTTTTCAATATCCTTGGGCCCCAAACCAATGCGCAATGGCACCCCTTTGAGTTCATACTCATTGAACTTAAAGCCTGGTTTGTGGGTGTCGCGATCATCGAAATGCACACGAATGCCAGCATCTCTAAGAGACTTCGAAAGTTTTGATGCCGCATCGATAACACGACTGCGTTCATCTTCGCCTCTGTATATCGGAACAACCACCACTTGGTGGGGTGCTAGATTGGGGGGAAGCACCAATCCTTGGTCGTCACTATGAGTCATGATCAAGGCACCCATCAATCGTGTGGATACCCCCCATGAGGTAGCCCAAACGTAGTCCAATCCGCCTTCTTTGTTAGCGAATTTAACATCGAATGCCTTGGCAAAGTTTTGTCCCAAAAAGTGAGAAGTTCCAGCTTGAAGGGCTTTACCATCTTGCATCAGAGCTTCTATACAATAGGTCTCAACCGCGCCAGCAAATCGCTCACTTTCGGTTTTGGTTCCTTGAATGACAGGGATTCCCATGAAATCTTCCACAAAACGAGCGTATACATCATTCATCAAAACTGCCTCGTCTAAAGCTTCTTGCTGCGTAGCATGGGCCGTGTGGCCTTCTTGCCACAAAAACTCTGCCGTACGCAAAAACAAGCGTGTGCGCATTTCCCAACGCACCACGTTGGCCCATTGATTTAGTAATATAGGTAAGTCTCTGTAGGACTGAATCCAGTTTTTATAAGTGTTCCAGATGATAGCCTCGCTTGTAGGACGAACAATAAGCTCTTCCTCGAGTTTGGCTTTAGGGTCTACACGCAACTTTCCTCGCTTATCAGGGTCATTTTCCAAACGATAGTGGGTTACAATGGCGCATTCTTTGGCAAAGCCTTCGGCATTTTTCTCTTCAGCCTCAAACAGACTTTTGGGTACAAAAAGAGGAAAATATGCGTTTGAATGGCCTGTTTCCTTGAACATGCGATCCAGTTCAGCTTGCATACGCTCCCAGATTGCATAGCCATAGGGTTTGATGACCATACAACCCCTGACTGCCGCATTTTCGGCCAAGTCTGCCTTAACGACCAATTCATTGTACCACTTCGAGTAATCTTGACTTCGTTTTGTTAAATTATTGCCCATAGACTATTTTGGCATAAAATTTGGAAATGTGTTTTGTGTTAGGCAAAGCTAACTAAATTTACAGAGTTGAACACCAAAGCGATTGAAATGAAACCACAACCCTCCTTCCGCCCATTGAAAGTCATTTTATTAATGTCTTTTACTGTACTGCTTATAAGCTGTGGTTCTTTTGAAACTGTCTCCTATTACAACGATGGCATCTATGGGGACGAAGCTGTAGCCTCGCAATCCAAAAAAAAATCCTCAAATGGTGTCTATTATAAAAAATATTTCGACGAGAAAGCTGTTGAGGCCGCGCAGGATTCTAGCGGGATTTTGTTCACTGATCCCAACACCTATTCAGATACCGACCCGGATGCTTCTCAAGACAACCCGTACCAAACATACGGCAATTGGGGCGATCAGACCGATCAAATCAACATCATCGTGAATGGGTATTATCCCTACTACTATGGCTATACCCCCTATTACAACTATTACTATGGCGATATATATTATCGTCCTTGGTGGCGACACCGCTACCGTTCATGGTATGGGTGGTCCTACCATCACTATCCAAGTTATTACTACGGCTGGTATGGTCATCATAGCCCCTATTATGGTCACTATCACTACCCCACTCATAGCTATTATTATAACAACTATGGATCTGGAGTGACTTATAGTCGCTCCAAAGGAAGGCGTGGCACTACGAATTCTACATCAGCTAGCAGCTATATAGATTCACGAAGTGTGTCTAGATCAGAAAAGTTTTCAGCAGCCACAAGCTCCACTTCAGGTCGAAGCTCTGATTTGAGACGAGACACAGCTGAGCGCGCGCGTAGCTCTAGCACCAACACAAGTGCAAACAGACCCTCGTCTGGCTTTATGAGTCGTGACTTTTCGACACCCAGGGTGTACCAACGCAGCGATGGAAGAAAAGCAGTAAGTGCGGGCGGGTCAAATAATAAAGGGAGCAATAACTATCATGTAAAATCCTATAGAGCGCAAAACTCAAATAATAGTGCATCACCAAGAGTAAGAAGCTCTAACTATAACTCTCAAAAATCGCATTCTACCTACAATCCATCATATTCCAATAGCCGTTCTAGTTCGTCCTACAACAGTGGACGTTCTAGTTCATCTTACAGCAGCGGAAGGTCAAGCACAAGGTCATCGTCTAGTGGGCGTTCGTCCTCCTCACGTTCGTCAAGTAGTGGAAGAAGATAAATGTAATAAGATTAAGTATTATGAAAAAAAGGTTGATTATGCTGTTAGCAGGCTTGGGATTGTTTTGTGGTCAGGCTCAAAACATGGAACATGTGAGGTTCTTTACCCAAGACGATTTGGGAGGTTCGGCACGCTTTCAAGCACTCTCTGGTTCTTTTGGTGCGTTGGGAGGAGATTTGTCTTCCATAATGGTCAACCCTGCAGCCTCAAGCGTGTTTCAATACAACGAAATCGGAGGCAGTATGGGTTTTTTTAACACAAACAACAGCACCAACTACTTCGGTACCGAAAATACAGACGATGACCTACAATTGGAGCTCAATCAGCTCGGTGCGGTGATCGTTTTAGAAAATAGTGGAAGTGGTCCTTGGAAAAAATTGGCTTTTGGAATCAACGCCCAGATGAAAAGTTCTTTTGACAACACGCTAAGCATTTCAGGAGAAAACAACCGTCACGGTTTGGACGAATATTTTTTGAACTATGCGGCTGGTGTGGATTTCGATCAATTGAGAGTGTTTGAAGACATGGGCGAAACCGTTTCGGGTCGGTACGCTTTTCTAGGCAACAATTATGGCTTTGGGCACCAACAGGCATTTTTGGGGTATCAATCCTATGTCTTTGACTACGATATGGACACCAATTCCTATGTGTCTAGTGCTTTGTACAACAGCGTACTCCACAACCATCAGTACAAAGCAAGAGGAAATAATTGGGCCATTGCGATGAATTTTTCGGCCCAATACGAAGATTGGCTGTATTTGGGTGCCAACCTCAACCTACACGCTGTAGAGCTTAGCCAGCAAACACGTACTTTGGAATACGGATATGCCGAAGCGTCTCTTTTAAAGGAGGTCTATTTTGAAAACCATTTGCACACTTTCGGCGGGGGTGTATCGGCCCAATTTGGTGCCATACTTAAACCTACATCATCCTTAAGATTAGGGCTAAGTTACACCACCCCCACGTGGTACAGCTTAGAGGACGAGCTTACCCAATATGTCGAAACCATCAACACAGACGAGGAAGGAATCCGGTTTGATCAGTTTATCAACCCCAATGTGATCAATGTGTATGAGAAATACACCGTCAAAACCCCTGCAGTGCTAAGGGGAAGTATGGCTTTTGTATTTGGGAAACAAGGGCTCATTTCTTTTGATTACATCCGAAAAAACCATCAAAATGCCCATATCAGCCCCAGCGATGACGCGGTTTTTCAACAAATCAATAACCAAATTGAGAGCCAGTGGGAAGCCACCAACAGCTACCGATTGGGAACCGAATGGCGTCGGGGTGGTATCAGCCTTCGTGGGGGATATCATATGGACGAATCCCCTTACAGCGATACCAGTGTGTTTGGAGACCTTACTGGTTTTTCCCTTGGACTAGGTTTTAATTTTGGGAATAACACCTTCGATATTGCCTATGTGAACAGCGATAGGAATAGTGAACACCGACTCTACGATGTGGGCCTTACAGATGTGGCACAAATCAGTAGCTCCCTATCTAGAATTACCTTGAGTCTGAATCTTAAATTTTAGTGGAAATCTATTTTGGTTCCTAAATTTTTGAATTGAGTATCTTTGTACTTGAAAGTATTGCCATGAAATTCGATAAACTTTTAGAAGACACTTTTTCAGACCTTAATGGAGACGACCACGAAGGAGGAGCAGCAGAGACCCCCTTGCGAGATGACGCTTTTGAACTTTCTGACACAGAAAAAATCAAACGCATTGAAAAAGACGTGGCCAACATCTTAGAAACACTCGGTATGGACATGACCGATGACAGCCTCAAAGGCACCCCCAGACGCGTGGCCAAAATGTTTGTAACCGAAATTTTTGGTGGTTTGCATCCAGATCGCGCACCCAAAGCCTCCACTTTTGACAACAAATACAAATACGGCCAAATGTTGGTCGAAAAAAACATCACCCTCTACTCTACTTGCGAGCATCACCTACTACCTATAGTGGGTAAGGCGCACGTCGCCTATATTTCCAATGGGACTGTGATTGGGTTATCAAAAATGAACCGTATCGTAGATTATTTTGCCAAGCGTCCACAAGTGCAAGAGCGACTCACACGACAAGTGGTCCAGATGATGCAAAAGGCATTGAACACCCAAGATGTTGCTTGTGTAATTGATGCAAAACACCTGTGTGTAAATTCGCGTGGTATTCGGGATATTGACTCCAGCACCATTACTGCAGAATTTGGGGGACAGTTTAATAAGCCTGAAGTAAAAAAGGAATTTTTGGAGTACCTTCGTCTGGAGACTACTTTTTAATGCGCATGGGGCTGTACAGCAAACAACCGATTTCAATTTACAACTCGCTTACTGGAAAGAAAGAGACTTTTCAGCCCATTCACGAAGGAAACGTGGGTATGTATGTTTGCGGTCCTACAGTATATAGCAACGTACATTTAGGCAACTGCCGCACTTTTATCTCTTTTGATATGATTTTTCGCTACCTAAAGCATTTGGGCTATAAAGTGCGCTATGTTCGCAACATCACCGATGCGGGGCATTTGGAAGACGATGCTGACGCAGGGGAAGATAAAATCGCTAAAAAAGCGCGTTTGGAACAAATCGAACCTATGGAGGTGGTTCAAAAATACACGGTAGATTTTCACAAAACCATGGCGGCGTTTAATAACCTGCCTCCAAGTATTGAACCCACGGCAACTGGACATATACTAGAGCAGATTGAAATCATAAAACAAATCATAGAAAATGGGTTCGCATACGAAGTCAATGGCTCGGTATATTTCGATGTCATAGCTTTCAATGATTCTTCGGACTATGGTAAGCTGAGTGGCCGTAAACTTGAGGACATGATCCACAACACCCGAGAGACTAGTGGTCAGGGTGACAAACGCAATCCTCAAGATTTTGCATTGTGGAAAAAAGCCGAACCGAGCCATATCATGCGTTGGCCTTCTCCCTGGGGTGAAGGTTTCCCAGGTTGGCATTTGGAGTGTACGGCGATGAGTACCAAATATTTGGGCGAACAGTTTGACATACACGGCGGTGGCATGGACTTAAAATTTCCACATCATGAATGCGAAATTGCGCAAGCCGAAGCTTTTGGGACGAAATCGCCTGTCAACTATTGGCTGCATGCCAACATGCTTACCCTAAACGGCAAAAAAATGGCCAAATCTACAGGCAACAACATTTTGCCGCATGAAATGTTTTCAGGAAGCAATCCTAACATCGATAAGGCATTCTCACCAAATGTTACCAGATTTTTTATGCTACAGGCACACTACCGGTCTGTGTTGGATATTAGTAGCGACGCCATGTCGGCCTCAGAAAAAGGCTTTCGAAAGCTGATGCAAGCTGTGGCAGATATTTCTGGGTTAAAAACAAACTCGCAAACACAAGGCTTAGACGTAGCCGCATGGCAACAACGATGCTATGATGCTATGAATGATGATTTTAACACACCTATTCTTATCGCTACCCTTTTTGAAGGTGTCAAATTTGTTCTGGCTGTGGCTGATGGCACACAAAATGTCTCGGAACCTGATCGTCAGTTGTTGCAAACCACTTTCAATCATTTTGTTTTTGATGTACTGGGATTACGTGAAGAAGTTCATGGGCAAAATGACCAATATCTTTCAAGTGCCATGGAACTTCTTATCCAGTTGAGAGACGATGCTCGGAAGCGAAAAGACTTTGCCACATCAGATCAAATCCGAGACCAGCTAAAGGCCTCAGGAATTGAGCTTAAAGACGGTAAAGAGGGAACCACCTTCAATCTCAGCTAAGTGAGATCTGTTCTTATTTTCCCGTTTGTACTACTGATCAAAATCTATCAAACACTGATATCCCCATTTTTTCCAGCAACTTGCCGTTTCAGCCCCACTTGTTCTTCCTATTCCTTAGAAGCTTTTCAAAAATACGGGCCTATCAAAGGTCTTTGGTTATCCGTAAAACGAATTGGAAAATGTCATCCGTGGGGTGGCAAAGGCTATGATCCAGTTCCATAAGCTTGAGTCAGTATCAAAATCTTATATTTACCTAAAATCCAAACATGATCTTACTAAAATTCAACTGGGCACCCGACGAAGTTTTGTTGCGAATCGGTTCTTTCGGAATTCACTACTACAGCCTGATGTTTATCATCGCATTTGCAGTGGGCTACTATATCTTAAAAAGGTTTTATAAAAACGAAGGCGTTTCTGAAGATTATTTAGAACCTCTTTTTGTATATACGGTACTGGGCACACTGATTGGCGCGCGACTGGGAGAGGTGTTTTTTTACAACTGGGATTATTTTCAAGACCATTTAGTAGAAATCCTTTTGCCTGTCAAAGAGGTAGCAGATGGCAGTATGTTTTTTGGACTTATCAAAGGTTGGGAATTTTCTGGCTACAGAGGTTTGGCTAGTCATGGTGCCGCCATTGGTATCATCACAGCTATGATATTGTACAGAAGAAAATACAAATACAAGTCGGTGCTTTGGATTTTAGATCGCATTGTCATTCCAGTGAGTTTCGGTGGAATATTTATCAGAATCGGAAACTTTTTTAATTCTGAAATTGTTGGAAAGTATACGGGAAGTAGCTTTGGTGTGGTCTTTGAGAACCGAGGTGAAATATTACCCAGACATCCCGCCCAATTGTACGAATCTTTGGGTTATGTGATTGTTTTTCTAGTATTGCGTCACCTGTACTGGAACACCCAAAGAAAAGATCAAACGGGATTTTTGTTTGGCTCATTTTTGGTACTATTATTCAGTGTTCGCTTTGTGGTCGAATTTGTCAAAGAAAGCCAAGGCGGATTCGAGTCTGCCCTAGGAGTTTTCTCCACAGGCCAATGGCTCAGTATCCCATTGATAATAGCAGGATTTATTTTTGCCTACCGCGCTAGAAAGACAGCCTAACTACTCTTCTTTTTTCTTGCCCAAGGTATCAAACATAATGGGCGTAGCGATAAATAGAGATGAATATGTTCCTACCATTACACCCACAATCAAGGCAAACATAAAACCACGAATCGCCTCGCCTCCAAACAAGAAGATGGACAACAGCACGACCAAAGTAGTCAAAGATGTATTGAGTGTTCGGCTCAGCGTACTGTTCAGGGCGCTGTTTACGGTGCGTCCAAAAGGCCAACTTGTGTGGGCCCGTGCAAACTCACGAATGCGGTCAAAAACGACCACAGTATCGTTTAGTGAATACCCAATTACAGTCAGAATCGCAGCGATAAATGCCTGATTGATCTCCATGCTGAAAGGCATAAAGGTGTAGGTAATCGAAAAAATTCCCAAAACAACCAAAACATCGTGGAACACTGCGGCCACGGCACCTAAGGAATATTGCCACTTACGGAAACGTAAAAGAATGTATAAAAACACAACAATCAGCGATCCAAATACAGCCAAGAAAGAATTTTTCTTAATATCATCAGCAATGGTAGGCCCTACTTTGATAGAGGACATGATTCCCACTTGCTTGTCTTCACTTCCATTGACAAAAGCCTCATAATTCAAGCCAGCAGGTAGATAGGCTTGCAATGTGGTAAACAACAATTCTTGGATTTCATTATCTACAGCAACACCCTCCACATCTACTTTGTAGTTGGTAGTGATTTTGAGCTGGTTGTCTTTGCCGAAGGTTTTAGCTTCTACACTACCTAAAACTGCGACCAAATCTGACTGTACTTCTGACGAATTTACAGCTTGGTCAAAACGAACCGTGTAGGAACGTCCACCAACAAAATCAACGCCTTCGTTTAGGCCATTGGTGAACAGTGAGAAAACTGCCACACCAATTAAGGTCCCTGAAATCACATAAGCTACCGTGCGCTTGCCCAAAAAGACAATACTGAGGTTTCTGAACAAATTCTTGGTAGGTCCTGTAGCAAACTGTAGTGATTTGCCTCTTGACAAATGCCCATCCACTAAAATACGAGTGATAAAAATTGCTGTAAACAATGAGGTAGCAATACCTATGAGAAGCGTGGTAGCAAACCCTTTGATTGGACCTGTACCAAATACAAACAGAATCAAAGCGGTAAGTCCTGTCGTGATATTGGCATCCAATATTGATGAAAGTGCATTCTGAAATCCATCGGCGACAGCTTGCTTTTGCCCTTTCTCGCGTGCAAGTTCTTCACGCACACGCTCAAAAATAAGTACGTTGGCGTCTACGGACATACCGATCGTCAAGACAATACCTGCAATTCCTGGGAGTGTAAGTACGGCTCCTAAACCTGCTAGGATTCCAAAAATTAACACAATATTTAAAGTCAAAGCTATATCTGCATAAAGACCCGCGCGACCGTAATAAAACACCATCCAAACCAACACCAGCATCAGCGCTATGGCAAAGGAGTTGATACCGCTACGGATGGCTTCTGCACCAAGAGACGGTCCCACTATCTCAGATTGTATGATTTCTGCCGAAGCAGGCAATTTACCGGCACGGAGTACGTTGGCCAAGTCAATGGCCTCGTTGAGTGTAAACTGACCAGAAATTTCAGAACGACCACCAGAAATCGCTCCTTTAGACACGCCGGGAGCCGAATAGACTACATCATCGAGAACGATTGCAATATTACTGCGCTCACGAAAAGCTTTTCCAGTCATTTCTTCCCAAGTACGGGCCCCTTTACCATTCATTTGCATACTTACTGCAGGCCCACCCACTTGGTCATAGGTCTGAGCAGCGTCCACAATCACACTACCGCTGAGTGGTGGTTGATTGGTTCTGTTAGACCGAATGGCATATAGGTCGAGGATTTCTGAATCATTGTCTGATTTTCCCCACAAAAATTTGGTGTAACGCAAATCCGTAGGCAACAAAGAACGTATTTCGGGCATTCGAAGGTAATCTGACACCTTTTGTTGGTCCTTGGCCGCAAACTGCGCCAATACAGGACCTCCCTGAAAACCAGAGCCCACTATCAAATCATATAAAGGATTTTGGTTTAGGGAAATAGAGTCTTGTTGCGCTTCAACATCTGCGAGCAGGTCATCAATCTCAGATTTTTCACTGGCTTCGTCTTCTTGAACCTCTACCAGCCCTTTAAGCGTTTCATTGGCTTGCGCTAAAAAAGTAAAGTATTTATCGTTGGATTCCGTTTCCCAAAATTCAAGCTGAGCCGTACTTTGCAACAAGTTTTTCACACGATCAATGTCACGAGCACCTGGAAGCTCTACCAAGATACGACCCGAGTTTCCAAGACGTTGGATGTTGGGCTGGGTGACACCAAACTTGTCGATACGTTTCCGTAGTACTTCGAAAGCAGATACGATAGATTCATCAATTTTTCTTCGAATGATGGGTCTTACCTCATCGTCGGTCATGTTAAAATTGATTTCATCACTGAGAGTTCTGTTGGCAAAAATATCAGGACTTGCCAAGCCTTCATCTCCTTTGAGGTTATCGAACGCCTTGAAAAAACTTTCTACATAGCTTTCGTCAGACGACTTTTGTAGCGCATCGGCTTCGATTAGAGATTGATTGAATAAGGGACTGCGGGTGTTGTCAGCCAGGCCTTTAAGAATGTCTTTAACTGAGATTTGAAGAATTACATTGATACCACCCTTTAGGTCAAGTCCTTTGTTGAGCTCTCTGGCTTTAGAACTGTTGTAGGTTGTAAAACCATACAAACTGTTATTACCAATAGAATCCAGGTAGCTTTGCTGAAAGCCGTCTAATAGCTCGAAATAGTTGTCCGCGTTGGCATCCACTTGTGCTTCTGCATAAGTTCGCGCTTGTTTTTCGGTTTGATTAACAATAAAGGTAAAGGACAGTTGGTACAAACTGGCCAATCCGAACAAAAAAGCAAATACTTTTACCAGTCCGTTATTCTGCATGATGTTTGTTTTAATTCATTAAAGGCAGGCAAATATAGGATTTCCTTAGGATACTTTTGGACCCCTCAGAACAATCAAAACAGCCTATTCGCCCAATATACTAGAAAGCGCTCCGTTCATATTTCGCACGGCATCAGCACTTTGGTTAAAATTTTGTTGTTCTTGCTCATTCAATGACACATCTACGATGCGCTCCCAGCCCGACTTACCTATGATAGTAGGCACACCCATGCAAATATCAGACTGACCATATTCGCCGTCTAACATAACCGAACAAGGAATGATGCGTTTTTGATCGTTGAGAATGCTATCCACCAAGTAGGCCACAGATGCGCCTGGTGCATACCAAGCCGATGTACCCAACAGTTTGGTCAATGTTGCGCCACCCACCATGGTATCAGCAGCAACCTTGCTGAGTTGGTCAGCTGAGAGAAATTGATTGACAGACAACCCATTGTAAGTAGCCAATCGGGTAAGTGGAATCATCGTGGTATCACCATGTCCTCCAATCACCATCCCTTGGATATCATTGGCTGGTTTTTCCAAGGCCAAAGACAAATAGGTTTTGAAACGACTGCTGTCCAAGGCACCACCCATACCGATCACACGGTTTTTGGGGAGTCCAGTGGCCTTAAGTGTCAAATAGGTCATGGTGTCCATGGGGTTGGAAACGACCACGATCACAGCGTCTGGAGAATGTTGAAGTACCTGGTCAGCAACGCTTTTGACTATTCCTGCATTGATACCGATGAGTTCTTCTCTAGTCATTCCGGGTTTGCGAGGAATTCCTGAGGTGATTACTACCACATCGCTATTGGCAGTTTTGGAATAATCGGCTGTCGTTCCTACAATTCGTGTATTAAAACCCAGCGTCGTGGCGGTTTGCATCATATCCAAGGCCTTGCCTTCAGCAAATCCTTCTTTGATGTCTAATAATACAACTTCGCTGGCCATACGCTGATAGGCTATGGCATCGGCGCATGTGGCACCTACGTTTCCGGCGCCAATGATGGTGACTTTCATTGTTTAAATCTTAAAATTTTTACAAAAATAGTGTGTGTGAATATAAGTAGAAAAGCATTTGTATACTTATGCGTCAATGTTGGCATAAATAGCATTTTTCTCAATAAACTCACGTCTTGGTGGCACTTCATCTCCCATTAACATGGAGAAAATTCTATCGGCTTCACTTCCATTATCAATCGTGACCTGACGTAAGGTTCTGAACTCTGGGTTCATGGTTGTTTCCCATAATTGCTCAGCATTCATTTCTCCCAAACCTTTGTAGCGCTGGACAGAACTACCCTGACCAAATTCCATTTGCAAGCGATCGCGCTGGTCGTCGTCCCAAGCGTACTGTTTTTTGGCCCCTTTTTTAACCAAATACAATGGAGGCGTGGCTATGTATACATAACCATTCTCAATCAGCTCACGCATGTAGCGGAAGAAGAAGGTTAGTATCAAAGTAGATATGTGGCTACCATCCACATCCGCATCACACATGATAACAATCTTGTGATAGCGCAACTTTTCCATGTTGAGGGCCTTGCTGTCTTCTTCGGTTCCAATGGTCACCCCAAGTGCTGTGTAAATATTTCTAATCTCCTCATTTTCAAACACTTTGTGCTGCATGGCTTTTTCTACGTTGAGAATTTTACCACGTAAAGGCAAAATTGCCTGAAAGTTTCGGTCACGACCTTGCTTGGCGGTACCACCCGCGGAGTCACCCTCCACCAAGAAAACTTCACATTCTACAGGATCTTGAGAGGCACAATCAGAAAGTTTGCCAGGAAGACCTCCTCCACTCATGACGGTTTTTCGTTGTACCATCTCGCGAGCTTTGCGAGCCGCATGGCGGGCTTGGGCTGCCAAAATCACCTTTTGAACAATGGTTTTGGCGTCGTTGGGGTGTTCTTCCAAATAGTTTTCGAGCATCTCGGAAACCGCTTGAGAAACGGCAGAGGTTACTTCGCGGTTGCCCAATTTGGTTTTGGTTTGCCCTTCAAACTGAGGTTCGGCAACCTTTACAGAAACTATGGCTGTGAGCCCCTCTCTAAAATCATCACCCGAGATTTCAAATTTGAGTTTATCTAACAAGCCTGATGCATCTGCATATTTTTTGAGGGTTGAAGTAAGTCCTCTTCGAAACCCTGACAAATGTGTACCACCCTCATGGGTGTTGATATTGTTGACGTAAGAATGTAAATTCTCATTAAAGGAGGTGTTGTACACCATAGCAACCTCCACAGGGATGTCATTTTTCTCTCCTTCCATGGAAATAACATCTTCAATAAGCGGCTCTCTGTTGGCGTCGAGAAAACGTATAAATTCTTTTAGCCCTTCTTCAGAGTGAAAAAGTTCGGTGATGACATTGCCGTCATCGTCCAAAACACGCTCATCCGTGAGCCTGATACGTATGCCTTTGTTTAGGAAGGCCAATTCACGCAGACGCCCCGCCAAGGTATCATAGTTGTATTCTGTGGTTTGTGTGAAAATGCTTTTGTCTGGTGAAAATGTTACCACGGTACCCGTTTTCGCAGTATCACCTATGGTTTTGACAGGGTACAAAGATTTTCCACGTTCATATTCTTGTTCCCATACCTTTCCATCTCGGTGAACGGTGGCGCGTAAATGATCCGATAGCGCATTGACACAAGAAACGCCCACACCATGGAGACCCCCTGAGACCTTGTAAGAGTCTTTGTCAAACTTACCTCCGGCTCCAATTTTGGTCATTACGACCTCAAGTGCAGAAACCCCTTCTTTTTTGTGCAGACCAACAGGGATTCCTCGCCCGTTGTCTTCCACTGTAATCGATTGGTCCTTGTTTATGGTAACAGCTATTTCATCGCAATGACCTGCCAAAGCCTCGTCAATAGAGTTGTCTACGACTTCATAGACCAAGTGGTGTAAACCACGCACGCCTACGTCTCCAATATACATCGATGGGCGCATGCGGACATGCTCCATTCCTTCTAACGCCTGTATACTATCTGCAGAATATTGGTTTTTTGGGTTGTTTTCGCTCATAAATTAGTTTGTTTTTTTAGCAAAATCACATTCTACCAAATATACTCATATCTGATAGAATGCAACCTTAAATAAACCCTCCAAATCAGTTAAGTTATTAACACGTAATGTGGAAAATAAACAGGTTTTTATAAGCAAAAAACAACTATTCCTTGTATGCGTCAAGATGCACCTTACCGATAGCGCGCCCAGAGGGCTCGTTCATGTTTTGGAATGAAGCATCCCAAGCCAATGCGGTGGGCGTACTACACGCCACGCTCGGCACAGACGGAACTGTTAAGGCAGCGGTGTCTGACGGAAAATGCTCTTCAAAAATACTGCGATAATAGTACTCCTCTTTGGTACGAGGCGTTTGGACCGGAAAACGGTGTGAGGCCGCTTCCATTTGGGTGTCAGTAACCTCTTGATCGACAACCTCTTTTAAGGTGTCGATCCAGTTATATCCGACTCCATCACTAAACTGCTCTTTTTGACGCCAAGCAACACTTTCAGGTAAGTATTCTTCAAAAGCCTTACGCACCACCCATTTCTCCATACGATCAGAGGTAATCATTTTGTCTGCTGGGTTGATACGCATGGCTATGTCCAAAAATTCTTTATCCAAAAAAGGAACGCGCCCTTCAATACCCCAAGCTGCCAATGATTTGTTGGCACGCAAGCAATCATACTGATAGAGTTTATCGAGCTTTCTAACAGTCTCTTCATGAAATTCTTGGGCATTAGGTGCCTTATGGAAATACAGGTAGCCACCAAAGACCTCATCGGCGCCTTCACCAGACAGAACCATTTTGATACCCATCGACTTGATCACTCGGGCCAATAGATACATGGGAGTGGATGCACGAACTGTTGTAATGTCATATGTCTCTAAGTGATAGATTACGTCTCGGATTGCGTCTAGCCCTTCTTGAATAGTAAAAGTAACCTCGTGGTGAACGGTCCCAATGTGGTCAGCGACTTTTTGGGCAGCTGCTAAGTCGGGTGAACCCTCTAGACCAATCGAAAAGGAATGGAGTTGTGGCCACCAGGCTTCATTTTGATCATCCGATTCTATGCGGTTTTTGGCAAATTTTTTGGCCAAGGCAGAAGTGATGGAAGAGTCCAGTCCGCCGGAAAGCAACACCCCGTAGGGCACGTCGCTCATCAATTGACGATGCACGGCGTCTTCCAAAGCCTGCCCCAACGCATCAATATCTGTGGGGTTGTCTTTGACTTTGTCGTAGGATCGCCAATCGCGCTTATACCACGATTCTAATACACCTTTTTGGCTGTCATAAAAATGACCAGGAGGAAACACTTCAATTTTGTTGCAAAAACCCTCTAGCGCTTTCAGTTCTGAAGCGATGTAGAGCGTACCCTCATGATCCCAGCCTCTGTAGAGCGGGATAATTCCCATGTGGTCTCTGGCCGCCAAAAAACGATTGTTGGCCTCGTCATATAAAACAAAACCAAAGATTCCGTTAAGATCATCAATGAAATCAGTGCCTTTGGCGTCGTAGAGTGCTAAAATCACCTCACAATCAGAACCGGTTTTGTAAGGGTAATCAGGAGTTTGCTTGCGCAATTCACGGTGGTTATAGATTTCGCCATTGGCAGCCAAAACCAATTCCCCTTCCTTCCCGAACAAGGGTTGTTTACCCGAAGCAGGATCGACAATAGCGAGTCTTTCGTGAGCCAACACGGCATGTTGGGTCACATGAATACCGCTCCAGTCGGGCCCTCGGTGACGGATACGTTTGGCCATTTCTAAAAGTTGGGGCCTTAGGCCGTGAATCTTTTCCTTTTCGTTAAAGGCACATACAATTCCACACATTGTTAAAATTTTTAGCAAATATATATTTATGGTTTATAACATTAATGTTAAAATATATTTAATACATATATATGCAACTTATTTTTATTTTTTGATTTAAATTTTAAAGTAAAATAATTGATTTCAAATAAAAAAGTTTCATTTTGTTTCTATAAGTCTTCCTATTTTTAGGGTCTAAACATGAAAGAAGCTATCATTTCCCTGCAAAATGTTTCCATAAATCAGCACAACAAGCCGGTGCTAGAGGATTTGAATTTGGATATCCGCTCAGGCTCATTTGTTTACCTAATTGGAAGAACTGGAAGTGGCAAAAGCAGCTTACTCAAAACCCTATACGGAGATCTTAAGCTACATAAAGGAGAAGGCAGCATTGCTGGTTTTGACTTGGCCAAACTCAAAGAGCGTAAGATTCCAGATCTGCGCCGTAAGCTTGGGGTGGTGTTTCAGGATTTTCAATTGCTCCCAGATCGTAGCATTGAGCGTAACTTGGATTTTGTGCTCCGAGCTACGGGCTGGAAAGAGCAGCAGCAGCGCAGTGAAAGGATTGATATGGTGTTAGATATGGTTGGTTTAAAAGACCGCCGTAAACAATTTCCAAATGCACTTTCGGGCGGAGAACAACAGCGCATTGCCATTGCCCGTGCCCTGCTCAATGACCCTGATATCATACTAGCCGATGAGCCTACAGGAAATTTGGACCCTATTACCAGTTTGGAAGTGATGGAATTGCTTCGAAGTATCAACCAAAAAGGTACGACCATACTGATGGCTACCCACGATTATAACCTAATTGTTAAATATCCAGGGCAAACTTTTAAGTGTGAAGCGGGGCAATTGTCTGAGATCAAAAAACAAGCTACAAATCCATGAATGTTGTT
>JBMYKI010000013.1:0-27751 GCA_049595235.1 Flavobacteriaceae bacterium
TGGAACAAAGCCTATGCCCAAACCCGCAGGTTGTTGCGGTAGTTTTTTTATTTTTTAACATGTCCCCGCTTGCCTATTGTACCCTATGTTGGGTGGTTGGACTTGAACCCTTTTATGGTATTTTAAGAAAATTCTTACACTAAAAAAAAGTATGAAATTGCTCAATTCTTAAAAAAATAAGCCTTTCAATTCACAATTATTACCACTCAGAAAAAATTAAAATTATCAATCTGAAAATTGTTCAGTTTAGAGGAAACTCTACAACACATGAACAAAAAATTAATACTAATTGTAACCCTACTAATTGTTGCTTGTGAACCCGATAACAATAATGAAATTCAAGCATCATCATCTCTTGAATCTGTAAGTCCTATTGAAGTTCAAAACATTCTAAAGCCCTACAGCATTCATTTGGGAAATAAACATCGATTTGCTTCTTCGTCAAAAGGAATAAAAACCAATTCTCGCTTTTTAAAAGAAATCGATATCGAAGAGCTTTCCTACGAAAACATAAGCAATACAAATGCAAAAATGGCAGTAGTTCCCGCCACCATCAAATATGATGACTACTACAGTAGGGTGCTTTTGCTAAAGATTGATGGAAAGGTGGAAACCGTAGCTTTCAACACCAAACAAGACCCCTATGCTGATGATGAAAATTTCACTGGTGAAATGGTTATCTCTGACCTAGATGGGAATTATTTACGTGGTTTTAAAGTTATCAACGGAATGATTGTGATGCTATACTTGCCTGAAGGTCCGCAAACCACTCAAAATGCCAGCCTATTGACAGCTCTTTCCATTGGGAGTCTTTTGCAAAATGATTTTGAATGGGAAATTGAACTCGAGGAAGTGGAAGTTTGGGGAACCCTGCCGAGTAACAGATTCGAAATCGAATGGGTATTTACATCTCTGTACAAATATGATGATAATGTATTTGAAGGTGGTGGAAATTCGTGGACAAATGAAAAAGATTACAGGATGTGGAACAGCGCCCCTAAAGAGGATGGAGTAAACCACCCCTCTAACAATGAGGAAGAAGACGACATCATCATTAACAAACTGACCGGAAAGGCGCTTTGTGTGTTTAATAAACTTGAACAATTGAGTGGCGGATTTCGTAATGCTATTAAAAAATTTGACGGTGAGTTTCCTGTGAGTCATTTGAGGTTTGAAATAAATAATACTATGCCTGATGGAAATTATGGGGTAACTAAACCCCCTAGTAACTACATTACAACAATACAAATGAGCAATACACAGTTAGCCAAAATCTCAGATTTGGGAGCTGCTGTAGCCTTTGCTCACGAGGTTATTCATGCGGAGATGTTTAGGAAAATAATGTCGATTTTAGAGAATGGGGGTGATTTAGATGGTATGACAAAAAGTGAATGGAAAGAGAAGCTATCAAAAGGCGATTACCCAGGTATTTACGACTACTATACTCGTTATGGTGTTAACGGATTTCAACATGAACAAATGGCAAAGCATTACACGAGTGTAATTGCAGATATTGTATCGAGTTTTGATAATAACAAACTACCCAGTACTGTTTATCAGGATATTTCATGGGCAGGGCTAAGAGCCAACACAAAGGCATGGAACTCTTTGACAGAATCTGAAAAATCAAGGATTAAATCAAATCTATTTAAATATTTTTTTAATGGAAACAAAAATTGTAATTAAGGTGTTTTTATTTTTTCTGTTTGGTATATTATACTGTTTTTCGCAGGACAATAACCCCGTTTTTATATATGCTGACATAAAAGAAACTATTGTATTAAATGAAAATTATTGCGAAAAAAAGATTACTGAAGACGAAGTTATTTTTTCATTTGGACTAGAAACACTAGGTGAGATTAACCATTTTATTTACAATAAAAAAACAGGGGTAAAAAAAATAAATTGTCACCGTTTAAATGACATAAACTTTTCTTCAATTCATGATTTAAATAAAGTTCTATTATCCACTAACAAAATTAAAACCCCTAATGAAGTTTTTGATTCAATTTTTATAGTTGAAAAAAAGAAAGGGGTCATAAAAATGTATAAGGTTGAATGGAAAAAAATCTTTTATCCAATTTAGTGGTGCCATTTCACGACACCGCTACTGAGGGCGCATGGATTGCTAGCCTTTAAATACAGCGCGAAGGCTATTGGAACAAAGCCTATGCCCAAACCCGCAGGTTGTTGCGGTAGTTTTTTTATTTTTTAACATGCCCCCGCTTGCCTATTGTACCCTATGTTGGGTGGTTGGACTTGAACCCTTTTATGGTATTTTAAGAAAATTCTTACACTAAAAAAAAGTATGAAATTGCTCAATTCTTAAAAAAATAAGCCTTTCAATTCACAATTATTACCACTCAGAAAAAATTAAAATTATCAATCTGAAAATTGTTCAGTTTAGAGGAAAATCTACAACACATGAACAAAAACCGTTGTAGGCAATATTGCCTCACATTGAGATTGAATAACTAACTTTAAAGTTCATCAGAGATGAAAACAAGAAAAAACAAAATAATTAGCCTTTTAAAAAATGTATTATTATCCTTTTTAGTGACCTTATTATTTTTAGGTTGTGTAAAGGATACAGAGACAGAACTTTTTTCTGTTGAAGAACCACAAAAGGAGAAATATGCTTTAGAGATGCTCAGCACTTCAGATATCCCTAATATTTCAGCTACACTTAAGTCAAAATTAGTAGCTAATGGTTTATCGTTATTTCCAGAAGATAGGAGTGCCTATCAAACAACACCGCAGGCCACATTTCAATCGCTTGATTCTAAACAAAGCCACGTACGATATTGGATAGACGAGAGTAGTGTTATAAAACTAACCAATGAAAAAGGAGGTGTGACTTACGCATTTAAAATAGTGTCTTCAGAGCCATCAGAGACAACGTTTTATAATTTGATTGTATCTAACCCTATAGATGGACAAAAGACAGAGCCTTTTGTTATTAGGTATACCCATGCAAATGGGATTACAAGGGATGAGTACAACAGTCAGACAAACAAACGCTTTAAGGGTCGTATCACGGTGTATTCGCTAAAGAAGTTTTCCAGCAGTTTGGAAATACCCAAAAGCATTGGTATGGTTGCGCTGTCACAAACAGATACTTCTTGTGCAGATATCATTGCAGATGATGACTCGGATACTCATAATTCATCCGGAGGGAGTGGTTCATCGGGAAATGGCGGTGGCTCATACAATGATGGGGGTAGTTACTATGGAGACTCAAGTAGCGGTAGTAGTTGGAGCAGTCAAGGTTTATTTGGGTTTGGAGGAAGCGGTAAGACAAAGAAACCGTCAGTTGAGGTAGGTATAGGATGTTTTTGTGTTTATATTGAATCTGACAAGACTGATGATAAAGATAAAATAAACTTTAGTTTAGGCTATACGTCTTCAACTAAAGACAATGGCTGTCCCGATAATGATACAGATGTGCCTATTAATGATGGCGAAGACGACATCATCATTAACGAACTGACCGGAAAGGCTAAGTGTCTAAATGGACACTTATTTGAAAAAGGGAACCGTTTTGTCAAGGATATATTCAGTAAATTTGAGGGTAATAACTCAGAATTTGATATCATCATTAAATCCGAGGATAGGGTGTTTTCCTCAAATTCAAATAGTTATGTAAATGGCACTACCGCACATAAAAAAGGAACCAAAACAATTCGTATAAATATCAGTACTGAAAGAATATCCGGAATGCCTGCTTTGGGTGCAGTAAGAACCTTAATTCATGAATATATTCATGCGGATATGTTCAGAAAACTGAATACTAAAAATCCTACAGATGAAGAATTGGATTTCAAAAAAACATATGAGAATTTTGAGAAAGGTAATTTTAATGCAACGCCTCAACATGAAGCTATGGCTGAATTATATGTAAATTCACTAAAGGAAGCGCTGAAAAAGTTTCATAAAGAAGTGTTGGTTGGTGACTACAACTATCTCACAGATAATGGCAAAAACCCCATTCCTAATAGTTTTTACGAAGCTTTGGCATGGCAAGGGCTTAAAGAACACGATGTAAAAGCCTATTTAGATTTATCAGATTCTAAGAAGCAAGAACTCCAAAACAGTTTACAAAGTTATTATCATGATATCACGAAAAATTGCCCAGAGTAAAACAGGAGCAATCATAGTATTACTAATCTTCTTCGCTTTTACCACAAAATTGTTTGCTCAAGAAAAAACAAGCGATACTTTGTTTATTAGATACAACAAAAAACTCTTGACAAAGCATCAGCACCCTGTTGATGAGTATTTCTATTACAAAATAAAAGATTTAGATAATAAGGAGGACATTACATACTTTATAGAAATAAAATCTTTTACTAATCTAAAAGCAGAAAAAATAGTTTCGCTAAGAAAGGTCTTGAATCTCTCAGGATCTTATCACAAAAGAGAGATCAGAGATTGGACACTGTTTGATTATTTTTATGATAGGGACTCCCATGTTTTTCTTGTAAAAAAAGGAAAATACATCGAGGTTGATGTGGTATATGAAATAGAGTAACACAAACTCGCCAGCCAGATCATAGACTGCGAACATGGCGATGGCAAATATGGGTGGTCGTTGTTTACCGACCCCCTAAAAATACAAGCCCTACACGACCTGTTGAATGGCAACCCAACAAAAGAAGTAAGTTATCAAAAAAGGCCTAACTTATTAGTCGCCAAAACTATAGCCCATGAAGTGATACATGCAGAGATGTTAAGAAAACTAATTTCATTGGCTAATAACAATGGTAATATTGATGTTCCTCGTTTAAGTACAATGTTGCAAAATGGAGATTACCCAGGAATGTTAGATTATTATACACGCTTTGGATTAAATGGTTTTCAACACCAACAAATGGCAGCATTTTATATAGAAACAATTGCGCAAGGTTTAAAACAGTTTGACAACGGACAACATTCAGATACATTTTACGAGGCTCTAGCTTGGGAAGGGTTAGCACAGTATAAAGATGCCAACAACAACCATGAATTGATTTTCTCAGAAGCATGGAAAAAACTCTCCCCAAATGAACAACAAGAAATTTTAAACACGATAACTAATGAAAAACAAAATGGAAGCAAAGAATGTAATTAAAAAAACAATTCTTATCATTTCTATAGGATTTGTTAATATGACCTTTTGTCAAAAAACAAAATATCTTTTGTTTGACGGTAATAAGGATACAATTGTTACTGATATTGATAAAACAAAATATTATAAAATCGATAAAAATTTATTTGACATCAATAGATTTAATGAAATAGATACCATTTGTAAAAAGGAAATATCTGAAATCAAATACACATCGGTTAATAAACTTTGGGAAGTAGGAAAAAAAATTAGTGATTCTATTTTAGCAGAAGGAATAAAAAGAAAAAAGATTAAAATAGTTGAGAGTAATAATCAAATTTTTGAAAGAATTTATATCCTTGAAAAAATTACTAATAAAAAATACAAAAGAACCCGAGTATGGTGGGTTGATTATTAAAGCAATGTGATAATGCACAACATTCGGAGGCTTTTCACGACACCACTTCCGAAGGCGCATGGATTGCTAGCCTTTAAACGCGGCGGTAAAATTTTTATAATAGGCCGTAAAATCGGCTTGAGAGTTCAAGGTTTTGTAGTCATTGGAATAGAATAACTTCAAGTAAAACTCCATCTGTTGCACGTTGTGGTAACCTACCACGGGGGTGATAAACTGTCCTTGCTCGTCCAGAAACACAACTGTCGGATAACCAGTGATGCCCAAGTAATTGGTAAACTGATGACGGGCATTGCGACCCGAGCGGTTTGGGTTGTAGCTGGGATTGGTAAAGACATAGCCCAAATAGTTGATGGTCTGGTTGCCCTCAGCATTGAACTTGACCGCATAATAATTCTCGTTTATATAGGCACTGACATCAGGATTGCCAAAGGTGTTTTTGTCCAGCAGCTTGCATGGCCCACACCAGTTGGTGTAGACATCCATCAAGATTTTTTTGGGTGCTTTTTGTTGGGCAGCCAAGGCCTCGTCAAGAGACATCCACTTGACTTGTCCAGAGACAGACAGGCTAAAAAAGAGGAGGAGCTGAAAAATATGTTTATTCAATGCCGTGCATTTTCTTAATAAGCATGGGTTTGAGCACCACCATCAGAAGTCCAGCAGCAATCGGGATAACGGTAAATATTAAGAAAAATACAGACAGCCCATAGTTTTCAGAAATTTGATCGATATAGCTACCTGTATAACCCCCTAAAAAGTTGGCAATAGCGCTACATACAAACCAAAATCCAAACATCAGACCGACCAATTTCAAAGGAGCCAGTTTGCTTACATACGACAAGCCTACAGGGGAAACGCAAAGCTCACCTAGGGTGTGAAATAGGTAGGCCAGCACCAACCATATAATACTCACACTCGCCTCGCTCGCGCCCATGGGGATTCCAGAAGCCCCGTAGGACAGAAATCCAAAACCAAGTCCCAGTAAAACGAGTCCAATGGCGAATTTGATAGGCCCTGAGGGATTGAGTTTTGAGGCCCAAATTTTGGAAAAAATCGGGGCAAACAAAATGATAAATAATGAGTTGAGAATAGAAAACCAAGAGGCTGGAATTTCAGTCGCTTGTTGTGAAAACTCTCTTTGAATCATCCAGATAACAATACCCCAAATGATGACAAAACTTGTTCCCAAAAACAAATTTGAGCTTAAAAAATGACCTGACATTTGTCGGAACAAACTATACAAAACATAGGTCAAAATAAACATCGGAACCAAGGTTATCAGGGTGTTGACTGTTTTAAAAGTATCCGAGGCGGTTCCAGAAAGGTTACGCTCTGTAAAGCTTTCGGCAAAGATGGTCATGGAGCCGCCGGCTTGTTCAAATGCCCACCAAAAGAAAATGGTGAATAAGGAAAATACCACAATCACTTTTATACGATCAGATTCTACTTTGGAATAGGCAGAATCATTAGATGCTGATTCCTTTTTTTTCTCTTGTACTGATTCTAATTTTTTTGGAGGCAAACCTATATCTCCAAATATTTTCTGAGCAAGCCAAAACTGTAGCATACCTAAGAACATAAAGATACCAGCCAGTCCAAATCCTAAATGCCAGCCTACTTTTTCTCCAATGTATCCACAAAGCAGTATTCCCAAAAAAGCACCTGCGTTGATACCCATATAGAATATGGTGTACCCGCCATCTTTTCTTTTGTCTCCGTCTTTGTACAGCTGACCGACTATAGAAGAAATATTGGGCTTAAAAAAGCCATTTCCAACAACCATCAATGACAAGCCCAAAAAGAAAAACGAGTCTGCAAAAACTTCCAAAGCCATCGATGCATGACCCAAAGTCATAATCAGGGCACCTAAAGCAGTAGCGTTTCTGTAGCCAAGAAATTTATCCGCTATAAAGCCTCCTATAATAGGAGTCAAATACACAAGTCCTGTGTACCAACCATACAAATAGAGTGCATCTTCATTGGACCAGCCCCATCCCTCATCCATAATGGAAGAGGTGAGAAACAAAACAAGAATAGCGCGCATACCATAGTAGCTAAAACGCTCCCACATTTCGGTAAAAAACAGGACAAAGAGCCCGACCGGATGCCCGGCTATGGTTTTTTGGTTTAAGGCAGATCCGCCAAATAGTTGTGACATAAATTCTATTTTTAGGTTGAGTGTGGCTAATATATAACTTTTGCCTTATTCCTCTTTCCCCAAAAACCCCTAGTATCCCCTATCTTTGCTGTATGAAAAAGCGCCCGCAACAGGTCGATGGGTTTTCCAAATGGTCCAAAGAAGAAAAAATAGACTGGCTTACACAACAGTGCTTTTCTTCTCCCGAAGATGCCAAAGCCTTGCTGAGTTCGTACTGGCACTCGGATGCCAAACTGCAACAGCTCCATGATGAGTTTATCGAAAACGCCGTTAGCAACTTTTATTTGCCCTTAGGCTTGGCGCCCAATGTGGTGATCAACGGGCAAAACTATGTGTTGCCCATGGCCACAGAAGAAAGTTCGGTAGTTGCAGCCGCCGCCAATGCAGCCAAGTTTTGGGCGCAAAGAGGAGGTTTTCATGCCAAGGTGATGGGCACCGAAAAAATAGGGCAAGTGCATTTTATGTATAAAGGATCGGCTGAAAAACTACAACGCTTTTTCGAAGACCTACGTCCTCAACTGTTGGCCGACACCGAAGCCCTGACCCAAAAAATGAAACAACGAGGCGGTGGCATTACCGACATCACTCTCGTTGACAAAACCGTTGACTTGCCCCACTACCACCAACTCCACGTGACTTTTGAAACGGCAGATGCCATGGGCGCCAACTTTATCAACTCTTGCCTCGAGCAGATGGCACAAACGCTCAAAAGACATGCACATCAGTATGAGGCCTTTAACGAGGATGAAAAAAATATAGAGGTGGTCATGAGCATACTCTCCAACCACGTACCCAACTGTCGGGTACGGGCTTGGGTAACATGCCCTATCACATCGTTGGGTCCCAATGGTGAGGTATTGGCCCAGCGTTTTGTAGAGGCGGTTCGTATCGCTCAGGTAGCAACCCATAGGGCGGTGACCCACAACAAGGGCATCATGAATGGTATCGATGCGGTGGCCATCGCTACCGGAAATGACTTCAGGGCAATCGAAGCTGGAGCCCATGCCTATGCGGCCAAATCAGGTGTCTATGCTAGTTTAAGTGAGGCATGGATCGAGGATGACATCTTTAATTTTGCCCTTGAGTTGCCCTTGGCGGTCGGTACTGTTGGCGGATTAACCCAGCTACATCCACTGGTGCGCTGGTCTCACGAACTGTTGGGACAGCCCGATGCCCGCACTTTGATGCAAATCATGGCCGTTGCTGGATTGGCGCAAAACTTTGCTGCTGTCCGGTCCTTGGTAACCACAGGTATTCAACAAGGACATATGAAAATGCATCTGTTAAACATACTCAACCAACTGGGTGCTAATGCATCTGAAAAAGAGGCGCTAGTAGCACAATTCAAAACCCAAACCGTGAGCTTTAGCGCGGTAGAGCAAGCCTTAGAGTCGTGGAGAAAGTCCTAAAGTTTTACAGTTCGGGCAAACTGCTCATCAGCGGAGAATATGCCGTCTTGGACGGCGCCCAGGCGCTGGCATTACCTACCCAACTGGGACAGTGGCTCGAAGTGAGTGCGTCTGCAAATCCAGGTGTCGAATGGACCGCTATTGACGTAGGCGGAAACCCCTGGTTTTCAGATGTGTTTTCTATCAAAAACTTTACGCCCACAAAGCCCGAACACCCCGTGAGCCAACGACTGAGTCAACTTCTGAGAGAAGCACGTCTGCAGCAACCCAAATTCTTGCTTGATTCCAAAGGGGTAAAAGTCCAAACAAGGTTGGAGTTCCACACAGATTGGGGACTCGGCAGTTCATCTACCTTGGTCAACAATGTGGCCCAATGGGCGCAGGCAAATGCCTATGTGTTGCAAGAAAAAGTTTTTGGCGGCAGCGGTTATGACATTGGCTGTGCGCAATCCAAGTCTCCAATTATGTTTCAGCGCACAGGTAGTCAGCCTTTGGTAAAGGCAGTTGATTTTTGGCCCGATTTTCACCAGCATTTGTTTTTTGTTTATCTCAACCAAAAGCAAGACAGTCGCTTGGCCATAGACCAACATTTTCGAGGGGCTACAGCCGCACAGATTGCGTCAATCAACAAATGCACCGAAACACTTTTACATGCCCACCACTTGGCGGACTTTCAACAGGCAATGCGGGATCATGAAGCCATCATCGGCCATCTCATCGGGCAAACTCCTGTGCAACAGAGCCGCTTTTCGGATTATGATGGCGCAATCAAAAGCCTAGGGGCCTGGGGTGGTGATTTTGTGTTGGCATGTGGACCTACCAAAAGCACGGATTACTTTTCCAAAAAGGGATATACTACGATTTTGCCTTTCGAAAAAATTATTTCTCGCGGGTCTTAAAATCCAAGGGGATGGTCAGCGTAACAGCCGTTCCGGTGGCCTTTCCATCCGCATCGTATAAATCTTCAATCTCAAAACCCAAATTTTCTTTGTTGTAGTAGTTGAAAATATTGATGCGCTCCTTCATGATTTGGGTAGCAAAAGATTTATGGGTTTTTTGATAGCGCTCGCGCTGGGCTTCGGCGGCTTTGCGACCAATACCGTTGTCTTGTACCCTACACTGTAGAAAATGGTCTTTCTTGCTGATGCTGATTTCTATTTTGTTGACCCCATCCATGGGTATCAACCCATGCACAATGGCGTTTTCGACTATGGGTTGAAGCATCATACATGGCAGAAAAGTGTGGTCTTTGTTAATGGTGTCTTCCACCACAATATCTAGCAAAATATCTTTTTCCAGCCTAAGTGCCTGTAGGGCAATATAATTTTGAATATAATCTATCTCATCGGTCAAGCTCAACTTGTCCACACTACTCATTTCAATGGTATTTCGAATCAGCTTGGAAAAAGAAGAAACATACTTGTTGAATTCCTCCTCACCACGCAATATCATAGCCGTTTGCATCCCATTGAGGGCGTTGAAAATAAAATGTGGATTCATTTGTGCGCGATAGGCCCGTGCTTCAAGATTGGAAATTTGCAAATCGCGGTCTTTTCGGATTTTGAAAATGCGGTACTCATAGCTACGCCATAGCACGAAAACAAATACCACCAGCGACCCTAACAAGGCAATAAACCAAGGGGAAAACCATACAGCTGGTGGAACTTCAATGTCAATATCAATCATATTGGCAGAGGCCACCCCGTCGGGATTCTTGGCCATAATGCAAAGCTTGTGTTTTCCTGGACCCAAGCCAACCAATCGGACTTCGTGCTCACAACTAAACCAATCGTAGGATTCTTTGCCCTGAATGAGTTTGTAATAATATTCGATATGGCTGTCATGATTGGCATCTTGTTCGGGCAAATAGACGGCCAGATAGTTGTTTTCTCTAGATAATTTAACAGAAGTGAAATCGAGTGTGGCATCCTCAATGGTAACCAATTGGTGAGAGTCGGGGTCTATGTATTCGATGCGGTCGGGCGTGATAACAAAATCTTGAGACCAACTTAGGCCAAACCAAAAGACACACAAGAGTGTCTTATAAAGATTTACGGATTTTTTTAGGGCTTTGAATGAGTTTGGCACGATAAATGCAATTTGGTTAATGTCTTAATAATTTTTTTGTTAGTTATTGTTTTGGCGCCTGCACTACACCCCATGTGTGCAGGCGTTTTTTTATCTGCTTAAGGGATATAGGGTACAGAGTTTTCATAAAGATAGTATTTTTGACAAATTTGTTTTATGAATCGCAGAACGCTTATTGATTTTCTGACCAACAAAGGGTGGAATGTCGACCTCGCTTGGTGGGTCGATTTTTTGGTGGTGAGCCTAATACTAGTATTGGTCGCTATTGTACTAGACCTGATTGCCAAACGCCTGATCAAAGGGCTTTTTAAACGTTTGGCCAAGCGCACCAAAACCCGCCTCGATGACCATTTGCTAGACGCGCGTTTTCCTACCTATGTGGCGCAACTGGCGCCCTACTTCTTTTTGCATGCTGCACTCCCATATTGGGTGGTGGAACGCATTAAAATCTTCAACCCCGAACAAGGGGCTTTTGTGACTGCACTTGAAGGGGTCAACCGTGGAAACTTTACACAAGGAATCGACACCCTGCTCAATGTCTATGGCGTTCTGATTACCATTTGGATTTTGCGAAGTCTGCTCCATGCCGTTCGGAGTTATCTGCGGTCCTTAGAATCATTTAAAGACAAACCCATTGACAGCTATATCCAAGTCTTTATGATAGTGATATGGGTCGTGGGTATCGTGGTGTTGTTTTCCATAATTACGGGAAGAGAAATCGGATATTTCTTGACTGCCATGGGTGCCCTGTCTGCGGTATTGTTGTTGATTTTTAAGGATACCATTTTAGGATTTGTGGCTAGCATCCAAATTGCCGCCAACGACTTGGTGCGTATCGGCGACTGGGTCACCATGGAAAAATATGGTGCCGACGGTGATGTGGTAGAGATCAACCTCTCTACCGTAAAAGTGCAAAACTTTGACAAGACCATTACGACCATTCCCACCTATAACCTCATTTCCGATTCGTTTAAAAATTGGCGGGGCATGGCCGAGTCTGGTGGAAGGCGCATCAAGCGTTCCATTTTGATACAAACCCAAAGTATTCGTTTTCTTGAAGATGCAGACCTAACCAACCTACAGCGTATCGAACGCATTGCGGATTTTCTAAAAGAACGCAAAGCCGAAATTGATGCGGCCAATGCGGGGATAGATAAAAGTTTGGCTATCAATGGGCGCAATCTTACCAACTTGGGATTGTACCGAAAATACATCGAAAACTATTTGGAAAAACACCCTAAGATCAACAGCGATCTCACTATCATGTGCCGCCAACTCCCCACCACAAGCTATGGCAGTACACCCCTCGAAATCTATGCATTTAGCAGTGACAAGGTTTGGAAAAACTACGAGCATATTACCGCCGATATTTTTGACCATCTGCTAGCTGCGGTCTCCTATTTTGACTTGCGTTGTTTTGAGCTCGATCGGTCTGTGCCCAATGGCTAGGGATACTGTTTGACGACCTTAAAAACCGCCGATTGATCGGCTGTGCGTATGCTAACCAGATAGGTGCCCGCACTTAGGTGATTCAGATCCAGGGTAAGTTTCGACTCAGTTGCACGTAAGCGCTGTTGCGCTACCAATTGTCCAGACATATTGTGCAACTGAATAAAAACCGCTCCTGTAGGCAATCCAGAAAATTGCAACACGCTCGTAAAAGGATTGGGATACAACTCGGGCGTTAGCGATTCTGTGTTTTTTACACCCACAGACCACAGCAAAGGACGCTGGTAACCATAATGCATTTTGTCGCCACCATGAATCAATGATTGCCCTACGGTATAGTTGATTTTTTTGGGCGTATTCAATCCTTGCGTCCCAATGTGTTGCCGCACTACCTCTTGGGCCTGAAGACCCAAACTGAGGGTAAAAACCATAAATGTTAAAATATTTCTGAACACCGTACGTTATTAAATTATTCACTAATATTATAAAAAAATTAATAATGATAGGCCCTCGGCTGCTGTTATTCTTTTTTATGTTGGTTTTTGGCATGGCCCAAGGCCAGCACTTGGATCTGGGGTATGGAGTGACTTCAAGCAATTTTTCCTATCGCTCAAACTCCAGTCCCAAGCCTGTTTTTCAGGCAGGAAACGGACAGTCCGTACAGCTTCATTATGCAGATGAGTGGATTCGCGATTTGATAGATTTTCAGATTGGGTTGCGCCTAGAGCAACACCAAGTTTTGGGCAATGTAATCACCACCCAACTCGAATATGACATGCGGTTTTTGGGACTCTATTTGGGAACAGAAACCCAAATTGGCGAAATCCTCTCAAGAGGCTATTGTGCCAGTTGCTCGGTTTTTAATGCCACCATACGCTTAGGCATGACAACCTCCTATATGACACGTGGTACCCAACAAACCGACAATCAGTTTATCGACTTGTCTGGCAAAGAAGAGTTTGACAGTTTTTGGGTCGGACCCACGCTTGGCTTGCGGCTCACGGTCGAAACCCTGCCCGACATTCGTATGGGTGTGTTTTATGACTACAGTTACCAACAATCGCTGAGTAAATCATCAGAGTCCTTGGCTTTGATAGGCCACCACACAGGCTTGCTAATCAAATTTTGGCTATGAAAAAGGATTGTCTTCTAGTCATGCTGTTATTAGTTAGTGCACTGGGCTGGTCTCAAGAGCCCAAAGGCATGGCCTATCAAGGTACGGTCATAGAGCCCGTAGTAGAAATCCCTGGAGTGGATTCTACGGTGACCCCTTTTTCGGAAAAAGAGGTTTGTTTTCGGTTTACCATCTATGACGATAACCAAACTGTAGAATACACAGAAACCCACACCACAACCACTGACTATTTTGGGCAGGTCAACTTGGTCATTGGCCGCGGGGACGATCCTAGTGACCCGCTACGTCTGGAAAGCCTGCGCTGGGATGGTACTGCCAAGTATTTGGAAGTCGAAGTGGATTATGCCGCCAGCTGTACCAATTTTGAGGTGGTATCTCCTGATTTTCCTGAAAACGAGTTGCACTATGTGCCTTTTGCCTTTTATGCCTTGGGCGCTTCTTCCAACGTGATTGACGTCGATGCCACACCACCCATAGTGGTAAGCGGATCTGGAACCATCGCAGACCCCTTGTTGATAAGCTTTGACGGAGGGCTCAATGATTTGAATGATGTGGATTTGACCACGACGCCGCCTACTGCCAACCAAACCCTTGTTTTTGATGGTACCCAGTGGGTGCCCGGACAGAACCTTAGCGTACAGCTTGTGGAAAACCATATCGCTGCCGATGGAGACACGGACTTTGCCACGCCAGCAGCCATTACAGACATCAACAACATCGATGTGTACCGCAACGGAGTACGCGTTGATTTTATAGAAATAGACCCAAATACCATTCAGCTAGATGGCATCAGTTGCTATCTAGGTGACCAAATTAAAATCATACAATTACAATAAATATCTAAACATTAAATTTGAAATCATGAAATCAATTATTTTAAACCATCCGCGTTCCATACTGCTTGGCGGCTTGATGCTATTTGTCAGCAGTCTCGGATGGGCGCAAAACACCACTTTTGTAGCTAAAGGCAGTAATACTGTTAAAGTCATTGACAACAAAGGAACCATTAAGTATTTGCAATCTTCCAATGGCATCACCACCTTGACCAATACAACCTCTGATGTCACCACCACTACTTGGCAATTGGGGGGATCACTAGACGATGATGTGAATATTACCACGGGACTTCAAGAATTTAAATTGACTCTTCTTGATAGTGGTGGCAATCAAGGAACTTTTGTTATAGACGGAATTCAAACTGCAACCTCTGGATACACCCTTTTGGTAAGGGAATCCAATGGAGAGGTTAGGGAATTAACAACCACCGATCTGATAGAAAGTGGCACGGAAACATATACTGCGGTAAGCGCTGACGAATCCGCAGACCCAACCATTACAGCGACAGGGGTGTCCACCGACGTAGCACAAGTGTGGGTGTTTAGAAATGGAGCCAAGCTCGTTGCAGGCACGGACTACTCCGTAGGGACAGATGCCGTAACCTTAATATCAACCAACTATCCTATTTATACAGGTGATGTATTTGAAATTCAATGGGTAAAATAAGGCATTCTTAAACACCTTATAAATTATATTGCTAACCTAAACCACACTACGATGCAGTTCGTATCTTTTTTTGGTATGCCTCTCCCAGTCATTCCCAAAGGCCTATCCAACGTATGGCTGGTCCTGGTGGCTTTGTTGTTCTCCTCCATGCTCTGCGCCCAAAGGGTCAATGTGATCGACCAAAAAGGGACCAAAGCGAGTACTGGGGTGGAATATACAGAATCGGCAACAGCGCCGTCAAGCAATCTTGAGGGGGATTTATGGTTAGATATTTCTTCCAGTCAAAGTGTTTTAAAAGTTTATAGCATAAATGCTGCTGGAACTGCGAGTTGGATACCTTTATCCTCCGACCCAGCCCTAGACGATCTAAGCGATGTAACCATCACCAACGCTGCCAACAATGAGGTGCTCAGCTATGACGCCATTTCAGGAACATGGGTAAATAAATCTTTATCCGAGTTAAAAACAATTGAAATTGTAAATGAAGCTTCTGCTTACAATGATCAAAATCCGCTCATTATTGGCCTAACTAATTCTAATCCTTTGCAAGGCGGTTCCACTTCATCTTCTAGATTTAAATCCCCTGATGATGCAGATATTTATATTATTGACAAATCAAATGCCCAAGTGTATGTCGTATTAGGACCATTAGATGCAGGTTATGACGGAAAAGTTATTACGATAGTAGAAGATGACAATGAAAATCCTAAAATTACTGCGTATGACTCTTCAGTTTCTGGGGGCTACAAATCATTTTATGATGATTCAAGTGGAACTAATGATTTGTTTGACTTGACTATTTCTTATTTACGTGCGCAAGCAACCCAAGAAAACGACAATGCTACGTACCCGAATTTTGGCTCTTATATTAGTACAGCACCTAATACACCAGCGACTACAACTGATACAATTTTGTACGAATCTGTTGATTTTATTTGGGTAAATGATGAAGGTAAATGGATCCCAATGCGCTAAAACAAAAAAAGCCCTCCTTTTTCAGGAAAGCCTTTCATTGGTTCGTCTACGAACCTCTTGCCACTAGGGCAAGCAACACAACTTGTTTGATTTCGAAAACACCCAAGGGTGCTTTGCGGTCTGGACGGGACTCGAACCCGCGACCCCATGCGTGACAGGCATGTATTCTAACCAACTGAACTACCAGACCGGGTCGTGCGGCTGCAAATATACACCGCATTTTTTATTCCACAAACAGCAAACAGCCCGCCCTACAAAAGCGCGTCGATCGCCTCGGCATAGACTTGCTTGGGAGATACCCCTACTTTGCGGTCTACCAATTCGCCGTCCTTAAAGACCAAAACGGTGGGAATGTTGCGCACCCCGTATTTGGCGGCAAACTTCTGGTGGGCGTCAACATCGACCTTGCCTACTACGGCTTTGCCGTCGTAATCATTGCTGAGTTCATCGATAATGGGGCCTACCATACGGCAAGGACCACACCAAGCCGCCCAAAAATCAACCAAAACGGGTTTGTCGGATTGCAATACTACTTGCTCAAAACTGGCATCTGTGATTTCTAAAGCCATAACTTTTTATTTAAAATAGACCACAAAAATAGGATTTTTATTTGGGGAATTTGTCCTAATGTATTGCCAAAAATTATAGATAAATAGGCAATGTAAATCGCGCTAATTCAACTTAAAATGAATCTGCTTTTCTTCGAGTGCTTCTAGCAACGCTGTGCTGATATGTACCTTCTTTTTGCGGCTGTGCATCAACAGTTTGATTTGGCTATCCACCTCATAAAACGCCATGTCGAGGTTGTGTTTGCCTTTGTGGGATTGCACGGTTTTTTTAAGCCATTTCAACTGGTCGGCATCCATCGCCTTCAGATCGAGTTGAAGTGTGAGTTTTTTGGCATAGGACTCTAAGGTGTCTTGTAGTTGGCTAAACGCATGGAACTGCAGCCTCGGGTCGCCTTGCTTGCCCGTTTCTTTGTTGACCCACCCAGGGCGCACAAAAGCTTTGATGTGTACAAAATTATTGGTCACCAAATGGTGGCGAAACTTGAGGTATTCTTCCCCGAAAATCTTAAACTCAAAAGCATCGTCATAGTCTTCCAAAGTAAAAATGGCCCATCCTTTGCCATTTCTAGACACCCGATGATCGACCTCGCCCACAATACCGCCAAAAGCCAGTTCTTTGTTGACCAAAGAAGTAAGCTCTGAAAAAGCACCCACTTTGGCATTGCAAAAATGACGCATCGCATACTTGAAATCATCCAAAGGATGCCCTGACAAGTAGATACCCACCACCTCTTTTTCTTGTTTGAGCTCATGCAAGCTCGCCCAAGGGGCGCATTCTGGGAGTTCGGGTTCAGCCAATCCGGCGTCGCTACTCCCTCCAAACAAACTGACTTGAGCAGCATTTTCATGGTCTTGATAAGTAGCTCCATAACGGATGGCTTTTTCCAAAAAAGCTACGCCGTCACCATTGTCATGGAAATATTGTGCCCTGTGGGCAGCACCCAAATTGTCCAGACCACCTGCCAAAACCAAACTCTCAAAAGTTTTTTTGTTGGCCGCGCGTAAATCCACTCTTTTGGTAAGGTCAAAAACAGACGCGTAGGGCTTGTCTTTTCTGGAAGCCACAATGCTGTCAACAGCGCTTTGTCCCACCCCTTTTACGGCACCCATCCCAAAGCGGATGGCGTTTTGGTCGTTTACGGTAAACTTGTAAAAAGACTCATTCACGTCGGGTCCTAGTACAGAGATACCCATACGGCGGCATTCTTCCATAAAGAAGCTCACTTGCTTGATGTCGTTCATGTTGTTGGACAACACAGCCGCCATATATTCAGAGGGGTAATTGGCTTTCAAATAGGCGGTTTGATAGGCAATCCATGCATAGCAAGTAGAGTGCGACTTGTTAAAGGCATAGGACGCAAAGGCCTCCCAGTCTTTCCAAATTTTTTCTAAAATTTCGGCATCATGACCACGTTCTTGACCACCCGAAATAAATTTGGGCTTCAACTCCTCAAGAAGGGCGAAAATCTTTTTCCCCATCGCCTTGCGCAACACATCGGCCTCGCCTTTGGTAAAGCCTGCCAATGCCTGTGATAGCAACATCACTTGCTCTTGGTAGACCGTGATTCCGTAGGTCTGTTTGAGGTATTGCTCCATCTCAGGGAGGTCATAGCTTATCTCTTCCTCACCGTTTTTGCGACGTACAAAGCTGGGTATATACTCCAAAGGACCCGGACGATACAGGGCATTCATGGCGATCAAATCCTCAAAATGAGTGGGTTTGAGCTCGCGTAAATATTTTTGCATTCCCGCACTTTCATATTGAAAAATTCCAACGGTTTCTCCTCTTTGGAACAACTCAAAAGTAGGTGTGTCGTCCAAGGGAAATACGTCGGGGTCTAGGTCAATATTGTGGCGGTATTTTACCAATTTGACCGTATCCTTGATAAGGGTAAGGGTTTTGAGCCCCAAAAAGTCCATTTTCAACAAACCGGCACTTTCTACCACTGCATTGTCAAACTGAGTGACATACAAATCCGAGTCTTTGGCCGTGGCTATGGGTACCAAATTGCTAATATCTTCGGGGGTGATGATGACCCCGCAAGCATGGATCCCCGTATTGCGCAAAGAACCTTCCAATACCTGTGCTTGGGTAAGGGTCTCTGCCTCCAAATCATCACCAGATGCGATGCTTTTTAGCTCTTTGACACGTGCAAACTCATCGGAGCGCAAATCATCTTTGAGCTTGGCTTCTTCTTGCCCAAAAATGGTATTGAGTTTGATGTTGGGAATCAGTTTGGCCAAGCGATCGGCGTCGGGTAAAGGCAGGTCCAAGACGCGGGCCGTATCTCTTACTGACGACTTGGCGGCCATGGTGCCATAAGTGACGATTTGAGCGACTTGTTCTGCGCCGTATTTTTCGATCACATAGTTCATCACCTTGGAACGACCCTCATCATCAAAATCGATGTCGATATCAGGCAAGCTCACCCGGTCTGGGTTCAAAAAGCGCTCAAAAAGCAAGTCGTATTTGATGGGGTCTATATTGGTGATTTTAAGACAGTAAGCGACCACCGAACCCGCAGCTGAACCCCGACCAGGGCCGACTGATACCTCCATGGAACGGGCAGCAGCTATCAGATCTTGAACGATCAAAAAATAACCTGGGTAGCCTGTGTTTTCAATTACCGATAGTTCAAAATCAATGCGTTCCTGTATGTCTGCACTGGGTGTGCCATAGCGTTCTTTAGCTCCTGCCAAAGTAAGGTGGCGTAAATAGGCATTTTCGCCTCGCTTGCCTCCGTCAGTGGCATCGTTTGGATCTATAAAGGATGTTGGTATATCAAACTTGGGCAACAACACATCTCGTGCCAAATCGAAGGCCTCGATTTTGTCCATGATTTCGGTGGTGGTCTGCAAGGCTTCGGGCAAATCGGCAAAAAGGGCGTTCATTTCTTCTGCCGATTTGAAGTAGTATTCCTGATTGGGCAAACCATAGCGATAGCCCCTGCCCCTACCAATAGGCGTAGATTGTTTTTCACCGTCTTTGACACACAACAAAATATCGTGTGCGTTGGCCTCTTCTTTGGTCAAGTAGTAGCAGCTGTTGGTTGCTACCAGTTTGACATGGTGTTTTTGTGCCAGTGCCACCAAAGCCGCATTGACCCTGGTTTCATCCTCTTGTTGGTGACGCATCAGTTCGATATAGAGGTCTTCTCCGAAATGTTCTTTCCACCACAACAGGGCTTCCTCTCCTTGTTGTGCGCCTGTGTTGAGCAATTTGTGAGGTACCTCTCCATAGAGATTTCCAGTGAGCACAATCAGGTCTTGTTTGTATTCAAGAATCTGATTTCTGTCCACACGAGGTACATAGTAAAACCCTTCCGTATAGGCCAAAGATGAAAGTTTGGCAAGGTTGTGATACCCAGCTTTGTTTTTGGCCAAAAACACCATTTGATAGCCATTGTCACGACGGGTGCGGTCTTTGTGATCATCACACACATTCAAAGTGACTCCCACAATGGGTTTAAGCGGGGTTTGGGATTCTTCTTTTTTGGCATTAAACGCTTTGACGGCTTTGACAAAATGAAAAGCGCCCATCAAGTTGCCGATATCAGTGATGGCTACGGCAGGCATTTGCATAGCACCCGCCTGATGGACTAATTTTTGAATCGAAATGGTCGATTGGAGTACAGAGAATTGGGTATGGGTGTGCAAATGGCAAAATGGGAGGTTGTTTTGCGCGACCACTACCGCCTCTTGTGGGGTCTGCGACTGCTCCAAAGCCGCAGCGGCTTCTTTCAAACTGCGATGTTTGAGACCCATCAAGGGCACAGGGCTTGTAAAAGCCGACTGAATTTGGGCTATCGAATCGCCAAGGTCAGCGTCGGACATTTGTTGGGTGCGGAGAAGTTCTAAAAACACACGGGCGGTGGCCTCCACGTCCGCGGTCGCATTGTGCGCTTCACTAAAGTCTACAGAGAAGAGGTGTGCATAGAGTTCTGTCAGGGTGGGCAGTTTGAATTTGCCGCCACGACCTCCTGGAATTTCACACAATAGGGCAGTTTCTTCGGAACAGGTATCCAAAACCTTGTGTTCCGCTAATAGGTTATCTCGACCCAAGCGCAACAATTCTGCCCCCATGATATTGAGGTCAAACCGCAGGTTGTGACCCACCAAGTAAGTAGCACTTTGAACCGCCTCAACAAAGCTATCCACAACCTCGGGCAAAGGCTTTCCCTCGGTTTGTGACAATAGGGTTGAGATACCATGGATTTTTTCAGACTCGTAGGGAATGTCAAACCCATCGGGCTGGATGAGGTAGTCTTCGTGGGACAACAGTGTTCCGTCGGCCGCATGCAACTGCCATGCAATCTGAATACACCGTGGCCAATTATCGCTGTCAGACAAGGGCGCGTTCCAATTTCTTGGCAAACCTGTGGTTTCGGTGTCGAAAATCAAATACATAAAGAGGGAGCTAACTTTGGACTAAAAATAAAATAACTCACGTCAATAAAGTTGCCAAAATCAAAGAAGTTATCAACGCTTGTCTATTTCTAAAAAAAATGTACATTTGCCGCTCATTAATAACCAAGGTTTCGAACCTAAAAATTTAATTTGATATGCCTGTTAGAATTCGCTTACAAAGACACGGAAAAAAAGGAAAGCCTTTTTATTGGATCGTCGCCGCTGACTCCCGCGCCAAAAGAGACGGTCGTTACTTAGAAAAACTAGGAACGTACAACCCCAACACCCACCCCGCAACAGTCGCCCTTGATGTTGACAAAACCGTTACGTGGTTGCAAAACGGAGCGCAGCCTTCTGACACTGCCCGTAATTTGCTTTCCAACGAAGGTGTGATGCTCAAAAATCACTTAGTCAATGGCGTTCGTAAAGGTGCCTTGACAGAAGAACAAGTTGCCGAAAAATTCGAGGCTTGGGTTAAGGAAAAAGAGAGCAAGAAGGAAGCACTTCTCAACAGTATTCAACAACAAGAAAGCAAAGCCAAAGCTGCTGTATTGGCTGCAGAACAGGAAGTGAGCGCCAAGCGCAAAGCTGCTGCTGAAGAAGCGCTCGCAGAAGAAACTGTCGAAGAAGCACCAGCAGAAGCAGAAGACAGTGTCGAAGAAGCACCCGCCGCAGAGACCACCGAAGAGGCTGTTGAAGAAACACCCGCTGAAGAAGTAGCTGAAGAAGCACCTGAGGAAGTAGCTGAAGAAGCACCTGTTGCTGAAGCGGCTGCTGAGGAAACTGTGACAGAAGAAGCGGCTGAGGAAGCGCCTGCAGCGGATGCAACTGAGGACACCGCAGAAGAAGCACCTGCCGAGGAAGCAGCTGAGGAAGCGCCTGCAGCGGAAGCAACTGAGGACACCGCAGAAGAAGCACCTGCCGAGGAAGCAGCTGAAGAAGAAGCGCCTGCAGCGGATGCGACTGAAGAGACCACAGAGGAATCTTAATCACCAACATGCTTAGAGAAGACTGCTTTTTTTTAGGAACGGTAGTCGGTAAATACAGTTTTAAGGGAGAGGTATTGATCAAACTCGATACCGATCAACCCGAGCTGTACGAAAACATTGCAACCCTATTTATTGAAACCCAAACCGGTTTGGCGCCCTATTTTGTCATCAAGTCGGAGTTGCACAAATCGAGTTTGCTACGTGTGACATTTGAGGACGTTACTGATGAGGCTGGTGCCGATACACTTGTAAAAAAGAAGGTTTTTTTGCCGCTGGACATGCTGCCTAAACTCACTGGCAATCAATTTTATTTCCATGAAGTCATAGGGTTTTCTGTGGTTGATAAGGATCAAGGAAACATTGGAAAGGTTACGGGAGTTAACGACCACAGCGCCCAAGCTCTGTTAGAAATCGATTATCAAGGCACTGAAATATTGATCCCTATTGTGGATGAAATGATCTTACAGGTTGACAGAAAGCATCAGAAGCTACACGTCCAAATTCCTGAGGGACTTTTGGATATTTATTCCTAATCAGGTGCCGTATCCGAAAAATTCAACGCGGTCTCAATGAGTGCCAAATGTGAATAGGCTTGCGGGAAATTGCCCAACAACCGCTTGGACGAAAAGTCAATATCTTCACTAAATAAGCCCAAATGATTGCTATACGAAAGCAAGGTGTCGAACATCGCCATGGCCTTGTCTCGCTCTCCGATTTTATTCAGACTATTGATAAACCAAAAAGTACATATGGTAAATGAGGAACTGGGCAAGCCAAAATCGTCTTCATTTTTATAACGATACATCAGTCCATCATGACATAGCTCTTTTTCGATGGCATGAACGGTATTGACAAAACGGGGATCTTTGGCGTCAACAAAACCATAGTTCTCCATAAGTAAGACAGAAGCGTCTAAATCTTTGGACCCATAGGACTGGGTAAAGGCCTGCACCTCTTCATTCCAAGCATTCTTTAGAATATCTTCCTCAATAGCTTGAGCCAAAGGCGTCCACTTGGCCACATTGTGGGGTTTGTTGATTTTTTTGGCGATTTTGATGGCCCGATCAATGGCTACCCAGCACAACACCTTTGAAAATGTAAAATGGCGGTCCTCACTTCTAAACTCCCAAATGCCTTTGTCGGGTTCTTGCCAGTGAGCAGCTACCACCCAAACGATGCCTTTGGTGATTGACCAAAGCTCTTCTATATTCTCCACTTCGTTCTGGAAACCTTCAATCTGCGTATGAATAACATCCATCAAAATCCCATAAATATCGTTTTGACGCTGTTTGTATGCTGCGTTTCCTATACGTACAGGCTTAGAGTTTGCATAGCCTGCCAAGTGGTTTAGGGTCTCCTCAGTAAGCTTTTTTTCTTTGTTGATGCCATACATGATTTGAAGCTTTTCGTCCTTGTCAGGTATCAAATCGATGATAAATTGCAAATAACGTTGTACCATTTTCCTATGACCCAAACGAGAGACAATGCTAATGACCATCGATGCGTCGCGTATCCAACAAAAACGGTAATCCCAGTTACGGACTTCGCCTATGGTTTCCGGGAGGGAAGTAGTAGCCGCTGCCAGTACCGCACCCGATTTGTCATACGACAAAAGCTTTAGGGTGAGGGCACTTCGCAGAATCTGGGTGTTGTAAATGGGAAATGAAGGCGTCTTTGCCGACCAATCTAACCAATACACTTTGGTACGGTCAAGCTCCAAACTGACTGTACTCAGGTTGGGTTTTTGGATTTTTTCATGGTAGCTCACCACAAAATAGAGGTCACTATCTACCACCAGCTCCTTTTTTTGAACCAAATCATCCCCAGAAATATTGGTGTATAAGTACAACGTATCATAGCGAGAAGTCTCCGTTAGACTCACCACAAAGTCCTTTTTGGCGTAGGTTTGGGTGTTGCCCGCGGCGTATTCGAGCTTTGGATCGTACTCAAAAACCACTTTGGGAGCCCCGGAAATATGCCTCACATAACGTACCAATTCGGGTGGAGAATGGTATTCTCCATTGTCTTTTTTGTAGCGTGGCATAAAATCCAAGAGCTCAAATATCCCATCTTGCTGCTCAAAACGCGTGATGAGGATATTGGTGCTTTCCAAATATTTTTGCGTGATTTTGGGATTTCCGCAAGATCGAACCGAAAAACTACCCCCAATTTGCGCATCTAGCAATTTTCCAAAAACCGAGGGAGAATCGAATTCTGGCAAGCAACACCAATCCACAGAACCCTCCTTGGAAATCAGCGCAGCCGAACGACAATTTCCAACGATACCAAAGTCTAAATTATCCACTTAAAAAGATTAAATTTGTCAACAAAAATTTTTCGTTTTGTAAAGTTAGAGAAGCATTTTCAACTATGCTACTACAAATTCGAAAATAATTTATGGGCAAAAATATCATCGTTTCGAACCGCTTGCCCCTTCAAATTGAAGTAAACAACAACACCCCAAAAATTAGCCCAAGTGTAGGCGGATTGGCCACCGGCATGAAGTCTGTGCATCGCGATGGTGAAAGTCTTTGGGTGGGGTGGTCAGGGATGACCGAAGAGTCTATTTCTGATAGCCTAAGGCCTGCGATTGAAGAAGCCATTCAAAAAGCCAATTGTGCCCTGGTGCCCCTTACTGAGCACGAGGTGGAAAATTTCTATTTGGGCCATTCGAATAAAGCCATTATTCCATTACTTTTTGGAGTTTTGTCAGTTTGATAAAGCCGACTGGCTGGTATACAAACAAGCCAATGAGAAATTTGCCGAGGTAGTATTGGCCAATTATCAAGAAGGAGATGTAATTTGGGTACACGATTATCAATTGCTGCTACTCCCTGCCCTGCTTCGAAAAGCACTTCCCAATGCCTGTATTGGTTTTTTCTTGCATATTCCTTTTCCATCTTTCGAGATTTTTAGGGTGTATCCGTGGCGAGAGGAGTTACTCAGTGGAATACTCGGAGCCGACTTGGTCGGGGTACATACTTATGACTATGAACGTCATTTTTTAAGCTCTGTCAAGCGCTTATTACGCCACGAGGTCAAGTACAATGAAGTTTACCATGAAGGACGCATCACACGGGTAGATTCATTTCCTATGGGAATTGACTATGACAAATTCCACCAGGCCGCATTGAAACATGCACAACAAAAAGAAGCTGAAAAATCTGAATTGCAGAAAAGGTTGGACTCTCATTTGGAATCCAATGAAAACAGCAAATTGATTTTGGCTATTGACCGCTTGGACTATACCAAAGGAATCGCGGGACGCATCAAGGCCTTCGAGTTCTTTCTCAACAAATACCCTGAATACAAGGAAAAGGTACGCCTAGTAATGCTGGCGGTTCCATCTAGGTCCAATGTAAGACAGTATAAGTTACTCAAAAAAGAAACCGATGAGTTGGTAGGTCGTATCAATGGAAAATACGCTACAGTCAGTTGGACGCCTATATGGTATTTTTACCGCTCTTTGCCCTTTGACAACCTTATCGATTTGTACACCTCCTCCGATGTGGCCATGATTACGCCAGTACGAGACGGTATGAATCTGGTAGCCAAAGAATATGTGGCTACAAGAACTGATCAAACTGGGGTGTTGATACTCAGCGAAATGGCTGGTGCTGCCAAAGAGCTCAACAAAGCACTTCTGGTGAACCCCAGTGACACAGAGGCCCTGGCAGATGCCTTACAAACCGCCTTGGAAATGCCTGTAGGGGAGCAAGTTTCGAGAAATAGCAGTCTGCAAAAACGCATCCAAAGATATAGTGTGACACGTTGGGCAAAGAGCTTTATGCAAGCCTTGCTTAAAGCCCACGAACAACGCGAGCCTCATACGGCCAAAAAAATCGGTCCCACAGCCCTCCAAAAAATGACCACCCACTTTGCAGAAGCAAACAAAAGATTGGTTTTTTTGGACTATGATGGGACTTTGTCTCCTTTCCACGACAACCCCGAAATGGCCACGCCTAATGACAAAGTACTAGAAACGCTTCAAAAAATACAGCGTATGCCCAATACCCACTTGGTCATTATTAGTGGTAGAGATCGTGACACATTGGGTACTTGGTTTCGCAACCTCCCTTTCCAATTGGTGGCCGAGCACGGTATGTTCGTGCGTAGTGCTGAGGGGGTTTGGACAGGAAGTGACCAGTTGCGCAACGATTGGATGGAACACATCAGGCCCGTGCTACAAACTTTTGTAGATCGCACACCAGGCACATTCATTGAAGAAAAGAAACATGCACTCGCCTGGCACTACCGAAAAACAGATCCTGAACTCGCTCAAAAAAGGGTGGTAGAACTCAACACATTGCTCAATAGTCTGATTCCTGACAACCTAAAGATTTTGGACGGCAACAAGGTGATTGAAATCGTTCATAACAAAACCAACAAGGGAGCCGCAGCCACTCAAATTCTGGCAGACTGGCCAGCCGATTTTGTCATGGCGATCGGCGATGATGTCACAGACGAGGACATGTTTGTGGAATTACCCTCGGGCAGTTGGACTGTTAAAGTCGGGTTTCAAAAAACAGAAGCTTCTTACTGCGTCTCTGATACCGATGAAGTAGCTTCGCTGCTCAAAGCTTTGGCTGAGGTCAATTAATTTCTACTGTATGCGATTGTTTTATTTGATAGGCTTGCTATTGGCTACAAATTTGGTGGCCCAAGACACCCTCTCTTTGGATGAGGTAGTCATCAAAGCCACTATGTGGCCACAAGAACAAACCCCTTTGGCACTAAGCATACGGTCTATTGACAACTCAACCAACCCAACAAATCCCTTTTTAACAGTAGGTGTTCCAGGGCTTCAAATCAATAATGGCGAAAATGCGGCCCAAGACCCTCGTATCGCCATACGAGGTTTCGGCGCACGAGCATCGTTTGGTATAAGGGGTGTCAATGTCTATTTGGATGGTATTCCTCAAACTACCCCAGACGGTCAAACCCAAATCGATCACCTCCCCATGCACCTCATCGACCGAATGGCTGTGGTCCGAGGGCTTAGTGGCACCCGCTATGGCAATGCCTCTGGTGGGGTTATTAACTTTCAAACCACCGACGACATCGGAAGTGTTTCGAACTTTTCAGCACAAACAGGCAGCTTCGGAATGTGGGGTTTACACGCTGCTGTACAGCACAAAAACAAAAACAACACGCTTTTGGCTTCGGTTTCTACGACAACAAAGAATGGGTATAGAAACCACAGCAGCTACGCCAACCACTATGGGTATGTCAAGTACAAACGCCAATGGACAGAACGGCTAGAAACCACATGGCGTTTGCTCTTTATGGACAGCCCTTATGCCTACGATGCGGGTGGTTTGACAATTGAGGAAGTCCGACAAGACCGTACCCAAGCACGTCAGCGCAATGTGGATTTTCGTACCCAAGAAGCTGTTACCCAATGGCAGGCTAGTTTGCATACACGCTATCAATTGGATGCTGGATTGCTCACTGCAAAAATGCATTGGAGCCCCAGGGACTTTGTGGGTTGGTTGCCTTTTGAGAATTTTGGTGCGGTAGATTTGGAACGCACTTTTTATGGAGCCAATGTGGAATATCAATCTGTAC
>JBMYKI010000014.1:0-27597 GCA_049595235.1 Flavobacteriaceae bacterium
ATCCAGACTTGAGGCTGAAGTTGGAAGTGTTTTATACAGAATACGAAGAATAACCTAAATCACACCGAGTTCTTTTCCTACGGCCGTAAAAGCATCAATCGCTTTGTCCAGCTGTTGCTCACTATGTGCAGCAGAAACTTGTACTCTTATTCGTGCTTGGCCTTGAGGTACGACGGGATAAGAAAATCCAATCACATAAATTCCTTTTTCAAGAAGTTTAGACGCCATTGATTGGGCCAGATGGTCATCATAGAGCATAATAGGTACAATCGGGTGGGTGCCTGGTTTTATTTCAAAACCAGCAGCTACTATTTCTGATCGGAAGCGACGCGTATTTTTGTTGAGCTTTTTGAGAAGGCTTACATCATTTTCTAGAAAGTCCAAAGCGGTAATGGTGGCTCCGACTAGTGCAGGGGCCAAAGTGTTAGAAAAAAGATAAGGTCTCGATTTTTGTCTTAACAGATCGATTACTGATTTTGGCCCACAGGTAAATCCGCCCGAACCACCTCCCAGGGCTTTTCCAAAAGTACCCGTTAGTATGTCTACTTGTCCCCAAACACCCTTCTCCTCATGTGTGCCCCTGCCCTTTGGTCCAACAAATCCCGTAGCGTGACATTCGTCAGACATCACTAGGGCACCATATTGTTGTGCCAAATCACATATTCGATCTAATTGCGCTATCGTACCATCCATGGAGAATACACCATCAGTCACAATAATTTTTGTACGAGAGCCTTTGGCATTTTGAAGTTGTTTTTCCAAATCTGCCATGTCGTTATGCGCATATCGATACCTTTTGGCTTTACATAATCGTATGCCATCGATGATAGAGGCATGATTTAGCGCATCGCTAATAATGGCATCTTCAGGACCAAACAAAGGTTCAAACAACCCGCCATTGGCATCAAATGCTGCCGCATAGAGTATGGCGTCTTCAGTTCCCAAGAACGCAGCGATTTTTTCCTCTAGAGCACGGTGGATGTCTTGGGTACCGCATATAAAGCGCACCGAAGCCAACCCAAGGCCATGGCTTTCAATGGCTGTTTTCGCGGCATCTAGGAGCTTGGGGTGGTTGGCCAGACCTAGATAATTGTTGGCACAAAAGTTAAACACCTCGTTTCCATTTGCCACTTGGATGTGCGCATCTTGGGCTGTGAGTATGACACGCTCAGATTTTAAACGACCACTATCAGCAATGGTTTTTAATTCATCGTTGATTCGCTCTGTAAATTTTTTTTGCATTTGGGCGTTGACTTATTGTGTTATATATTTAACTAAAATAAACCAAATCTTTAATATATTCATGCGTAGAGTCCTCATTACTGGAGCTTTGGGTCAATTGGGAATGGTATTGGCCAAGACCCTACATAGGTCAAAAAAACACTATGTTCTAGCCACTGACATAAGGACCTCAAATGAAAAATTGCCATACGATTTTGCCCAAGTTGATGTGTTGGATTATGCACAGATGGAGTATCTAGTGATATCACACAAGATCGACTGTATTTATCATTTGGTCGCTACGCTTTCTGCCAAAGGAGAGCAAGATCCTTTTTTGGCATGGAATCTGAATATGCAAAGTTTCCAACACATTGCCAAGCTAGCCATAGCCCATAAGATCAATCGTGTTTTTTGGCCCAGTTCAATAGCCGCTTATGGAGAGGATAAAAATGCCAATTTTGCCCCTCAAAACGCTGACATGAACCCTTCTACCATCTATGGGGTTAGCAAATTGGCTGGTGAAAAGCTAATGAATTACTACTATCTAAAGTATGGGCTTGATATTCGCTCCATTCGATTGCCGGGCGTACTTTCTTTGGACGAGCCTGGTGGCGGCACCACCGATTATGTGGTCGAAATGGTGCATGCGGCACGAAATGGACAACCATATACTTGTTTTCTGGCACCAGACACCGAACTCCCCATGATTTATATCAATGACATGGTGAATGCAGTGATGCAATTGATGTCTGCCCCCCATATCTCTTTACACCGTGCCTATGCCTACAATGTGATGGGGTTTAGCCTCACCCCACAAGCTCTTGCCGACGCACTTTACAACAAAGGCTATTCTTTCCCTTTAGATTATGCGCCCGATTACCGCCAAAAAATCGCGGCCTCATGGCCTAGAACTCTCGATGACAGCCTTGCCAAGGCTGCTTGGGGCTGGGCACCCCAATATGACTTGAAATCCTGCTTGTCCGACATGCTGGATTAAAGTTCCTTGCGCAGTCGTGCCACAGGAGCTCCTATAATTTCTCGGTATTTAGCCACGGTACGTCTTGCTACTGGATAGCCTTTATCATTAAGCAAATTTTTCAATTGTTGGTCCGTTAGGGGCTTGGATTTGTCCTCTTGACTGATGATGGCTTCGAGTGCATGTCGAATTTCTATGGAGGAAACATCTTGTCCCTCGCTGTTGGTCATGCCTTCAGAGAAAAAGGATTTGATAAGCTTGGTTCCATAGGGCGTATCGACATATTTGCTATTGGCTACCCGAGACACTGTTGAAATATCCATTTTGATACGGTCTGCAATATCTCTTAACACCATAGGTTTTATTTTTTGCTCATCACCCGTCATAAAGTAGGCTTCTTGATAGTCCATGATGGCGCGCATGGTAATGTATAAGGTGTGATTTCGCTGCTTGATGGCATCTATAAACCATTTGGCAGCATCGAGTTTTTGCTTGATAAATTGTACGGCTTCTTGTTGTGATTTGCTTTTCACTTTAGAAGCCTTGTAGCCCGCAAGCATTTCTTTATAAGCTCCAGAAATATGCAGATCGGGTGCGTTTCTGCCGTTGAGTTGTAGTTGTAACCCACCATCGACTATCTGAATGCTAAAATCTGGTACCACATGGCTATTGATTTTGGTATTACTGGCGTAGGCACCACCGGGCTTTGGATTCAATTTTCCGATTTCCTCAAGGGCTTCTTTGAGCTGATGTTCAGTTACATCAAATTTGACCAAAAGTTTGTTGAAATGTTTTTTGGAAAAGGCATCAAAACTCTTTGAAACAATCTGAAGCGCAAGTGCCACTTCTGATGTTTGTTCCTTACGCTGCAGCTGTAGCATGAGGCATTCTTGTAAACTCGTTGCACCTACACCTGCAGGGTCAAGTTGTTGCACCCACTGCAAAACTTTGCTGACCTCCTGTTGGTCTGTGTAAAAATTTTCGATAAATGCCAAGTCATCGACAATGTCCAAAAGCTCCCTTCTGATGTAGCCTGTATCATCTATACTTCCCACCAAAAAAGCGGCAATTTGCTCTTGGCGTTCATCCAAGTTGAAGGTGCTCAGTTGTTGGCTTAGATATTGATGAAAACTTTGCCCAGACGCATATGGAACTTGTTTTTCTTCATCGTCGGGGCTATAGTTGTTGGTTCTAAGTCGATAGTCGGGAATCTCGTCATCACTTAGATACTCATCAATGTTGATGTCATTGGCTTCGATTACATCGTGTTCTTCCTCTTCATTTACAGCAACGACGTCGTCTTCTAACTCTTCACGGCCGGTTTCGAGTGCGGGATTTTCTTCAATTTCACGTTGGAGTCTTTGCTCAAATGAGAGTGTAGGCAACTGAATCAGCTTCATCAGTTGAATCTGCTGGGGCGATAGCTTTTGCGCTAGTCTTAACTGTAGTTCTTGTTTGAGCATACCAGCACCTTAATAGTATAAAGGTACAAAATACCGCAAATCAATACCCATATTTAGAAAGAAGCATTTTGGGGGGTACGCGGAAAGGGGATAACATCACGAATGTTGGACATGCCAGTAGCAAACTGTACCAAACGCTCAAAGCCCAACCCAAATCCTGCATGAGGGGCCGTTCCGAACCTGCGAAGATCTAAATACCAGTCGAGTTCTTCGGGGTCAATGTCCATGGCGACCATTCGCGCTTTAAGGGTGTCGAGCCGTTCTTCACGTTGTGACCCTCCTACCATTTCACCAATTCCAGGAAACAATACATCCATAGCCCGAACGGTTTTTCCATCGTCGTTTAGTCGCATGTAAAAAGCTTTGATGCTTGCAGGGTAGTCAAAGAGAATTACCGGACATTTAAAATGTTTTTCGACCAAATAGCGCTCGTGTTCACTTTGCAAATCTGCGCCCCAAGCATCGATGGGATACTTAAACTTTTTCTTTTTGTTGGGTTTGGACTGGCGCAATATATCAATGGCTTCTGTATATGATACTCTCACAAATTGTTGTGTAACCACAAACCGCAACTGTTCGAGTAGCCCCATAGGTTTGCGCTCATTTTGAGGTTTGGTTTTTTCTTCATCTCCCATACGGCGATCCAAGAATGCCAAATCGGTTTGACAGTGTTCTAAAACATAACCTAAAACCCCTTTGATAAAATCTTCAGCCAAATCCATGTTTTGGTCTAGATTGTTAAAAGCTACCTCAGGCTCTATCATCCAAAATTCGGCTAGGTGTCTGGAGGTGTTTGAGTTTTCAGCCCGGAAAGTGGGGCCAAACGTATACACCTTACCCAAGCCCATGGCATAGGTCTCGGCCTCAAGTTGCCCAGAAACAGTTAGATGAGTCTCTTTAGCAAAGAAATCTTCTTCAAAGGCGACATTTCCATCTTCATTTACAGGCGGATTTTTAGGGTCTAGGGTTGTCACTCGAAACATCTCCCCAGCGCCCTCGGCGTCACTGCCTGTGATAATAGGAGTGTGTATATAGTGAAATCCACGGTCTCTAAAATATTGGTGTACGGCAAACGACAAGGCCGACCGCACACGCATCACAGCCGCAAAAGTGGATGTGCGCACACGCAAATGTGCCTTCTCGCGTAAGAATTCTAGTGAATGTTTTTTGGGTTGTATAGGGTAGGTTTCAGGGTCCGAGCTTCCCAATACGGTGAGGTCACTGACCTGAACCTCGTACTGCTGTCCCTTACCTTGGCTTTCTATCAATGTGCCTTTGATATGGAGCGCTGCTCCAGTAGCAATTTGTTTGAGCAGGTTTTCGTCTGTTTGTTCAAAATCTACTACACATTGTAGATTTCCAAGAGTAGATCCATCGTTGACAGCAATAAAACGATTGGCCCGAAAAGTTCGTACCCATCCAAATAATTCTATCTCTTGATGTAAACCTTTTCCCTCTAAAAGCTCTTGAACACTATGCTGGGTCATGGACAAAAAATTCAGACGCAAATATACTTCATTTTATACAGCTCTTTATGGCGCCAATGATAGGTTATGCCTCCTCATCGGGAAGAATTTCAAAACGAGGTTCTTTAAGGGTGCGTTCGTTGGCAATACTTTCCTCTAAAGAAAGCAAAAGTGATGGTAATAAAATCAGGTTGGCCAACATAGCAAAAAGCAAAGTAGCCGAAACCAATCCGCCTAAGGCAACCGTGCCCCCATAGCTAGAAATCATAAACACTGAAAAACCAAAAAACAACACAATTGAAGTATAAAACATGCTTACACCAGTCTCTCTTAAGGCAGCGTAGACAGATTTTTTAATACGCCATTTATTGGCTTGAAGCTCTTGTCTGTATTTCACTAAAAAATGAATGGTGTCATCGACCGATATCCCAAAAGCCACACTAAAAACCAAAATGGTAGACGGTTTTATAGGAATCCCCAAAAAGCCCATCATACCAGCAGTCAGAATCAAGGGAATGATATTGGGGATCAGTGAAATAAGAATCATACGGAATGACCTGAAAGTGTAGGCCATAAAAAGCGCAATCAATAAAATTGCCAACGACAAAGACACGACCAAATTGCGCACCAAAAAGCGCGTACCTTTTAGGTAACCAAGCGCCTTCCCCGTGAGAGTGACTTCGAAGTTTTCTTCTGGAAACAGCTTGGCGGTTTCTGCTAAAAGGCCCGCCTCAATGGCCTCCATACGGGCTGTGGAGACATCTTTTAGCATGGTCGAAACACGAATAAACTGGCCTGTGCTATCAATCAAGCTCCCTGACAAGCGGGTTTCTTCAGACATATTTTTCACAAACGATCCGATAAAGCTATTTTCTTGGCGAGTGGGGAGTTGGAAGTAGCTTGGATTTCCGTTGTAATAGGTTTGTTTAAAATATTTGGCCACATTGAGTACAGATACACTTTGAGACAATTCGGGAATTTCGTTGATGTAGGCATCGAACTTTTCCAACCGATTGAGAGTAGACAATCGGGTGGCTCCATTTTTCCTTTTGGTATCTATCATGATTTCAATGGGCATTACCCCATTGAACTGGTCTTCAAAAAAACGAATGTCTTCAAAAAAAGAAGTGTTTCTTGGAAGGTCATCAATGATGGTACCAGACAGTTTGATTTGGTACATGCCTGCCACGCTGAGCATGAGTGCAATTACAGAAACGAAATAAACCCCCACACGTTGATGACGTACCATACGCTCCATCCAATCCACAAACCCTGTCATCCACTTCCTGCTTAAATGGGCCAGGTGTTTTTTCTTTGGAACAGACATATAGCTATACATGATGGGAATAATCAGCAGTGACAACACAAAAATCAGCATGATGTTAATAGAGGCTACCAATCCAAATTCTTTAAGCAGTTTGCTATTGGTGAGTGTAAAGGTGGCAAACCCTAAAGCAGTTGTCATATTGGTCATAAGGGTAGCATTTCCAATTTTGGAAATGACTCTTTGAAGCGAGCGCGCCTGATTGCCGTGTTTTTTAATTTCTTGTTGGTACTTATTAATTAAGAAAATACAGTTGGGCACACCAATCACGATCACAATCGGAGGGATGAGCGCGGTGAGTACGGTTATTTCATAGCCCATAAGCCCCAATACTCCAAAGGCCCACATGACCCCTATGATTACTACGACCATTGAAATGAATGTAGCGCGGTAGGACCTAAAAAAGAAGAAAAAAATCAGTGTAGTAACCAAGGTAGCTGCCACCACAAACAAACCAATCTCATTCAATATGGTAGCAGCGTTGATTGTCCGTATGTAGGGCATGCCCGAAACCCGAACATCATTGCCTGTTGTCTTTTCGTAGGCAGCTATTTTGGGAATCAAAGATTGGTTGACAAAATCTTGGCGTAATCCACTATTAACAGCTTCTCTCTTTAAATAGATTAGTGTTTGTACTACCTCATTCTCAGGGCTGACCAACAGCCCTTTGAAGAAAGGAAGTTTCTCAAAAAGGTTTTTTTTGAGTAGCGCAGCTTGTCGGTCGGTTTTGGGTTCTTGATTCGAAATAGTACCTAGCTCAAATCGCTGTTGGGCATTGTTTTTTTTGAGCTCTTTTAGGGTGCCAATGCCCATAACAGAAGCCACAGCTTCTTCTTCCTGAAAGGAGAGGGTAAGTGCGCTCCAGTCGGCTACGCCTTGTTTGGTAAACAAAGCCGAGTCCTGAACGGCCAAAACAATAATATTTCCCTCGTCGCCAAATTTTTCCACAAACGAAGTATAGGCCACATTAAAAGGGTGGTTGTCAGGCAGTAGGTTGGCTTCGGTAAAACTAAAACGCATGTTTTTCCACTGCATTGACAGAAACACAGTTGCACCAACAACTAAGAGAATAAAAAACACACGATTACGCAGAATCAGCGAGGCGACAGTACCCCAAAAACGCGTATTAATCCATTTTATCATAGCAACATCTCAATCACAAAAGCCCTTAGACTGTCATGATTTCTTTTTCCTTCACAGCATATTTTTCATCAATCTTTTGGATAAAGCCATCTGTAAATGACTGCACATCCACTTCGGCATTGCTTTTTTGGTCTTCGGATAGGCCGAATGTTTTGATTTCGTTATTGGCATCCTTACGCGCGTTGCGTACGCCAACTTTTGCATTTTCCGCCTCTGCTTTGGCCAGCTTGACCAATTCGCGGCGGCGCTCTTCGGTGAGCGGTGGGATGTTGATGATGACCGATTCGCCATTGTTCATCGGATTAAAGCCCAAGTTGGCAACCATAATGGCTTTTTCAATTTCGGGTATCATGGTTTTATCCCAGGGCTGTACAGAGAGTGTTTGTCCATCGGGCGTATTGACATTGGCGACTTGGCTCAATGGCGTTTGGGCACCGTAGTATTCGATTTTTACACCCGACAACATATTAGGGTTCGCCTTTCCAGCGCGTATGTTTACAAACGACTTATCAAGATGATCAAGGGCTTTTTGCATAGCCTCTTGGGTCATTTCTAATAGCAAAGTTAGTTCTTCCATGATTTATTATTTGACGGTAGTTCCGATTTGTGCCCCTGCAACGACTTGCTCAAGGTTACCTGGCGTATTCATATCGAATACTACGATGGGTAGGTCATTTTCTTGGCTAAGCGTAAAGGCGGTAGAGTCCATCACTTTGAGGCCTTTTTGAAGGACTTCTTTAAAACTGATATTATCAAACTTGGTGGCGTTTGTGTCTTTTTCAGGGTCAGCATTATAGATGCCATCCACTCGAGTCCCTTTTAGAATAACATCCGCATCAACTTCGATGGCACGCAAAACCGCAGCGGAGTCTGTGGTAAAGAACGGATTGCCTGTACCAGCGCCAAAAATCACGACACGCCCTTTTTCAAGGTGGCGTACTGCCCGCCTTTTGATGTAGGGTTCAGCGACGGCTTCAATTTTGAGCGCCGTTTGGAGTCGGGTTTGTACCCCCGCATCTTCTAATGCACTTTGTAGCGCCAATCCATTAATAATAGTAGCAAGCATACCCATATAATCTCCTTGCACGCGGTCCATACCGTTGCTAGCACCCGCAACTCCGCGAAAGATGTTACCACCGCCAATGACGATGGCTATTTGAACCCCTTTATCGACAACGTTTTTGATTTCATTGGCATAGGCTGCCAGTCTTTCAGGGTCTATTCCGTGGGCACGATCGCCCATCAGCGCTTCCCCACTGAGTTTTAGTAATATGCGTTTGTAATGCATGGAGGAGATTTCCTGCAAATATAACCATTTACCCCCTGAAAAATAGGCCACAAAAAAAATGCCTTGGTTTTCCAAGGCATTGTAAGGTTAAAGGTTGTAAGGCTTTACACCAAAGCTACCCTTTTGAAACCAGTCACGGAAAGTTCTCCGTTAACAGATTTAACATAATCAGCAACACTTTGTTTGGCTTCTTTGATGTAAGCTTGGTTTACCAAAGTATTGTCTTTAAAGAAACGCTTGAGTTTCCCTTTGGCGATGTTATCCAACATAGCCTCGGGCTTGCCTTCCTGACGCAATTGGTCTTTAGCAATTTCGATTTCTTTCTCTACGGTAGCAGCATCGACTCCATCTTCATTGAGCGCGATGGGGTTCATAGCAGCAGCTTGCATCGCCACATTTTTAGCAGCTTCTGCAGCGCCATCTACGTTTGCAGACAGGCTAGTAAGGGTTGCAATTTTATTGCCAGCATGGATATATGAACCTATGAAGGCACCTTCCAAGCGCTCGAATCCTCCAATTTCGATTTTTTCCCCGATAACACCTGTTTGCTCAGTGAGTTTTTCAGCCACGGTGATACCTCCTTCAAAATCGGCAGCCAAGAACGCTTCCAAAGTATCGAAACCGAGTGCCAGATCAGCTAGCTTGTTAGCTAGTGACAAGTAACTATCATTTTTGGCTACAAAATCAGTCTCACAGTTAACGGAAACAATCACTCCAGCAGTAGCATCTGCGTTGACACGCGCAATCACAGCCCCTTCAGAGGAGTCACGATCGGCTCGGTTGGCAGCCACTTTTTGCCCTTTTTTACGTAAAATCTCAATAGCTGCGTCGAAATCTCCGTTCGATTCGACCAAAGCTTTTTTACAATCCATCATTCCAGCCCCTGTGGATTTACGGAGCTTATTTACATCAGCAGCACTAATTTTTGACATGCGTAGGAATTTAAATTATTATTTTTCTTCTTTTGACTCTTCTTCGGAGGTCTCTTCTGTTTTCTCTTCAGCTGTTTCTTCTGCTTCAGCAGCTTCTTCTACAACTTCCTCAGCGGGTATTTCTTCAGTTTCTTCAACCTCAGCAGCGGTCTCTTCAACAGTTTCGGCAACTACTTCTTCGGTGTCTTTAGCTTCAGAGGCGGTTTCTGGTTCTGGTGTAGTCTCTGCGGTTTGTTCAGCAGTTTCAGGAACTATTTCTCCTTCTGTTTTGGCAGCTTCAGCGGCTGCTTTTTCTTGCTTGCGTTCGTTGAGCCCTTCACCCACCGACTGAGCCACCAATGCCAAAATCTTGTCAATCGATTTGGAGGCATCGTCGTTTGCAGGAATGGCATAGTCCACCTCTCTTGGGTCTGCGTTGGTATCGACCATGGCGAAAATGGGTATGTTGAGTTTCTGTGCTTCGCGAACGGCGATGTGCTCCCGACGGATATCAACCACAAATAAGGCACCTGGCAAACGGGTCATATCAGAGATAGAACCCAAGTTTTTTTCCAACTTAGCACGCAAACGGTCTACCTGAAGTTTTTCCTTTTTGGACAAAGTCTCAAACGTACCGTCCTTTTTCATTCGGTCAATGGCAGCCATTTTTTTGACGGCCTTTCGAATGGTCACAAAGTTGGTGAGCATTCCACCAGGCCAGCGCTCTGTGATATAGGGCATGTTGACACCAGCGGCGGCTTTAGAAACGATGTCCTTGGCTTGTTTTTTGGTTGCTACAAAAAGAATTTTTCGTCCCGATGCAGCGATTTTGTGTAGCGCTTGTTGGGCCTCTTCGATTTTGGCAACTGTTTTGTACAGGTTGATGATGTGGATACCGTTGCGCTCCATATAGATAAAGGGCGCCATATTGGGGTTCCACTTGCGGGTGAGGTGGCCAAAGTGGACACCTGCGTCGAGTAACTCTTTTACTTCGATTTTTGACATTGTTGTTTTCGTTTACGTTCCCTGATTAGCAATACTTGAGTGGCGGTTGTTTTTTCGGCCTCAAACATTTAGATGCTAAACTAATGGCAACAAATTAGACACTATTAAATGAACTTATGGATATGCCAATGCTAACAAACGGTTAACGTTTGGAGAATTGGAATTTCTTACGGGCTTTTTTCTGCCCAAACTTTTTACGCTCCACCATACGGGGGTCACGTGTGAGCAAACCTTCTGGTTTTAGTGCTGCGCGATGCTCTTCGTCTACAGCGCATAACGCACGTGAAATGGCCAATCGTACGGCTTCAGCCTGACCGTTGGGTCCGCCGCCCAATACAGATATTTTAAGATCAAACTTCCCAAGGCTATCTGTAAGCGCCAAAGGCTGGTTGATTTTATATTGCAAAGTGGCAGTTGGAAAGTAATCGGCCAATGGTTTTTTGTTGATCGAAATGTCTCCCTTGCCTTCAGACAGGTATACCCGAGCAACAGCAGTTTTACGACGACCAATTTTATGAATGACTTCCATATTATTTCAATTCGTTGATGTTAATGGCGGTAGGCTTCTGGCCTGCATAAGGATGCTCAGCGCCAGCTACTACATATAAATTTCTAAACAAATCGGCACCCAGTTTGTTTTTGGGCAACATCCCTTTGACTGCCTTCTCGACCAAGCGCTTTGGATCTTTGGCAAAAAGTTCAGTAGCAGTAAGGCTTCGTTGTCCACCAGGGTATCCAGTATAGCGAATGTATGATTTGCCCTCCCATTTGTTGCCACTCAATTTGACTTTGTCGGCATTGATCACCACCACATTGTCGCCACAATCCACATGGGGCGTATAGCTGGGTTTGTGCTTGCCGCGCAACAGCTTGGCTACTTTGGACGAAAACCGCCCAAGGATTTGATCTTCGGCATCGACCACCACCCACTGTTTGTCAGCAGTTTGCTTGTTGGCGGAGATGGTTTTATAACTCAATGAATCCACTAGATATTTCTTTAATTCGTTTACCTCAAACTTCGGTTGACCGAAATCGGGCTGCAAATGTACAATTAATAGAGAAAAAAGCAAACCACCTTTAGAAAATAAAATTTACGAATTAATGCGCTGCCAACCAATCGGTTCCGGTATCCATATCCACAACCAAAGGCACCTCCAAAGAAAAAGCCTGTTCCATTTCTGATTTTACCATGTGTTGCAGGGTTTCTAACTCACTTTTTTTCGCGTCAAAGACCAGTTCGTCATGCACTTGCAACAACATCTTGGATTCAAATCCTTTGAGCTTTTGGTGGATGCGCAACATGGCAATTTTGATGATATCGGCAGCGCTCCCTTGTATGGGTGCGTTGACTGCGTTGCGCTCTGCAGCCCCCCGAACAACCGGATTACGAGAGTGGATGTCTTTGAGGTAACGACGGCGACCCAGTACGGTTTCTACATAACCATGCTCTCGGGCAAAATGTACTTGCTCCCCCACATATGCTTTGAGGCGTGGGTAAGTCTCATAATAAGCATTGATCAGGGCTTTGGCCTCACTGCGGCTGAGGGTGGTTTGGTTGCTAAGTCCAAAAGCCGAAACCCCATAGATAATTCCAAAGTTGACGGTTTTGGCTTGACTGCGTTGCTCTCGGCTTACATCTGACAAAGGAACTCCAAAAACCTTGGCGGCCGTACTGGCATGAATATCCTCACCATTGATAAAGGCAGATTGCAATTCCTTATCTCCACTCAACGAGGCAATAACTCGCAATTCGATTTGAGAATAATCGGCCGCTAGTAATATATGGTTGTCATCGCGCGGCACAAACGCTTTGCGCACCAACTGTCCTCTATGGGTGCGGATGGGTATGTTTTGCAGGTTGGGGTGGTTGCTGCTCAATCTTCCAGTGGCTGCTACCGCTTGGTTGTACTGGGTGTGTACACGCCCTGTAGTGGGGTTGACTTCTTCGGGCAAAGCACCCACATAGGTGTTGTTGAGTTTTTGTACAGAGCGCCATTCCAAAATATCAGCTACGATAGGGTGGTCTTTGGCCAAGTATGAAAGGACATCTTCTGCGGTCGAGTATTGGCCAGTTTTGGTTTTTTTAGGTTTGTCAACTAGTTTGAGCTTATCAAATAGGATGGGTCCTAATTGTTTGGGTGAGGCTAGATTGAATCGTTCCCCGGCTTGCTCATAAATACGCTCTTCCAATGTTTGGGCCTCTGCACCAAATTCTTTACCTAGTTTTTGCAAGTATTCCACGTCAATACGGATGCCTTCTCGTTCCATATCTGCTAGGACTGATACCAAAGGAATTTCGATATCATGGAAGAGTTTACTCAGATGGTTGGATTGCAGTTCTTTTTCAAAATGATTTTTTAGCTGGAAAGTAATGTCTGCATCTTCAACCGCATACTCTTTTTGTTGATCCAATGGCACCTCACGCATAGATCGTTGTTTGGGACCTTTTTTGCCGATAAGTTCGGTAATGGATTGTGGACGGTATCCCAAGTAGGTTTCAGACAACACATCCATATTGTGACGCATATCGGGGTTGATCAGATAGTGCGCAATCATGGTATCAAACATGGGGCCTTTTACTTCCATATCGTATTGTAGCAATACCTTGAGATCGTATTTGAGATTTTGCCCTATTTTTTCAATATCATTAGCCTTAAAGAAAGGTCGAAATGTTTCCAAAATGGTTTGACAAGCCATTCGATCTTCAGGCAAAGGGAGATAAAACCCTGTGTGGGCCTGCCAGCTAAAAGCAATACCTACCAACTCGGATGTTAGCGGATCTAGACCCGTGGTTTCTGTATCAAAACAAACCGATTTTTGTTTCATCAACGACTGCATCAGCAGATGTCTTTCTTTGTCGGTTTCTACAGTTTGATACAAATGTGAGGTGTCAGACAAAGTTGCAAAGGAGCTTTCGGTATGTACAGTACCCGCCCCTGGCTGGTTGAACAAATCAAAGACCTGAGGCGCAGCGGGCATAGCGGTTTTAGACACCTCTTCAGCTGGTGGACTTTCTGCAAACAGTTTTAGAAAGGTTTCTGTCATACGCCTAAACTCTAATTCTTGGAATATGGACTTGACCTTATCGGTATCGGGTTTGTCGAGGGTATATTGGTGGGCTTCGAATTGCACTGGAACGTCTAATAAAATACGCGCCAATTTTTTTGACAAAAGTCCCAAATCTTTATTGGCTTCGATTTTTTCTTTCATCTTGCCCTTGAGCTCATGGGTGTTGGCCAATAGATTTTCCATACTGCCATATTCGGCCAAGAATTTTTTGGCTGTTTTTTCACCCACTCCTGGCAATCCGGGTATGTTGTCGACCGAGTCACCCATCATGCCTAAAAAATCGATGACCTGTTCGGGCTCTTGGACCTCAAATTTTTGTTGCACTTCAGGAATACCCCAAATTTCAATGCCGTTGCCCATGCGTGCGGGGCGGTACATGAAAATGTTTTCTGACACCAATTGCGCAAAATCTTTGTCGGGGGTTACCATAAAAACCTGAAATCCTTCTTTTTCTGCTTGTTTGGACAAAGTCCCGATGATATCATCGGCCTCAAAACCTGCCTTTTCTATAACAGGAATGTGCATGGCCTCCAATATTTGATGGATGTAAGGCACTGCCAACTTGATGGCCTCGGGGGTTTCAGCTCGGTTGGCTTTATAGTCCGAAAAAACCTCAGTACGGGCAACAGACCCGCCTTTATCGAAAGCTACCGCCAAATAGTCGGGTTTTTCACGCCGTATCAAATCTAAAAGTGAGTTGGTAAACCCCATAATGGCACTGGTGTCCATGCCTTTAGAATTGATTCTGGGGTTTTTGATAAAAGCATAATACCCCCGAAAAATGAGGGCGTAAGCGTCAAGAAGAAAAAGTCTTTTTTGTTTGGCCATGGGTCTAGGTCAAAAATAGGCTTTAAAATCGGAATTCTTAATATCTACATCAAAGTGTATTTTTGGGTTATGATTCGATGGATATTGTTTTTGCTTTTTTTCTTGCTGCTGAGCGGATATGCAGGTCAAGCGCTTCGCACTGTTACGCCGTCTCGCTGGCTCATGGGTCTGTATTGGGGCTGTTGTGCGTTGGTGTTTATCAGCCTTACTACCCAGTTATTTAATATACATGATGTGCAAAAAGAATCGGCACGCAACTATGCACTTGGATCGTACATCATTTTGTTTGTGTTTCAAACGCTTGTGATTGCTTTTTTGGCGATTGAAGACATCACGCGCATTCTCCGGGCGGTTGTTGCATTTTTTGCACCTGATTTGGGCCCTGTTTGGATAGGGCGCAGGAAGTTTATTAGTCGCTTGGCCTTGGGGGTAGCCGCCCTACCGGTTGCAGGTTTGATATATGGAATTTTTAAGGGTAGATACAATTACAAAGTCATTCGATATGAGCTGACTTTTGACGACCTTCCGGACACATTCGATGGTTTTCAGCTGACACAAATATCAGACCTCCATTGTGGAAGTTTCGACAACCCTAAAAGGGTAAAGTACGGCATTGATTTGGTCAATGAACAACAATCCGATGTGATCTTATTTACAGGGGACTTGGTCAATAACCGCGCCGATGAGCTTCAAAAATGGCAATCGCTTTTTGGAACCCTTTCTGCCAAATATGGGGTGTTTTCTGTTTTAGGAAATCATGACTACGGTGACTATGTTTCATGGCAAACGCCCGAGGACAAAACCGATAATTTTGAGAGGCTTTTGGAGGCCCAAAAACAAATGGGATTTAAGCTTTTGAGAAATGAGCATATGCTTATTGAAAAACAGGGTCAATCTATTGCTATTGTAGGGGTCGAAAACTGGGGTATAGGAAGATTTAAGAAAAAAGGTGACTTGCCCAAAGCACTTTCTGGGTTAGATGATGCTTGTTTTAAAATTCTTTTGAGCCATGACCCCTCGCATTGGCAATTCAAAGTGAAAGATGAGAATGTACACATACCCTTAACTCTAAGCGGGCATACCCATGGTATGCAATTCGGGATTGAAATTCCGGGTAAATTCAAATGGAGCCCCGTGCAGTGGCGGTATCCTTACTGGGCAGGTATGTATAAAGAAAACAACAAACACCTAAATGTCAACCGAGGGTTTGGTTACTTGGCCTATCCCGGTCGCTTTGGTATTTGGCCAGAAATATCGGTAATCACCCTAAAAAAAGCGGTTTAACATCTTTTTAACCATAAAAATGTATTTTTGCCTTAAGCATATTCTAAATTTAATTGAACCATGTCAAAGTTTGGTGAGTTAATAGATGCGCAAATTCCAATCCTGCTCGACTTCTACACAGAGTGGGGAGAAACTTCTGATGAGATGCACTCTGTGCTTCGCGATGTAGCTGCTGCTATGGGAGATCAAGGCAAAGTCATCAAAATCGATGTAGATAAAAATCCACAGTTGGCAGAAGCATTGCGCGTGAAAGGCTTGCCTACGCTTATGATTTACAAAGGGGGTGAAATGGTCTGGCGTCAGAGCGGAGAGCAAGATGCCAACACCTTGATTTCCTTGATGAAAGACTTTCTATAAATTTATAGATCTTTATACCTAGCCGTTGCAGAGTCAAACGTTTTTTGAGCGTTTTCAATCAGCACTTCGTCTTTCTCATTCCTTTTCAGCGCTTCCAACAATGACTTGTAGGCTTCCACATCCAAACGAATAGAGGACGCATAATAGGCTATATCATCAGTTTCCACGCTGGCATATAAATCCAGTCTGTTTTGGTAGACCTCCGCTATTTTTTTATACAAATCCAAACCACTTTCAGAGCTATTCGCTTTGTATAAAGCGGACACAAAGGGCTGAAGTTCTGTATAAAAGTCGTAGTCACCATAGAAATACCTGAAAGGTAATATGGATTCGTAGAACAAATCAAACTCTTGATTGAGTGTATCAAAATCTCTGGCTTGAACCACAGCCTCGACCAAGCTTCGGTAGCGTTCGACGTAGGCCAACAGTTCTTGTGACATGCTGTATTGGTCATCAAGCGATACACCCGCATAGTATTTCATATATTCTCTGTAGCCTTCGGAAAGTTGGCGCATCAAAGCTTTTGCTTGGGGCTGGTCACCAGCCCTGTAATAGGCCTCCACAAAGGGGGTCAAAAGACTGTAGTACCCAAAAGTTTCTAGGGGCATCTTGTGCATAGCCAAGTCGAGTACTTCGATGGCTTTTTCGGACTGCCCTAAATCAATCAAAGCTTCTGCCAATCGGCTGATATTGGATCGGAACGAAATGCTGTTTTTTCGTGTTTCGGGATCGTGATAAATATCGGGGCTTTCCGCGTTGCCCCAATCCCATTTTTTGACAATCTCATACATTTTTTGGGCGTCAATACGCCCCATTTGGTAGGGATTGTTTGGGTTAATTGGCGTGCGAATGGGCACCAATTTGTACACCAACCCCTCAAGTTGAAGGTAGTCTTTCATCCAAAAATATTCTTCTTCATCATAGCTACCACCAGTAAAGTAAATTGGTCTTTCCCAGTCGTTGTTTTTCAGAATGTCGAGCATCATCAAGCGGTTTTTGTACAAACCAGAAGTAGGGAGGTCTATATCGATGTAATCTACAATGAGATCGGCATCCTCTGCTTTGACAACGCCACTTTTAAGTACGTTTTCTTTGTTGACGGGCACTCTAATTTTATTGGTAGGATAATACACCAGTTCTTGAGTCGCTTTCGGGATTCGTTCAAGGTCCGCTCCGTATTGTTGCAACAAGTGTTTGTATTTGGTGCGAGGATGATCACTACTCACCCAACTCATGAAGTCGCTAATATCCCAACGGACACTATCGAGGAGCGCCTCGTGCTTAATATAGTCCCGAACGCCATAAGCATATTGGGCGTGTTTGAGCTGTGAGGGGATGGGCGTGCTCTCATAGGTTTTTCTTTTCAACTGATCGATATACCAATCGGTTGCCAGAAGTTGGGTATTGATACTACGCACATCGGTGCGGTATCCCTCAATTTCTTGGGCATACCAGATGGCAAAAGTGTCGTTATCGCCTATGGTAAAAATCATGGCATCTACGCCTTCCTCAACCGAATCGAGATAGGCTTTGGCTGTAGATTGGGCCGTGTATCTACCAGACCGGTCATGATCATCCCAGTTTTCGGATGCCATCAACACAGGAACGGTTAACAAGCTAAAAATAGCTGTCAAAGTGATGGCTAGTTTGGGCTGTAAAAAGCTTCGCAAGCGTGTACTTAGTGCCAGCACCCCAAATGCTATAAAAATGCTAAAAGCGTAGAAGGAACCTACCAAAGCATAGTCCCTTTCTCTAGGCTCAAAAACCCGTTCATTCAAATACACTTTGAGCGCCAAGCCCGTGAACAAAAACAGCAATAATACCACCCAAAAACGTTTGGAATCTTTTTGGTACAAAAATAGAAGTCCGAATAATCCAAATAGCAAAGGCAACATATAGTATTTGTTCTTTGCTTTGTTGTTTTGCAACTCGCTTGGCAACGCGTCTTGAGATCCAAGTCGCCAATTGTCTATAAAAGGAATTCCGCTAATCCAATTCCCATTGGTGCGATCGAGCTTGCCTTGAATATCGTTTTGGCGTCCCGAAAAATTCCACATAAAATACCGCCAGTACATATAGCCCATTTGAAACTCAAACATATAGCGGAGGTTGGTAAAAAAGGAGGGTTTTTCAATGTCCAAGTAGGATCCAAACTGCTGTAAAAAGCGGTGATAGTCTTCCACATCTGCATCGCCTTCATTCCAACGTCCAATAAACTCATTGACCATCTGAATCAGCTGTTGTTCGTTGCGGTATTCAGGTTTGATGTCGAAATCTACTACCCCAAAATAACGCATGTAATTAACCGCATTTCCGCTGCTCCACATTCTGGGCAGTAGGCCTTCATGGGTGCTATTGCTGTTGATGCGTGCCTGTTCCCACTCATTGACAACAATGTAGCGACCGATTTTCTCATCACGCTCATATTTGGGTTTGTCATCCACGTAGGGTGTGTCGGGGTCTTGCCCCGCATACATATCTGTAAACATGGGGCCATAGAACAGATGGGTGTCCGGATACTGTTCAAGATTGTAATAGGCCAATAGGGAGCGGGCATCGGTGGGTGCGTTTTCGTTAATGACCGTGTTGGCGTTGGCGCGTATGGGAAGCATCATCCATGATGAAAAGCCAATAAGGACAAACAACACACACAGCAAGGCGGTGTTGATTTGTACCCATTGGCGGGATTGGGTCCACTTGAGTGCAAACCAGAAAAACACAACGATGGCTGTACCAGCCAAAAGAGTGCCAGAATTGAACGGCAAGCCTATCTGATTCACAAAAAACACTTCTGCATACCCAAAGAAAGCCAAAGTGGAAGGCAATAACAATTTGAAAATAAACAACAAAATGGCAACCGATATGACATTGGCTAGCACAAAGTTTTTTATGGTAATTGTGTGCGTATTTTTAAAATAATAAAGCATGCCGATGGCCGGGAGTGTCAGCAATCCCATAAAGTGTACGCCAAAAGAAAGCCCTACCACAAAAGCAATAAGCACCAACCAGCGATCTCCTCTAGGGGTGTGCATGTCGGCTTCCCAACGCAAGCCCAGCCAAAAAAGAACGGCAAGTATGCAGGTAGCCATGGCATAGACCTCGGCCTCCACTGCATTGAACCAAAAACTGTCCGAAAAAGCAAAACCCAAGGCACCCACAGCAGCAGCCACAAAAATCCCTGCGTTGTGGTCTCCTTTGTTTTTGGGATCGACAATGCGTTTACTCAGCCGGGTGATGGTCCAGAACAAAAACAAAATCGTAAAAGCACTAGCGAGCACCGACATCATATTCACCGCAAGGGCAATGTGTTCTGGTGTAGGGGCCAAACCAGCAAAAACAGCACCTACCATTTGAAAAAAGGGCGCCCCCGGAGGATGTCCTACTTGGAGTTTGGCTGAAGTGGCTATGTATTCGCTACAATCCCAGTAACTGGCCGTGGGCTCCACGGTAAGTATGTAGGTAGTAAAGGCCACGGAAAATACCGCCCAACCCAAAAGGTTGTTCCATTGATTGTAGTTCATGCAAACGAATTGAAACGAGGTACGAAAGTACACATTTCTCATTTTGGAGTGAAATCCAAATACAAAGTATTGGTCTTCCAAAAACTTTATTTTACTTTTGCACCTCCAATGGCCTATGGTGTAACTGGCAACACGTCTGATTTTGGTTCAGAAGAGTCTAGGTTCGATCCCTAGTAGGCCAACAAAAATCCCGCAACCTGCGGGATTTTTTGTTAGGTGTCAATTGATATTTCTACGAATCAAGTACACAACCATCACCCAAGAAAGAATGCCATAGACCAACCAAGGCGTGTAGATACTCACATCTTGCTCTAGCACCATCAGCGCCCATCCAATAGTGAGAAAGCTCCGCAAATGTTCAAACCATAAAGCCCATTTTTTGCCATCCATTACACTGGTGTAACCAAAGACCGCCACAAACAAAGCCAAACCAATAAGTGACAATTGCTTTGGGTCTAGCGATGCAAATCGCGAAAGCATGTGCAACAGTAGCGCAAGGGTAGCCAACAAGTGAAACAAAGCCCAATAAGAGAGCTTTTTGTTGTTTTTTGGGGCATATTTTTCAAAATCGTGTACATTTTCAATGGTTTCTACAGGGCGCTTTAGAGCCACATCTGCAGGTCGCCAACCGGTAGGCTTCAGCCAAATGCGGAGTTTGTCTTTCCAGTTTTTGGTCTGCCATGCATCTTTTGTCAGGCTCCACAAGTGCATAAAGTTGATCAATATGGGATTCCAAGTTTGTACAGGCTTGAGCACCCCATATACAGGTGGTTCCTCGTCCAATTCTTCTTGAAAGGTCCCAAACATACGGTCCCAAACACAAAAAATAGCGCCTAGATTTTTATCAATATAGATGGGGTTGATGGCGTGATGAACCCGATGTTGAGAGGGTGTCACGATGATATATTCTAACCACCCCAACTTACCGATATGGCGTGTGTGGTACCAAAATTGCCCAAACAAATGCAAGGGTGCCAACAGCCCGATGACTTGTTCGGGAATACCAAGTAGGGCGGCAGGGATTAGAAACAAAGCCCCGTAGCCCAACAGATTGGAAACACTCTGTCTGAGCGCACAAGCCATATTGAATTCTTCACTGCTGTGATGGATGATGTGTTGGTTCCAAAACACATTGATTTTGTGGTTAAGCCGATGCGACCAATAAGATGCAAAATCAATACACACAAAAGCCGACAAGTAGAGCCAAGGCGTGGCTGTGATTTCAACCAAAGACAGGGTGTCTTCCAACCATGGGTAGGAAATCAGTATCAATGCAAGCCCTAGGGTGTCTTTGAGAATGTTGGTCAGCCCGGAACTCAAACTGGCGATGGTGTCTATAAACACATAGGTCTGCTTGCCTTTCCAATGGCCGTAGAGCATCTCCAGAGACATCAGCAAAACAAAAGCCGGTATGGCATATAGCAGTGCGTTTGCATAGGTTTCCATCCCTGCGAATGTAAGAAATTCGGGATTTTAGTGAATTTATACTTATATTTGCCTCGATTTTGTGGAACTACGGAAGGGGACAGCGTCCTCTTTTTTATTTCTAAACAATGGAGTTTACAAACAAAGTACATACTCTTTTGGAAGAAGCCTTGGCAGCACAGCCCGATTTGTTTTTGATCGATTTGCAAATCGACGAGCAATCGCGTGTGCGTGTCACTCTCGACGGTGACCACGGGGTCACCCTCAAGCAGTGTATGGCTGTTAGCCGTCATATCGAGCACAACCTGGACCGTGAGGCCCAAGACTTCTCTTTGGAAGTCAGTTCGGCAGGCGCATCGACTCCCTTGCAAACCGCCCGTCAGTACCGCAAACACATCGGCAGAAAATTGGTGGTAGAGACCGCTGACAATCAGTCCTACAAAGCCACCCTGACCGAAGCAGACGATCAAAACATTACCCTCCACTGGAAGGCGCGTGAGCCCAAACCAGTAGGAAAAGGAAAACACACCGTGGCCAAGCAAGTGTGCTTGCCCTATGACCACATTCAAAAAGCAACTGTTCAATTACAATTTAAGTAACCCCGCAATGGAAAATCTCGCATTAATCGAATCATTTTCAGAGTTTAAAGACGACAAATTCATCGACCGTGTGACCCTTATGGCGATTTTGGAAGAGGTGTTTCGCAACACCCTCAAACGTAAATTTGGTACCGACGACAACTTTGACATTATTATCAATCCCGATAAGGGTGACTTGGAAATCTGGCGCAACCGCATCGTTGTAGAAGATGGTGCTGTGGAGGATCCCAATGAGGAAATCGAACTTACGGAAGCGCGCAAAATCGAGCCTGACTTTGAAGTAGGCGAAGATGTTTCTGAAGAAGTAAAGCTTTCGGATTTGGGCCGACGTTCTATATTGTCACTTCGTCAAAACCTAATCGCTCGTATACATGAGCACGACAACACCATTATATACAAACAATTCATTGATCTTGTGGGCGAAATCTACACAGCCGAGGTACATCACGTACGCAATCGAGTGGTGATTTTGTTAGACGACGATGGTAACGAAATTGTTATTCCCAAAGACCGCCAAATCCCGTCCGATTTTTACAGAAAAGGAGACAATGTGCGTGGTATCATTGAAAGTGTAGAGCTCAAAGGCACCAAGCCAAGCATCGTTATGTCTAGGACTTCTCCCAAATTCTTGGAGAAACTATTCGAACAAGAGATTCCCGAGGTTTTCGATGGTCTTATCACCATCAAAAAAGCTGTTCGCGTTCCCGGCGAAAAAGCCAAAGTAGCCGTGGACTCCTATGATGACCGCATCGATCCTGTAGGCGCTTGTGTCGGAATGAAAGGATCTAGAATACATGGTATCGTACGAGAGTTAGGCAACGAAAACATTGATGTGATCAACTTCACCAACAACACTCAATTGCTTATCACACGTGCACTGAGTCCTGCCAAGATTACGTCGATGACCATTAATGAGGAACAAAAACGTGTCGAGGTATTTATGGATCCATCCGAAGTATCCAAAGCAATTGGCCGCGGCGGATTCAACATTCGTTTGGCTGGGCAATTGACAGGTTACGAAATCGATGTGTATCGTGAAGGTGTTGAAGAAGATGTCGAACTTTCAGAATTCTCAGACGAAATCGAAGCATGGATTATCGAGGAGTTTAGAAAGGTAGGTCTCGATACGGCCAAGAGCGTGTTAGAGCAAGAAGTGGCAGATTTGGTCAAGCGTACAGACTTGGAAGAAGAGACCATAGTCGAGGTGCGCAATATATTAAGTGCAGAATTTTCAGGTTAAAAGCGCTGGAAATTCATATTTTTGAATTTGAAAACAAGGTATGTCTGAAGTAAAAACAATTCGCATCAACAAAGTTCTTCGAGAGTTAAACATCTCTTTGGATCGTGTGGTGGATCATTTGGCCGAGCATGGTCACAAGATAGAAGCACGGCCCACTTCAAAGATTTCTCAAGAAGAATATCAGTTGTTGTTGGATGCTTTCCAGACCGACCGCAACAAGCGCGAGGCCTCGCATGAGGTGGGTGAAGAAAAGCGCAAGGAGAAGGAGGCCATTCGCCAACAAATTGAAGAAAAGCAAGAAACCAAACAAAATGTAATTTCTGCTAAGTCGGATCTTAAAGGATTGCGACAGGTGGGTAAAATAGATTTGTCGCCCAAAAAGCCTGAACCTTCCCCTGTTGAAGAAGAAGAAATTCAAGAAACAGAAACAACTAAGGAGACAGAGCCAGTCAAAGCGCCTGAAACACCTCCAACGCCTTCTACTGAGGCAAAACCCGAGGAAGCAACACCTGCAGGGGATGCCCCGAAAAAACATACGACTCAGTACACCAAATTGAGTGGTTTAAAAGTTGCGGGAGATAAAATTGATCTTAAAAAGTTCGAAAAACCCAAACCGAGTGCCAACGCTGATCAGGAGCGTAGAAGACGCAGAAAACGTATCACCAAAGATGCGCCGGGTGGAAAACCTGGCAACAAGCGCAAACCCGCCCGCCCTGCTGTGGTGAAGGAGGAGCCGAGCGATGAAGAAATCCAAAAGCAAATCCGTGAAACCCTTGAAAAACTACAGGGTAAAACCACCAAATCTAAAGGCGCCAAATACCGCCGAGAAAAGCGTGACACCCACCGCCAGCGTTCAGAAGAGGATATGGCGCAAATCGAAGCCGAAAGCAAAGTATTGAAAGTCACAGAATTTGTGACTGTAGGGGAGGTAGCCACCATGATGGATATCAGTTCTACAGAAATCATATCTGCTTGTATGACCTTAGGAATCATGGTGACTATGAACCAACGATTGGATGCGGAAACACTTTCTATAGTAGCTGAGGAATTTGGGTATGAGGTAGAATTTGTCACTGCAGACATCGAAGAGGCTATCCAAGAAGACATAGATGCACCTGAAGACTTGGCGTCGCGCGCACCCATAGTAACTGTCATGGGTCACGTCGATCACGGAAAGACTTCTTTGTTGGATTATATTAGAAACGCCAACGTAACTGCGGACGAATCTGGGGGTATTACCCAGCACATCGGGGCTTACAGTGTTGAGTTGGAAAGCGGTCAGAAAATTACATTTTTGGACACACCTGGTCACGAAGCCTTTACGGCCATGCGTGCACGCGGTACCCAAGTAACCGACTTGGTCATTATTGTTATTGCGGCCGATGATGATATCATGCCACAAACCAAAGAGGCGATCAGTCATGCACAGGCAGCTTCTGTGCCCATTGTGTTTGCTATTAATAAGATTGACAGCCCCAACGCCAACCCTGATAAAATCAAAGAAGGCTTGGCAGGCATGAATTTGTTGGTAGAAGACTGGGGAGGAAAGATTCAGTCTCACGATATCTCGGCCAAGCAAGGAACAGGTATCAATGAGCTGCTCGAAAAAGTAATGCTTGAGGCCGAATTGCTCGAGCTCAAGGCCAATCCCAACAAACCGGCCCAAGGAACGATTGTAGAGGCCTATCTAGACAAAGGAAGGGGCTATGTATCCACAGTCTTGGTTCAGGCAGGAACCCTTCGCATCGGCGATTTTTTGTTGGCTGGACGTCACAGCGGCAAAGTCAAAGCCATGCAAGATGAGCGCGGTCATGATGTAGAGATCGCTGGACCCTCAACCCCTGTTTCGCTTCTAGGTCTTGATGGTGCACCCACGGCTGGAGATCGTTTTAATGTGTTTGAAGACGAAAAAGAAGCCAAACAAATTGCCGCCAAAAGAACCCAACTGGTGCGTGAACAATCTGTTCGCACCCAACGACACATTACCCTAGACGAAATTGGTCGTCGTATTGCTTTGGGTGACTTTAAAGAACTCAATGTCATTTTAAAAGGAGATGTCGATGGATCTGTCGAGGCACTTACGGATTCATTCCAAAAACTATCTACGGAAGAAATTCAAGTTAATATCATCCATAAAGGCGTTGGTGCCATCACCGAATCTGATGTTTTGTTGGCATCAGCCTCTGATGCCATCATAGTAGGGTTTAATGTGCGTCCTGTGGGAACCGCACGTCAGCTCGCAGACAAAGAAGCCATAGACATCCGCAGCTACTCTATTATATATGATGCCATAAACGATCTTAAGGACGCTATGGAAGGGATGCTATCCCCTGAGTTTAAGGAAGAAGTGACTGGAAACGTGGAAATCCGTGAGACCTTCAAAATATCCAAAGTGGGTACCATAGCAGGTTGTATGGTTATGGACGGTAAAATCTTACGAAACTCAGGCGTGCGTATCATCCGAGAAGGGGTGGTGGTTTATACAGGCGTTTTAGAGTCCCTCAAACGCTTTAAAGACGATGTTAAAGAAGTAACCAAAGGCTATGATTGTGGTCTTCAGATCAAGGGCTACAACGACATCAAAATAGGCGATACCATTGAGGCATTCCAAGAAATAGCCGTCAAGAAAAAGCTCAAGTAAATTTTAGGGAATTAACAAAAAAGCTTGGTAAAATTTCTTTTTGATTTCTGCCAAAGCTGTTAAACCTTCCAATCGCGTAGCATAGCGCCCCACACGAATTTTGTAGTTGGGGGTTTCAAAAGTGAGTTTTGCTTCAATCTCAGGGAAAAATCCCTTAAAACGTGCGAGCTGAATTTCAGCTTGCTCAAAATTTCCAGAAAAGATTTGCACCGTATATTGTTCTTGTTCGGAGCGCGTTTTGTCCAAATCGATTTTTCGAGACATAACATTCTCTAAATTTTCTGGCAATGTCAGACGCAATACACTCTCCTGAGCGGTCAGAAAAAAACAAAAAACAAGGGCAAATAAAAACGCAATTCTCTTCATGCCCACAAAGAAACATCGACTCGGCATCACACACAATTTTTGTTTTGAATTATTGTTTAATTCCTCTATAACAAATAATACACAAATCCCTGAAAAACAGCATTTTAACAATTCAATTTAGAATAAATATAAATTAATTTTTGCTACACACAGGGCTTCCTAAAATGGGGGCTGTGTCGTACTTTTGTCAGCTGAATGTTCATAGCATATGCTTTGATGAATTTACGCCAATTTAACATGACTAGGTTTTCTTACCGAAGTGTTGCCCCAAGCCGCATATTCACAACCACCCTCCTTGCGCTCATTTTTTCCTCTTTTGTCGGTGCTCAAGAGCCTGATGTTCAAAAGGGAAAATCGCTTTTTAATGCCAACTGCGCTGCCTGTCACAAACTCAACAAGCGCGCTGTCGGACCGGCACTCGCGGGTGTTTCTGAAAAGTACGACAAAGAGTGGTTGTATGCTTGGATAAAAAATTCAATGGCGATGGTCAAAGCTGGTGATCCACAAGCCGTAGCCATTTATGAGGAGTACAACAAATCTGTGATGACTGCCTTCCCTCAGTTGAGCAATGAAGACATCGACAATATTTTAGCCTACACAGACTACACGCCACCAGCACCTGCCGTTCCTGCTGCCGTAGCCACTACATCCTCGGGAGGTGGCGATGATACCTCTTCGACCCTCATTTTGGGGGTACTTGTTTTGGTGTTGTTGGTGCTAATCACCATGTTGTACTTGGTCAACAGTACGTTGAGAAAAATAGCCGCAGCCAACGGGGTTGAAATCGTAAAAGCAGAGAAAGAAAAGCGTTTGCCATTGTGGAAAGCGTACATTCAAAACACCTTTTTGGTATTTGTTTCTGTGATTTTCCTATTGCTTTCTAGTGCCTATTTTGGCTATGGTTATTTGATGCAGGTAGGTGTGGACCAGGGATATATGCCCGTTCAGCCCATTCACTACTCACACAAAATCCATGCTGGAGACAATGAGATCGATTGTAAATATTGTCACTCATCTGCACGTGTATCCAAGCATTCTGGGATTCCATCACTCAACGTTTGTATGAACTGTCACGTCAACATTGCAGAGTATAACGGAGAGGAAGATTTGGAGAAAGGATATACCAAGGAGTTCTACACCAACGAAATCAAAAAACTCTACAAAGCTGTAGGTTGGGACGAAGAGAACCAACGATACACTGGCGAAACGCAGCCTGTCAAATGGGTGCGGATTCACAACCTGCCCGATTTTGTTTATTTCAACCACGCCCAACACGTAGAGGTGGCTGGGGTTGATTGTCAAAAGTGTCATGGCCCTGTCGAAGAGATGGAAATCTTGTATCAACATTCCTCATTGACCATGGGATGGTGTATTGACTGCCATAGAGAAACCAACGTAGACGTAGCCAACAACGAATATTATACCAAAATCCACGAAGAGCTTTCCAAAAAGTACGGCGTAGAGAAACTT
>JBMYKI010000015.1:0-10367 GCA_049595235.1 Flavobacteriaceae bacterium
AGGGCATCGGGTTGAAATCCTAAAATGTCTTCTTTGCAAAAACGGAGGTTGCCAAGGATGGTACGTAAGTTGAGCAGCACTTCCAAAAACCCCATAAAAGCGAGGTTCTTGTAATGCTTTACTATGTGGGCACCCGCATTTTGCATCTTATCGCCACCCCAAGCTCGGATTTGTGCATTAGGGGCATGCGCTAGCAATGCCTTGATCAGTTTGGATCCGTGCAAATCTCCCGATGCTTCTCCGGCAATGATGTAGTACTTCATCATCTAAATGTAAAAAATAGTGTGAGTATGGCCCAAAAAAAAGTAGCTCCAAGCACCCCTTGCGCAGCAGTATCCTTTTTTTTACGAATCCAAAAAGTGAACAGTAACAAATTAGGAATCGCACCCAAACTTATCCATGCGCCCATACGATTTTGAACTTCCAAGGTGTTTATTTTGGAATCCCAAGCGCCATCCACAAAAAAATGAATGAGTAATACCAGCGTGAGCATGGGCACTAAAAGCCCCGATAACCACCCGGTAAGCCCTGGACTCAGTCGTCGGTAAAAGCCCATGTATTGAGTTTTTGGATGTGATGGTGGGCAGTGAGGTCGAACTGGGTGGGTACGATAGATACATACCCATTGTCCAATGCCCACTGGTCGGTGTCTTCGCCTTTGTCATCATTGATAAATTCACCTGTAAGCCAGTAATATTCTTTGCCTTGGGGATCTTTGCGCTTGTCAAATTCTTCTATCCAATAAGCCTTTGCTTGTCTGCATATTTTCACCCCTTTGATTTGGTTGTTTGGGAGTTTTGGAAAATTCACGTTTAGTACCGTGCCTTCAGGTATGCCATGAGTCAGGGCATTACGAACAATTTCTTCAACATAGGATGAGATTTGTTCAAAATCGGCGTCCCATCGGTAATCCAACAAAGAAAATCCGATAGCGGGTATACCTTCAATACCAGCTTCAATGGCGCCACTCATGGTTCCTGAATATATGACATTGATGGCCGCATTGGAGCCGTGATTGATACCAGAAACGCACAAATCGGGCTTGCGTTTGAGTAGTTCATGTACGCCTAGCTTTACACAATCTGCGGGGGTTCCCGAGCATGCATATTCTTTTTGAGGTCCTTTGTCTAAGTCCACTTCCGTGCACCGCAAGGTACTGTTGATGGTAATCGCATGGCCCATCCCTGACTGCGGACTATCGGGTGCCACCACCACCACATCCCCTATGGTGTTCATCACTTTGATTAGCGTACGAAGTCCAGGTGCACTAATGCCGTCATCGTTGGTTACCAGTATCAAAGGTTTGTTTTCCATGGCTTGATCTTTGTACAAAAATAAAGAATTCAAAATGCATTAGCCTTCGGGTCTGTTTGTAATTAATACTTATATTAGTGCACCTACATTTAGTAAATAAAAATCATGAAGAAGAACGCCTCTATCACTATTGTTGTGGCTGCTGTGGCCCTATTTGTTTGGTCGGCCTTGGCCAGCCCATTTTCAAAAACCTTTGACAATCCAGACAAAGACCGTCTGCTGATTGAATTGATATCTTATGTGCTAGACCGCGGTCATTTTGACGCCAAAACACTCAATGATGATTTGTCAGAGCAAGTTTTCTATGAGTATTTAGAAATTATAGATGGTCAAAAACGCTTTTTTTTGCAAAGCGATTTTAAAGAGTTTGAACGTTATAAGTACCGTCTAGACGACCAGCTTAAAAACATTGAAATTGACTTTTTTAAACGCACTTTTGAACGTTTGACCCAACGTATGCAAGAAGTGGAGGCGCTGTACCCGAGCCTATTGGAGCAACCCTTTTCTTTTGATAAAGATGAGGAGATGGATTTGAACTACGAAGCCCAATCCTTTCCAGCGAACCTTTCACAACGCCGAGAAAAATGGCGTCAGCAACTCAAATTATCCACCTTGAGTGTGCTGTATGACAAAGCCAAAGAGGAGGAAAAAAAAGCAGAGGAAGACGCTTCCTATTCGCCCAAATCCATGGAAGTGCTTGAGGTGGAGTCTCGTGATGTGACGCGCAACAACATGGAAAACTTTTTTGATATTATGGACGATTTGGAGCGCAAAGATTGGTTTGCTTCTTATCTCAACGCCTTTGTGTTGCAATTTGATCCACACACAAACTACTATGCACCTGAAGACAAAGACCGATTCGATATGAGCATGTCGGGTCAGTTCGAGGGCATAGGTGCGCGCTTGTCCAAGCGAGATCAGGCTATCAAAATTGTTGATGTCATCACGGGAGGCCCAGTTTGGCGTGATCAGCTCATCGAAGTGGGCGATGAGATTCAGCTTGTCCGTCAAGAAGAAGGTACAGCTGTTGATATTAGAGGTATGCGACTAGACGATGCGATCAAACTTATCAAAGGCCCTAAAGGAACCAAGGTACATTTGACTATCAAAAAAGTCGACGGTACAGTCGAGGTAATTTCTGTGACTAGAGATGTGGTAGTTTTGGAAGAATCTTATGCACGCTCATCGATTATCAATAAAGGGGGGAAGAAATATGGCTTGATTCATTTGCCAAAGTTTTATGTCAATTTTAAAGACTATAAAGAGCGCAATGCAGCCCATGACGTCACCAAGGAGGTCACCAAGCTCAAAGAAGCAGGTGTTCAAGGAATTATTATGGATTTGCGCTTCAACGGAGGAGGTTCTTTGCAAACCGTAGTTGATATGGCTGGTTTGTTTATCGATGAAGGCCCAATTGTGCAGGTCAAATCAACAGGCAACCGAAAAGAAGTCCTGTATGACCGTGATGATCACATACTTTGGGACGGGCCTATGGTGGTTCTGGTCAATGAATTATCGGCTTCTGCTTCTGAAATTCTAGCCGCTGCTTTGCAAGACTACAAACGTGCGGTGGTTTTGGGAAGTAAACAGACCTTTGGGAAAGGGACTGTACAGAATTTGGTTGATCTCAATCGTTTTATTTCCAACAGTACCTATGGCAACTTGGGCGCACTAAAGATTACTACCGATAAGTTTTATCGCATCAATGGGGGTTCTACCCAATTGGAAGGGGTGAAAAGTGATGTGGTTGCCCCTGATCGGTACAGCTATGTGGATGTTGGTGAAAAGGACGAGGACAACCCTTTGTCGTGGGATCGTATAGATGCGGCTTCTTATAGTCCTTGGAAAGGGTATTTGAACTATGAGTCGGTCATTCGAAAAAGCCAGAAACGAGTCGATGAGAATCCTATATTTAAATTGATTGAGGCCGACGCACAATGGGTAAGCGATCGTCAAGAAGAATATACGGTTTCATTGAGGTATGATACCTATGCTGGAGAAATTGCAGCTGACAAAATACAAGCTGAACGTTTTGAGCCCATAAAAGATTATGATAACCAGCTGAATTTTACGGTACTTCCAGATGAGCTTCAAAAAATGACAACCGACGAGGTGTTTCGTGAGAAAAGAGACCGTTGGTTTGACGCTTTGTCTGCAGATATGTACGTGGAGGAGGCCGTGCTGATTCTTGAAGATTTAAAACCTGGTTTTATCGCTAAAAAGCCACTAGCTAAAAAATAAAACCTTTGCCTTTGACTAAAAAAACTACCGCCAAAAGATTGATGCGAAATCTCGGAGGCGTATTGGGTTTGGTCTACATAAGTTTGTGTGTTTTTGTGGCGTTGTTTGCGTATATTTTGGCAGAGGACGGTTCCAAAAACGCCAACCAAATGCATTTGTCTATCCACTCTCAACCCCCTGGTTTTGAGGTTCAAGTGTTGCACATTCCTAGTACGAAAACACCCGTTTCTGTGTGGGAAAAATGGTTGTTTGGAGATCCCAATCCAGGCATAGAACACCCGATTGCTAGTTATCAAATTGAAGAAGCAGGGGTTCGGATTGAGCACTTTAATTTTGAGTCGCCTGGTCAGCAATTGTTAATTTCATATGAGGTTTTCCCTAATCATGATCCAGAAATTGTCGAGGCAAACTACATCTATAACAAAAAATTTATTTTGGGTACTGATCTTTTCGGCCGAGATATCCTGAGCCGCTTGTTGGTAGGTACCCGAATCTCACTTTCCATTGGTCTTATAGCCGTTCTCATCTCATTGGTGGTTGGTGTCTTGTTGGGTAGTTTGGGAGGTTATTTTGGGGGTATAGTGGATCGTTTGATCATGTGGTTGATCAATGTGACTTGGTCGATTCCAACGCTTTTGCTCGTTATTGCTATTTCTGTGGCTCTAGGCAAAGGATTTTGGCAAGTATTTATTGCGGTGGGCCTAACCATGTGGGTTGAGGTGGCCCGTATTGTCCGTGGCCAGGTCATCAGCCTAAAAAACCGACAATTTGTGACCGCTGCTCGCGTATTGGGTTTTTCATCACTACGCATCATCGGTAAGCATATTTTACCTAACGCCTTTGGTCCACTGGTGGTAATAACGGCTGCCAATTTTGCAGCAGCCATCCTAATAGAAAGTGGATTGAGTTTCTTGGGTATCGGCGCCCAGCCCCCTGTACCCACATGGGGAACCATGATTAAGGATCACTATCCTTTCTTGCTGACGGGAAAGCCCTTTATGGCTTTGGCACCCGGTGTGGCAATTATGTTATTAGTAAGCTCTTTTATGATGGTGGGCAATGCCCTACGCGATGTGTATGATCCCCAACTCAAATAAGTCTACCACTCATTGATACGATTGGCATCGAGTCGCAAATAGATTCCTAACAACAAACTAAATGCCAGTAGGTGAGAACCTCCATAGCTCAAAAATGGTAGAGGGATGCCAATAGTAGGAATCAGGCCCAGCACCATCCCTAAGTTGACCCCAAAATGGGTAAGAATGAGTACGACCACAGCATAACAGTAGATCCTACTAAAGTCATTCTTTTGGCGTTTTGCGTGATTCAATATTCTATGCATAAGACTCACAAAAAGGACAATCACCAAAAAAGAACCTAAAAACCCCCATTCCTCTCCGATCGTGGTAAATATATAATCGGTTTGTTGTTCTGGCACAAAGTCTCCTTTGGTCTGCGTACCTTCCAAAAATCCTTTTCCAGAAAGCCTCCCTGAACCGATGGCAATTTGTGATTGGTTGATGTTATACCCGATTCCTTGTGTGTCTACTTCTTTTCCTAAAACGATATTGAAACGATCACGGTGTCGTTGTTCAAAAACATTTTCAAAAATATAATTGACAGACTGTACAAAGCCGATAGCCAATGTCACTACTGCAAGTGTGGATAACATTTTGTTTCGTCTTGTTTTGGAAGCTAATACTGGAATAGCCACGACTCCCAATACCACCAGTCCATAGGTAGTGGCTTTGACGCCTAGCAAAAGTGTGAGCACAAACAACAAAGCCAACCCAAAAAATGACCAAAGGTAAAATGAGGGCATTCCTTCAGCGTGTAAAACCAAGAAAAAACTCAAAAACACCAAAGCACTTCCTGGATCGGGTTGAGGTAAAATAAGTATGGCAGGAAGTAATATAAGAATGAGTGCAGTACGGCGATGACTCCATTTTTTAAGGTTTGTGTTGATGTCGCTGATGTGCTTGGTGATGGCAAGCGCTGTAACAACCTTGGCAAACTCGGCAGGTTGAAAGCTAAATCCACCCACACTGTACCAAGAACGCGCACCAGATACTTCTGTGCCAAACACATACAAGCCTAGCAACAAGCCAACAATCACCAAGTAGGCAATACTTGAAAAGCGCTCAAATATTTTAACAGGGCCAAACTGCACAAAAAACATCATGACCAGACTTACCCCTGCGAAAAAAAATTGCTTACCAAAGGCATGTTGTAGTGAAAACATATTCACTTCAGGACTGTGGCTGGTGGAGTATATGTTCACCAAACCAACCCCTACCAATCCCACATACAGGAACAATGTCACCCAATCAAATTTTATAAGGTACTTGCTATTCATTGATTTCAAAAGGTTCTCCCGAAAGGGGTTTGGCATATTCTTCTAGTAGGCTGCCCTCGAGCATGCGTCTCTCCAAATAGGTACGTTTCACGGTACCTGTTAGATGTTTCTCTATGACTAGACTGGCTATCGGTGCGGCCCAACGGCTGCCCCAATACCCATTTTCCACAAACACCATCACTGCAATTTTGGGGTTTTCCCTTGGGGCAAAGGCCACAAACATGGAGTGGTCGGTAAGTTGGGTTCGTTCTCCATTTATTTTAGTAAAATTCTCAACCGTACCTGTCTTGCCGCAAACTTCTATGCCTCGAATACGCGCATTGCGTGCTGTGCCCCACTTGACCACATTGGACATCCCTTCAATAACAGGTTCAAAATGAATCGAATCTATGGTGGTTTGTTTGCGTTCTCGATATCGAATATCGATAGTATCGTTAGAGATTTTTTTGATAAAATGTGGGGTAACATATGACCCTCTGTTTGCGATGGCTGCGGTCATGTTGGCCAATTGAATGGGTGTAGCCAATACCTCTCCTTGACCGATTGCATTAGAAACCGAAGTAGCACCACGCCAACGTTGGTTTGGATACCAATAATTATAATAGGCCGCATCTGGAATGAATCCCTTTTGACCAGTGGGGTGGTCGTAGCCCAAATAATTACCCAAGCCAAAACTTTTGATGTGTCTGCTCCATGCATCCATGCCCTCTTGAGGGGTTTCGTAGCTATCTATTGTGTTTCTATAAATATTTGAGAAATAAGTATTGCAAGAGTTATAAATGCCGCTATTCAGTCTGCTGAATGTTCCTACCTCACAATGACATTTCATAAATTGTCCCCTTCCATAAAAATGACCTGCATTGCAAGTATATCCTGTCCGTGGAGTTATGTTTTTTTCTTGAAGGGCGACCAAAGCATTGAGCAGTTTAAATGGAGAACCGGGTGGATATTGCCCTTGTAAGCCCCTATCAAAAAGGGGTCGGTTGATGGTGTCGTTTTTAAGCATTAAAAAATGTTCGGATCGCTCTCTACCTACCAACTCATCTGGGTTGTAGTTGGGCACGCTCACATTCATCAAAATTTCACCAGTTTCTGGTTCTATGGCTACGATACCACCACGTTTGTTTTTCAAAAGGGATTCTCCGTACTCTTGAAGTGCAATATCTATTGTCAGGTATATATCCTTTGCTGTCTTCGGGAGTGTATCCAGGCTACCTTCTTTATAGGGGCCTATGATTCTGTTAAATCTGTCTCTTTGTAGGTAGCGGACTCCTTTTTGACCGCGAAGTTTGTTCTCGTAGGTTTTTTCAATTCCTTGCCGACCGATAAGTTCTCCCGACTGATAGTATGGGTCTCGTCGTATATCTGAATTGTTTACCTCACTTATATAACCTAAAATATTGGCAGCCGATTGGGTCTTGTATTTTCGAAGGGATCGTTTTTGAATATAAAAACCGGGAAACTTCCACATCTTTTCCTGCAACTTAGCATAATCCTCTTTTGACACTTGGGAGACAAAAACGGACGGAATACGAGTAGAGTAGTTGCGTGCCTTGTTGAGCTGGTTCAAATAGCGGGTTTTATCAATTTTCAACAAAGCACAAAAAGCCATGGTGTCATGAGCTCTAACACGTCTTGGAATAACCATCACATCATAGGCAGGCTGGTTGGCGACAATCAATTGTCCGTTGCGGTCATAAATTAAACCGCGTTCAGGATAGATATATTCTTTTAGAACCGAATTTTGAAGTGATAAATCCTCGTAGTCGGTACTCATGACTTGCAAATAAAAAAGCCTTAGGGAAAAGACAATCCCTAAACTATAGAGCAACACAAAGAATAGGCTTTTTCTCATTTTTTTGACACAAACAAAAACACAAATAGGGTCACAACAGCAGTGGTCAGCAGTCCGTTGACAACAGTTTGTTGTAACACCCATAGCAATCGACTCCAGCTAAATGCACTAAGCCAGAAGAGCACCAAATGATGAACCATAACCACCAATAGACAATATACAAACCATTGGGCAAAAGGAACTTTTGCAAACTTGATGGCGCTGTAGTCAGAACTTATCCCAAAAACAGCACGCAGCACCATAGGTCGCAGAAAAGCTGCTGTAAGACATGCGCCAGACTGTATGCCGCCAGAAAGACTCAAAATATCTAGAGAAAGACCGTAAAGAAACGCTATAACCAGAAATACGGTTTGGCGCAAATCGGTGGGGTAGAGCACAATGAAAAGCAAAGCGATATAAGGAACATATTGTTGGGCAATCAGTAACCTATCAAAAATCAGCCCTTGAACCAAAACCAGTCCTATAAAAAGCGCCAATATGTTGAAAACTCTGTTATTCATCACGAGCGTTTCTGAAGGATTCCATTTCAATACGATCTGGATTTTCGATAACATAAACTACACCCAAATCGGTCATATCTTGGAACAAAGTCACGTCGATATCATAGAAATTTGTTAGTGGTTTTTGACTAAAACCACCAACAGTGCCAATAGGAATTCCATCGGGAAATATGGTTGACATACCTCCTGTAGTGATGGTGTCACCCAGTGCTATGGACGCAGAAATGGGAACGTCGTTCAGTTTCAGAACAGCAGGACTTCCCCCTTCCCATTTGAGACTGCCAAAATGATTGGTTTTTTTCAGCTTTGCATTGACTTGAAGGTCTTTGTTTAGTACTGACATAACCTGTGCGTATCTGGAGGTAGTGTGCCGAACCACTCCCACAATGCCTTGCGCACTCACTACGCCCATTTCGGGACGAACCCCTTGTGTTTCTCCGACATTAAGCGTTAGGTAGTTGTGGTCTAACAAAAAGCTATTGCGCAACACACGCGCTGCTCCAACTTTGTAAGGAATGGGGGGGGTGTCACCAGCTTGCTTTTGTAACAAAAGTTCTTGTAGCAATAGCTCATTTTCTTCGGTCAGCCGTTGGTTGTCACTAGAAAGATTCATGTAATACCCTACAGAACCTGTGCTTTGATGCAACCAACTACTAAGACTGGTGCTCCACTTTGAAAATAAGTCCCTGTGATAGCCGCTAGATTGAGATGTAAGTAGTAGTGAAAACACAAAAAGCAATGAAAACACCAATGCATTTCTAAATTTTATGATGGCATTAATCAGCTGGTGCATGTCTATTCAGCTATTTTACCAGTACACTTTTGTATTGCTCTATGTTTTTTAGTGCGATACCCGTTCCGCGTACTACAGCACGCAATGGGTCTTCAGCGATAAAAATGGGGAGATCAGTTTTTTGAGAGAGGCGTTTGTCCAGACCTCGAAGCATAGAACCACCACCAGCCAAATAAACCCCCGTGTTGTAGATGTCTGCGGCCAGTTCTGGAGGGGTTTGGGATAAAGTTTCCATAACAGAATCTTCGATTCGTATGATAGATTTGTCCAAGGCTTTGGCAATTTCGCGGTAGGAAATCACAGTTTCTTTGGGTTTACCTGTCAACAAATCTCTTCCTTGAACGGTCATGTCTTCAGGAGGGTTTTCGAGTTCCTCGAGAGCAGATCCAATCAAAATTTTAACACGCTCGGCAGTACGTTCTCCCACATACAAGTTGTGTTGGGTGCGCATATAATAAATGATGTCATTGGTAAACACGTCGCCTGCTACCTTAACAGATTTGTCACAAACAATCCCAGATAAGGCAATAACCGCAATTTCGGTAGTTCCTCCTCCGATATCAATGATCATATTTCCTTTGGGCTGCATGATGTTTACTCCAATACCAATCGCAGCTGCCATGGGTTCGTGGATCAAATACACTTCTTTGCCATTCACCCGCTCGGCAGATTCTCTTACCGCGCGCATTTCAACCTCAGTAATCCCTGAAGGTATGCATATTACCATACGTAGGGCAGGTGAAAAAAGTCGTTTTTTTAGGGTTGGTATGTTTTTGATAAACATACTAATCATTTGCTCCGAAGCATTAAAATCGGCAATAACACCATCCTTAAGCGGTCGTATGGTTTTGATGTTTTCGTGAGTTTTCCCTTGCATTAAGGCGGCCTCTTGACCCACCGCAATTATTTTATTACTCCTGCGATCCCGTGCCACAATAGAGGGGCTATCGACCACTACTTTATCATTGTGGATAATCAAGGTGTTGGCCGTGCCCAAGTCGATGGCAATATCTTCCGTCAAAAAATCAAAAAACCCCATATGTAGCTCCCTCTTATCTTATGTAATTATACGAATTAATGTTTAAAATGCCTCACACCCGTCATCACCATAGCCACACCATTGTTATTGCAGTAGTCTATACTGAGCTGGTCTTTGATAGACCCCCCCGGTTGTATCACAGCAGAAATACCTGCCTGGTGGGCAATTTCAACACAGTCAGGAAAAGGAAAAAAAGCGTCACTCGCCATTACAGCGCCCTTAAGATCAAACCCGAAGGTTTCGGCTTTTTTGATCGCTTGTTGTAAGGC
>JBMYKI010000015.1:10377-26624 GCA_049595235.1 Flavobacteriaceae bacterium
TTGGCCAGTACCCGAGGCCAAAAGCTGTTGCCCTTTGGCTAGAACAATGGTGTTGGACTTGGTTTGCTTGCATATTTTGGAGGCAAACAACAAGTCTTTTATTTCATTTTCTGATGGTTTTTTATCAGTGGCATACTGTAACATGTCGACGTGATCTACCACATCATCTTTATCTTGAACGAGGTATCCGTTAAGACAACTACGCACCAATTTGAGATTGTGGGTATTGGTTTTTTGCTGAAGGATAATCCGGTTTTTCTTGCCTTTTAGCACCGCAAGGGCTTCTGAGTGGTAACTCGGAGCAATCACAACTTCACAAAAAAGGTCGTGTATAAGATTGGCAGTTTCTACATCGATTTCATGGTTGGCAATCAGAATACCTCCAAAAGCAGAAATGGGGTCTCCTGCCAATGCGGCTTTGTAGGCCTCACTTAAACTATTTCGAGTGGCGACCCCACAAGCGTTGTTGTGTTTTAAAATAGCAAAAGTAGGATCCATTCCTTCAAATGCTTCCATCACTTGTACAGCAGCATCCACATCGAGGAGGTTGTTGTAAGAAAGCGCCTTGCCATGGTGTTTTTCAAACAACTGGTCTAGATCTCCAAAGAAAAAACCTTGTTGATGTGGGTTTTCGCCATATCGGAGCTGTTGCCCTTGAGGTACACTCAGTTTCAAAGCGCTACTTCCATCGCTAAAATAGTTGAAAATGGCACTGTCATAGTGGGAAGACACATGAAAAGCATGTGTTGCAAATGAGGTGCGTTGCTCCAAAGAAAAAGACCCTTTTTGGTCTTGTAGAATTTTATCAAGCGTTTCATATTTGGAACGTGCCGCCACGCAAACCACATCTGCGTGGTTTTTGGCAGCTGCACGAATCAATGCGATTCCGCCAATATCAATTTTTTCAATAATTTCTTGTGGCGTGCCTCCAGAAGCCACGGTTTCTTCAAAAGGATATAGGTCTACTATTACCAAATCAATAGATGGAATTTGGTATTTGGCAATTTCTTCTTGGTCGGTTTTTTGGATCCTTCTATTAAGAATTCCTCCAAACACTTTTGGGTGTAGGGTTTTGACACGACCGCCTAGGATCGAGGGATAGTCAGTGATAGATTCAACACGGACAACATCTACCCCTAATTTTTCAATATAATCAGCTGTGCCACCTGTTGAATAAATAGCAACCCCGAGATCATGTAATTTTTTGACAATGGGATCAAGTCCGTTTTTGTCGTAAACCGAGATGAGTGCAGATTGCACTTGAATGGCGTCTTGCATAAGAGATTGAAAATTGAAGTGCAAAAGTAGCAATTTTCAACCGCATTTGGATGCACCATTTGCGGGTTCTTAAAACAAATAAGTAGCTACGAGTGTATTGACCTTTGTGAGGAATTCAGCATCGCTCTTATCGAAAGCCGCATAAGTATGACTGTCTATGTCGATTTGACCAATATTTTGTCCCTTGACCATCAAAGGAACTACAATTTCTGACTTCACATCGAGGCTACAAGCGATGTAGTTTTCTTGTGCATTTACATCGTCTACAATAAAGTTTTGGTTGCTTAAGGCAACCTGACCACAAATGCCTTTTCCAAATGGAATATGCGTATGATCAGTGGGCGCCCCCACATAAGTAGCTAATACCAGTTCAGGTTTTTCCTGGCTATGCAAATAATATCCTACCCAATCATACTTTTCCAGCTTTTGATGCAAAAGATTACAAATAAACGTCATGCCTTCTAACCTTGCGGGCTTTTGACGTAAATGCTGTTCTATTTCTTTTAGTAGGGTGTTGAACATAGGTCATAAAATAGAAACTGCCCAATTCTATTGGGCAGTTTCTAGGTTTAGATTTACATCATTCCAGGCATCCCGCCTCCCATAGGTGGCGCGGCTGGTGGTGTATCTTCTTTGATATCGACTAGAGCACATTCAGTAGTAAGAACCATACCCGCTACAGAGGCTGCGTTTTCTAGGGCAACTCTTGTAACTTTCTTCGGGTCTATGATTCCTGCTTTTTGCATATCTACATAGGCTTCTGATTTGGCGTCATACCCAAAATTGGCATCACCTTCTTCGACCTTAGCAACCACAACAGACCCTTCGCCACCTGCGTTGGTTACGATGGTTCTCAATGGTGCTTCGACTGCATTGAATACAATTTGCGTTCCAGTGGCTTCGTCAGCGTTAGTCGACTTGAGCTTGCTAATGGCTTTTCGTGCATTGAGAAGCGCTACGCCACCTCCCGACACAATACCTTCTTCGACGGCTGCTCTTGTGGCGTGAAGTGCATCATCCACACGATCTTTTTTCTCTTTCATTTCTACCTCAGAAGCGGCACCTACGTAAAGTACTGCCACACCGCCAGCCAGTTTGGCCAAGCGTTCTTGCAGCTTTTCGCGGTCATAGTCCGAAGTAGTAGATTCGATCTGTGCCTTGATTTGATTGACACGCGCCTTGATGTTATCCGCATCACCAGCTCCGTTAACTACGGTAGTATTGTCTTTGTCGATGGTCACTTTCTCAGCGGTTCCCAACATGTCAATAGTGGTGTTTTCCAATGTGAAACCCCGCTCTTCAGAAATGACAGTACCCCCAGTTAGAATGGCAATATCTTCCAACATGGCTTTGCGTCTGTCCCCAAAACCAGGCGCTTTAACAGCAGCAATTTTAAGGGCACCACGCAGTTTATTAACTACAAGTGTGGCTAAGGCTTCACCATCAACATCTTCAGCAATGACCAAAAGGGGTTTTCCACTTTGAGCCACAGGTTCCAAAACAGGCAACAAGTCTTTCATAGTAGAAATTTTCTTGTCATAAAGCAAAATGTAAGGACTCTCCAAGTCGGCTTCCATTTTGTCCGAGTTGGTTACAAAATAGGGAGATAAATAACCTCGGTCGAATTGCATGCCTTCTACTACATCTACATACGTATCGGTGCCTTTGGCTTCCTCTACAGTAATAACGCCTTCTTTGCCTACTTTTTCAAAAGCTTCTGTGATAAGGCTTCCGATGGTTTCATCATTATTGGCAGAAATAGAAGCTACTTGCTTGATTTTTTCTGAGGAGTTTCCTACCTCAACTGCTTGTTTGTTGAGGTCGCTAACTATGGCATCAACGGCCTTGTCTACGCCTCTTTTAAGATCCATAGGGTTGGCACCTGCAGCCACGTTTTTAAGACCTTCACGCACTATAGCTTGAGCCAAAATCGTAGCGGTAGTGGTTCCGTCGCCAGCCAAATCGTTGGTTTTGGAAGCTACTTCTTTTACCATTTGTGCCCCCATATTTTCAAGGGCATCTTCTAGTTCTATTTCCTTGGCAACGGTCACACCGTCCTTGGTTACTTGTGGCCCACCAAAGGATTTGCCAATAATTACATTACGACCCTTTGGTCCAAGGGTTACTTTTACGGCATTTGCCAACGCGTCAACGCATCTTTTGAGACCTTCGCGCGCTTGTACGTCAAATTGAATGTCTTTTGCCATGATTATTTTTCTTTAAAATGAATTAAACAATTGCTAGAATATCGCTTTCACGCATAATTAGGTAATCCTCACCTTCTAACTTGAGTTCTGTACCAGCATATTTGCCATACAGTACCGTGTCGCCAACTTTAACTGTGACTGGCTCGTCTTTTGTGCCAGGTCCAACAGCAACAACGGCTCCTTTTTGAGGTTTTTCTTTTGCTGTATCGGGAATGATGATTCCAGATGCAGTTTTGGTCTCTGCCTCCAAAGGCGAAACCAACACACGATCTGCTAAGGGTTTTATATTGATTTTACTCATTGTATTGATTTTTTTTTTCGTAAAACATGAATCATGCCAAGGCTAGAATAGTCCCTGTGTGATGTCACAAATGTGACAATATGGCATTTTGGGCTTACAATTACTCTTCTTCCTCTTTTACAGGAATTTCTGGCAGTGTTTCTGGAATTTCTTCAGGAATCACGGCTTCAATAGCTTCTTCATTAATGAGGCTAGACTCTGAAAGTTCATTGTTGCGTGCTACAGTTGAATTTGCCAAAAGTATAAGCACCAACAAAAGAGAGGCAAGTATCCATGTACTGCGATCCAAGAAATCGGTAGTTTTTTGTACACCGCCCAGTTGTTGGCCACCGCCACCAAACGCAGAAGATAAGCCGCCGCCCTTTGGGTTTTGGACCATAACAACTAGAATCAGTAGAAAAGATACTATGATAATTAGTGAAAGAAAAATTGAAAAGGTACTCATGGGTATTATTTAGATGCCATTTCAGCTTCGATAAGCTTAATTTGGTCAGCAAAGAAACCACTTTTTTCTGGATATTTCAAAGCCAGTACTTTGAATGCATTCTTGGCTTCTTCAAACTTTTTTTGACTCAAATAAAGATTGGCCAAAGTTTCGGTCATGATTTCGTTGGTGGCCAAAGATTGACTCTGCGTTAGGTCTTTAATTTTTGAGGATTTGGAAGGTGGTATTGTAGGGTTACTCTCTAAAAAATCATCAATCCAGTCAAATTTCTTAGGATTGGCTTCCCGCGTGTTTGTATTGACCCATTCAAGCCATGCTAAAAAAGAATTTTCCTCTGATGGTTGACTGGGTATTTGAGGGATGTTTTGGGTCGAAATATTGTGATTTTCCAGATGCTCGTACAAAGCAACTCTAAAAGAGGTTTGAAGCGCGCACTGTCTTAGGGCCTTTTTGTACTTCTTGTGATTGAGAAGCCTTAAAAGGTCGAGCTCTAGTACGCGTGCCGCTTGAAAGTAGGGGTAAGCTTCAATGAGTGTGCTAAGCTCGGTCAATGCCTCGTCTGGAAATTTTTCGGCCTTGGCACGAAGTTGAGACAGAGATGAAATATCGTTTACCATTTGGCTAGAGATTCGTTAAAAATATCTTGAGTAATGCGCTCAAAGATCACTTCATGAGCCTCCGCTTTGACATTTTGAAGGAGTTGCGTGTCAGGGAAATCAAAATAAAATGAAAAACGTTTTTCAAAGTCATCCTCTTCATTGTTTGTGTTGAAATAGCGAACGTTGATAGAAATGCTAAGTCGGTTTTGGGCGGCGGTTTGTTGGGCGGTTGCTGTGGTAGGTGTCACTCTGTATTCTTCGATTTCACCTTCATAAATTAGGTCGCCCTCAGTTCCGGTGAGTTGTAAGTTGGTTTGGTTAATGAGAACTTCTTGTAAGGCATTTGTAAAATCTCTATCGAGTCCAGCCTCAAAAGTAGAGCCAATGGAGTTGGCAGCGTTATTGACAAACATATTGACCTGAACTGTTTCTGCACCCTCTGGAATGGAGGCACCTGTAAATGAGTAAAATTTACAGCCCGCAAAAAAATATAGGGCTAAAAATGTGATCACTATGGATTGAATATTAGCCTTCAATATCAAATTGTTTAATTTTTCTGTAGAGTGTTCTTTCAGAAATACCCAACTCTGCAGCTGCGGCCTTTCTTTTGCCATTGTTTCTTTCAAGAGCCTTGTTAATAAGCTCCAATTCTTTGTCTTGGAGGCTCAATGTTTCTTCTTCTTGAATTTCTTCAGCAAAATCATATCGATCCTCGGGGTTTTGTTTGTAATCTTCCTCACGCGGTTGGTCTAGAGCCAGCAATCTGTCGTTTTGGGAAGGGGCATCCCCATATATTTTCTCAATCAAGCCCTCGTTGTCCCTTCGTACTTGGTCTGAGTTGGTGCCATTCATCAACTCGAGGGTGAGCTGTTTGAGATCATTTAAATCAGATTTCATATCAAAAAGAACTTTGTACAGAATCTCACGTTCGGAACCAAAATCAGAACTCTTTTTGTCACGGTCAACAACCGCGGGAAGGTTGGTTTCTTGCGTGGGCAGGTAAAGTCTCAAAATATCTTCACTTATGGCACGTTCTTGCTCAAGGACTGATAATTGTTCTGCCACATTGCGCAATTGACGTATGTTACCACTCCATCTTTGTCGTCCCAAAAGCCGTTGGGCGTTGTCTTCCAACCGAACGGTAGGCATGCGGTATTTTTGGGCAAAGTCGGAAGCGAATTTTCTAAACAGCAAATGGATGTCTTCTTTTCGCTCCCTAAGGGGTGGTAAAACAATTTCGACGGTGCTCAAACGGTAATAAAGGTCTTCTCTAAATTTTCCTTTTTGGATAGCCTCAATCATATTGAGATTGGTAGCGGCTACGATGCGAACATCGGTCTTTTGAACCTTAGAAGAACCGACCTTTATGAATTCACCGTTTTCAAGAACGCGCAACAGTCGTACCTGTGTGGTTAGGGGTAATTCGCCTACTTCATCTAAAAAAATGGTACCACCATCAGCTTCCTCGAAATATCCGCTCCTTGTTGAGGTGGCTCCTGTAAAAGCTCCTTTTTCGTGACCAAAAAGTTCTGAGTCAATGGTACCCTCTGGAATGGCCCCGCAGTTGACTGCAATAAGTTTGCCATGCTTGCGAAGTGAAAGCTGGTGGATGATGCGCGGAATACTTTCTTTTCCGACCCCACTTTCTCCAGTAACCAACACAGAAATATCTGTTGGGGCGACTCGAATGGCCTTTCCAATGGCTCGATTGAGCTGTGCATCATTGCCAATGATGCCAAAACGTTGTTTGATGTTTTGAATATTGCTCATGAGCTTACGGCTTTTCCTATCAGGGTTGCAGAGGTGCAATCTGTAATATGAACTTGGACGAAGTCTCCCACTCGATAGTGTTCTTTGGGAAATACTACCACAGTGTTTTGTTGGTTGCGTCCACTCCAGTGCAACTCCGATTTCTTTGATTCTTTTTCTATAAGGACTTCTACTGTTTTGCCAACAAATTGGCGTGTGCGCCATAACCCATGTTTTTGTTGAAGGGCTACTATCTCTTGAAGTCTTTGTTTTTTGACAGCATCTGGGACATTGTCTTCCAGTTTTTTGGCCGCAGGAGTACCAGGCCTTTCTGAATACATAAACATGAACCCAAAATCGTATTTGACATATTCCATCAGGCTCAAGGTGTCTTTGTGGTCATCCTCGGTCTCTCCAGGGAATCCGGCGATCATGTCTTGCGAAATACCACAATCAGGTACAATACGGCGTATGTCATCGATGAGCTGCATGTACTCAGCACGTGTGTGCTGACGGTTCATGGCCTTTAAAATATGATCACTCCCTGATTGTACAGGAAGGTGTATGTAGTTACAGATGTTGCGATGCTTGGCCATGGTGTGTAGCACATCTGTAGTCATGTCTTGTGGGTTGGAAGTTGAAAACCTAAAACGCATGTGGGGCTGTGCGCTTGCCACCATGCCTAGGAGTTGGTGAAAATGAATGGCTGTTTTTTGTTGCAGCTCTGAAGCTTTGTGAAATTCTTTTTTGGGTCCACCACCGTACCACAAATAGCTATCTACATTTTGTCCCAAAAGAGTGACTTCTTTGTAGCCACGCTGAGCTAGGTCATCAATTTCTGACAAGATACTCTTGGGGTCTCGACTACGTTCACGACCTCGAGTAAAAGGTACTACACAAAAGGTACACATATTGTCACAACCTCTTGTTATCGAGACAAATGCGGTCACACCGTTGGTTTGCAAACGAACCGGACTGATATCTGCGTAGGTTTCTTCTTTGGATAAAATTACATTGACTGCATCACGGCCAGTTTCTACTTCTTGTAATAGATTGGGTAAGTCTTTATAAGCGTCTGGACCCACGACCAAATCCACCATTTTTTCTTCCTCCAAAAACTTGCTTTTCAAGCGCTCTGCCATACATCCTAAAACTCCCACTTTCATATTGGGATTGGCTTTTTTTGCCGCATTGAAATGCTCCAATCGGTTGCGTACAGTTTGCTCCGCCTTTTCGCGGATTGAGCAAGTGTTGACCAATACCAAGTCGGCTTCGTCAATGTTTTGCGTGGTGGCATATCCTGCATCAGAAAGTATAGATGCCACAATCTCGCTGTCAGAAAAATTCATTTGACATCCATAGCTCTCGATATACAATTTTTTTGATCCAGATGGGCTGACGTCCTTAATCAATACTTCTCCATTGTATTGAAGGGGATTTTTTACAGCTTCAGTTTCTATTTGGCCCATTCAGCGCTAGTTTAAGGAAGCGAAGTTACAAAAAAACCGACATTTTGTCAGGTTTTAGTAGCTCTTTCATAAGTATCAAGTAAGGCCTAATGTGGAAGTCTGTCTTTGATACGTCCATATACATAGGTGCCCAAGGTAGCTGATATCAAAACGACCAAAATGGGTGTGTAGCCTGCTCCGATAAGGGTAAAAATAGGTCCTGGACATGCGCCTGCCAGTGCCCATCCTATTCCAAACACAATGCCACCATAGAGATAGCGCTTTATACCCTTGTCTTTGTCAGATATTTCAATGGCATCCCCATAAAAAGTTTTGAGTTTCATTCTTTTGATTCCTTGAACTATCAGCACTCCCAAGACGAGTGCAGCGCCAATAATGCCGTACATATGAAATGACTTGAATTGAAACATTTCATAGATTCGAAACCATGAGGCCGCCTCGGACTTAAACATGGTAATTCCAAAAACAATACCGATGATAAAATACAATGCAGTTCTCATAGCAAATGGGGTAATAAAAGATGATTCATTAACAAGCCGCCAATAAAGAAACCAATAACGGCAATCAAAGAGGGCAACTGAAGATTGCTCAATCCAGAGATAGCATGCCCTGAAGTACAACCCCCTGCGTAGCGCGCACCAAATCCGACCATAAAACCACCCACCATGAGTAATGACAAGGATTTCCAGTCTGTCCAAACATTGTTTTCAAAAAAACGCTCAGGTAAATAAGCTTCACCTGCATCTTGGATGCCAAATTCCTGAAGCTGACTTACCACATCGGGGTTCAGAGCGACGGCAGTTTCTGTGCTCAAATAATTTGCTCCTATAAAACCACCCACAAAGGCACCTAAGACCACAACTAGGTTCCAACGTTGAGATTTCCAGTCAAAATCAAAAAATTGCGTTGATTTTCCTGCGCCACACAGTGTGCACAAGGTCCTCAGGTTTGAGGACATTCCAAATTTACCTCCATTTAGCAAAAGCAGCAGCATGACCAGCGCAATCATAGGGCCGCCCACATACCACGGCCATGGTTCAAAGATCCAATCCATTATTGTCAAAAATTTTACACAAAAGTACACTTCTGTTGCTAAGAAAGTCAAGTCTGGGTGTCAATACTGTTTTGATTGGAAACCTTTTTCTGAATTTCTGTAGGATTTGTAATGCCTTTAAAGTCGTCGACAGCATCGGAGGTTTTTGCAAAAAAATTGTCTTTCCCAATGACCTCATCGAGTTTGCTTTTGTAAAGGATGTCTCTTGCGGGGCCTATAGCGCCAGCCACCATAAAGCGGATGCCATTTTCTTTAAAACCCTTGATCATTGATTGTAGCATACTCAAGCCACTGCTATCTATATAGGTGATGCCCCTCGCGACTAAAATAATTCCCTTAAGCGTTGCGCCTTTTTGATGGACCGCATCAGATAAAACGGTTTTAAAGTAATCTCGATTGCCAAAAAACAGTTGGGCGTCAAACCTAAAGATAATGAGTTCGGGATCCATCAAAATATCTTCTTCAAAACGGTCTTTGTTTTTATAGTACTGTGTGCCGTTTATACGCCCCAAAATGGCATGATGAGGTTTGGAAGTCCTTGCTACCATCAGTACCAATGAAAGCAATACCCCTAACACAATGCCTTGTGCAATACCCATAAACAAAGTCAAAAACATGGTGATTACAAGTAGGTAAAACTCGTCTCTTTGAGTATGAAACAAGAATTTGGCGTATTGGATGTCAACAAGCCCAAAGACGGCTACCATAATAATACCTGCTAGGACTGCTACGGGTAAGTAGAAAAAAGTTTGCGTAAAAAAAAGTAAAAACAAGCCCACCCAAACGGCACTGATCATTCCAGCCAAGTTGGTTTTGGCACCTGATTGGTAGTTTACAGCAGAACGAGAAAAGCTCGCTGACACGGGATATGATTGAAAAAAAGCACCAAGAATATTGGACGTGCCCAGTGCGACCAGTTCTTGATTGGGTCTAAGGTTGAATGTCTCTTCTTTTTCTTCAATACCTTTTGCGATTGAAATTATTTCCATGTAGCCCAAAACTGCCAGCGCAAAAGCAAAGGGTAACAACTGTCCAATCAGGTTTAAGTCAACTTGTGGGGTCAAAAGACCAGGAAGTCCTTTGGGGATTTGTCCGATCACTAGGAGACCCTGTAAATCCCAGCGCGTAATAGCCACGAGTGCAATTCCAAATAAGGTAGCAATAAGAGGTGCTGGTATTCTGCGGTCAACTTTTCTAGAAATGAGTATCAATGCTATGGCGCTGACACAAACAACTGCTGAGATAAGTTGGGTTTCCCCTATGTTTTGATAGAGTGCTTTTAAAATATGTTGGATTTGATTGGCGGATGTGACTTCAATTCCGAGTAGGTATCTCACTTGACTCAATCCAATGATGATAGCCGCTGCGGAAGTAAAACCACTAATGACCGGTTTGGAAAGGTAATTCACTACAATTCCCATACGCAATACTCCCATCAGCAGTTGCAGCCCCCCGACCATTAGGGTCAGAAACAAGATGGCTGCTATCTGTGATTCCACCCCGCTTAGGGTAAGAGATCCAATCGCGCTAGCCACTATCAACGAGTCAAGTGCTACTGGGCCGACTGCTGCTTTTCGTGAGGTGCCAGTCAGGGAATACCAAATTTGAGGCAGGAGCGCCGCATATAGTCCGTATACGGGTGGCAAACCCGCAATAATGGCATAGGCCAGGCCTTGCGGCACCAACATAACAGCCGTGGTTGTACCCGCTTTTAGGTCACCCATAAACAATTTTGGGGTGTATTTTGGGAGCCAATCAAGAATGGGAAACAAGCGTCTTACCATGGTTCAAAAATACGTTTTATATGTGATTTGACTTTTGAGATTTTGAACAATGATGGCTTTATTTTCAAGTTGACATTTGTTGGTTAAAAAATAATTCTGCTACTTTTGTGAGCACTTTTACCCTCAATTATGCCTAAAAATCTTGTTATTGTAGAGTCTCCGGCCAAAGCCAAAACCATAGAAAAATTCTTAGGTACTGACTTTAAGGTGGTCTCTAGTTATGGCCATATTTCTGACCTTCCTGACAAAGAGTTGGGGGTCGATGTAGAAAAAAACTTTACCCCAAAATATCGCGTATCTTCAGATAAGAAAAAAGTAGTTAGTGAGTTGAAAAAGTTGGCCAAAACATCTGATACTGTATGGCTTGCTAGCGATGAAGATCGGGAAGGAGAGGCCATTGCTTGGCACCTTTCAAACGTATTGGAGTTGGAAGACGCCAAGACCAAGCGTATCGTATTTAATGAGATCACCCAATCTGCCATACAACATGCCATTAGCAATCCCCGAAATATTGATCAGAACTTGGTGGATGCCCAGCAAGCGCGTCGTGTTTTAGACCGTCTTGTAGGCTACGAGTTATCTCCCATACTGTGGCGAAAAGTTCAAGGAGGATTGTCCGCTGGGCGCGTCCAATCTGTCACCCTGCGTTTGGTGGTAGAAAGAGAGCAAGAAATACAACAATTTCAAGCGCAACGCAGTTACAAAATACAAGCAGTTTTTGCCAACAATACGGGTCAGCTTTTTAAGGCCGACTTGCCCACTGCTTTCAAAAGCTATGACTTGGCATTGACTTTTTTAAAAGACAACCTGGGGGCTAGTTATACAGTGGGCCAATTAGAGAAAAAACCTGCAACCAAATCCCCATCAGCTCCTTTTACCACTTCAACCCTTCAGCAAGAAGCATCAAGAAAATTAGGTTTTTCAGTAGGACGTACCATGCAAAATGCCCAACGTTTGTATGAGGCCGGTTTGATAACTTATATGCGTACAGACAGCGTTAATCTTTCTGACCAAGCATTGAGCCAAGCAGCCCGTGTTATTGAGGATAACTATGGCAAGCAATATGTTCATACACAACATTATAAGACCAAAAACAAAGGTGCTCAAGAGGCGCATGAGGCGATCCGCCCCACCAACCTTGGTCTTTCGGATGCCCAGGTTGAAAGAGACCAGAAGCGCTTGTATGATTTGATTTGGAAGCGCACGATTGCTTCTCAAATGAGTAACGCTCAACTTGAGCGTACCGTGGTACGAATTGACGCTGATAGTCACGATAAGCAGTTTGTTGCACGTGGTGAAGTATTGCAATTTGATGGTTTTTTGAAAGTATACCTTGAAGGTGTTGATGATAACGAAGAGGAAGAACAAGGATTGCTTCCCGCACTAAACACTGGAGAGGCAGTGACTTCTCAAACTATCACAGCTACAGAGCGCTTTTCGCGTCCTCCTTACAGATATTCAGAAGCCTCCTTGGTAAAAAAATTAGAGGAGCTGGGTATTGGCAGACCTTCTACCTATGCACCAACCATTTCCACCATCCTAAACAGAAAATATGTGGCTAAAGGTAAAGTCGAGGGCGTCTCCCGAAGCTACCTACAGCTTACCCTCAAAAACCAACATATTGACGAACAAACCCTTTCTGAGAAAACAGGCTCAGACAAAGGAAAACTGGTTCCTACGGATGTAGGCATTTTAGTCAACGAATTTTTGGTAAACAATTTTCAATCGGTGGTAGACTATGGTTTTACTGCCAATGTTGAACGCGATTTTGATAAAATTGCCACCGGCAATGCCGAGTGGGAAGGTGTGATGAAGGAATTTTATAATGGCTTTCACCCTGTGGTAGAAGATGTTAAAAAGAACGCCACGCGCGAAACGGGCCAACGCATACTGGGTACCGATCCAAAGACGGGCCGGCAGTTAAGTGTACGATTAGGTAAGTTTGGTCCCATGGCACAGCTCGGCACGGTTGAGGACGAAGAAAAGCCTTTGTTTTCTAGTATTCCAGACCACTTGTCGTTAACCACCATAGACTTTGACCAGGCACTTGATTTATTCAAACTCCCTATGAATTTAGGAGATTATGAAGGAAAAACAGTCGAGGTAAACAACGGTCGTTTTGGTCCATATGTCAAGCATGACGGCAAATTTATTTCTCTTCCTGTTGGTACAAACCCGCTTACTGTTTCATTGGAAGACGCGATTTCTCATATTTTGAACAAGCGCAAAGCCGATGCGCCCATCGCCGAGTATGAGGGGATGGAGGTGACCAAGGGGAAAGGTCGATTTGGACCTTTTATCAAGTGGAATGGCTGGTTTATCAATGTGAACAAACAGTACGATTTTGACAATTTGAGTCAACAAGACATTGAAAATCTTATCGAGGGCAAAAAGAAGAAAGAAGCAGAGAAGCTTGTTTGTGAGTGGGAAGAAGAAGGAATTCGTATAGAAAAAGCACGCTGGGGCCGCCACAATATTATCAAAGGGAAAACCAAATTGGAACTGACCAAAGACATTGATCCCAAAAAACTGAGCTTAGAAGAGGTAAAGAAATTACTAGACGCTAAAAAACCAAAAAAACGCAAAACTTCTAAAAAGTAGTGTCACTAGAGTTGTTATTCCCGGTACCAGATACTGTTTTGGCAAGCAACCTTCTTATGCCATCCCAGACTCTAGGCAATCAACTGCTCAAAAATACCCGTCAGGATGGATTTCCAGATCTTAAACAAGTGCGCGTGGCATTGGTGGGTGTACAAGAAACCCGCTCGGTGGGCCAACCCCACCAAAGGAAGCAAGACCTAACAGCCATTAGAAAATCTTTGTATGCATTATATGCAGGCAACTGGCCCAATAGGATTGCAGACTTAGGTGATCTTCCCGTGGGAGATTCCGAGTCAGATTCGTATCAAGTGCTACAAGATGTAGCTAGCGCGCTTTACCAACAAAATATATTGTTATTGGCTTTTGGAGGCAGTCAAGAAAACACCTTGGGTTTGTGCGCTGTTTTTTCTCATCTAAAGACCTATTATAATTTATGTTCTATTGATTACAAGTTTGATTTTGGCGCCCATGGGGTATTAATTGACAAGGATTCATACATGTCGAATTTAATATCCGAACGCCCCAATTTCTTATTGAATTTTTGTAATTTGGGATATCAGAGTTATTATGTGGCACAAGAAGAGCTCGATTTGATAGAGCGCCTCTATTTTGATGCGGTCAGACTGGGGGAGCTACACGCTGACATGAAAGTTGCAGAGCCCTATCTCAGAGACTCTGACGTGGTTTCTGTTGACATGTCATCGGTTGTTTCCAAAGATTTAGGTGGCGGTATGACACAAGTCAATGGTTTTTCGGCACATCAAATGTGTGTGTTGAGTCGTTATGTAGGTCTTAGTGACAGAGTGGGTTTGGTAAGTTTGAACAACATTCCCCAAACGCCAGAAGCAGCCCAATTAACCGCTCAAACTTTGTGGTATATGATTGAGGGTTTACAGCACAGAGCCAACGAATATCCATTTTCAGTCAAAGAGAATTGTACCAAATATGTGGTGCCTCACAAAGAAGAGGAATTGACTTTCTATCAGAGCTCAACAACCAAAAGGTGGTGGGTTTTAGTTCCTATGAAAAATAATAATGACCAAAAACACACGTTATTACCCTGTAACGAAAATGACTATATTCGGTCTGTAGAGGGAGTGATTCCTGATCGATGGTGGCGTGCCATACGTCGAACTGTAGTCTAAATTGTATATTTTTGAGTCAATTCTATAAAATGAATGATTAACTTAGTAGACTAAATGAAAAACATACTTATAGTTTTTTTGTTTTTAGGAGTTGTATTGAGCTGTGGACGTCGCAACCAAGGTGAGCTTGTAGGAGTCAAAGCCAAAAAATTCTTTCCTGAGAAGCCACATGGTATGGTGGAGGTTCCTGGTGGGTCATTTATCATGGGGTCCTCGGACGAGGATATTGTGGATGCCCAAAATGATCCTACAAAAACCGTTACGGTGCGTACCTTTTATATGGATGAGACTGAAATTACCAATGCTGAATACAGAGCGTTTGTAGAGTGGGTCAAGGATTCGATTGTACGAACCCAGCTGGCTGTGGCTGCTGTTGAAGAAGCGGGTTATGATTTTCCTACGCAAGCAGAGTTAGATGCGGAAGGCATTCTCCAGTACTTCCCTAAATTCCAATCATCAGATGAGGAGCCTAGCGCCTATCAAGAGTATTTGGACGAATATTCTTTTAACGGTAATATCATTGACAGATGGTTGTCTACCTATCAAGCACCCGATTCTATTTTTCATTATCATTTGCCCTTAAATAGAGATGTAGACCTACTATGGGATCGTGAGGAGTATCCCGATGCGCTCTACGCACTAGTGATTGAAGATAGTATCTATTTGCCCGAAGAGGAGTGGTTTAATGGCGAACCCACTACCAACAAAAAAAGATTTAAATACAGGTATTCATACTTTGATGCAGAGCGTGCGGTTCAGTTCCCTGACAGTGCACGTTCCAAGTTTTTGATTCATGATGCAGTAGAGATTTACCCTGATACGACTGTATGGATCAAAGATTTTAAGTATAGCTATAATGAACCTATGCATAACGATTATTTTTGGCATAGGGCCTATGCAGACTACCCTGTGGTTGGCATTACATGGGCACAAGCCAACGCGTTTGCACATTGGCGTACGAAGATGCGCAATGACTACTTGCGCACTAAAAGAAAAAAAGAAAGTATTGGGCGTTTTCGTTTGCCTACTGAAACCGAATGGGAATATGCGGCTCGTGGAGGTCTTCAATCTGCTGTGTATCCTTGGGGCGGACCCTATTTGACGGACGACAGAGGCTGTTTTTTAGCCAACTTTAAGCCCAAACGAGGAGATTATGCAGCCGACGAATCTTTGTATACGGTAGAAGCCGATTCCTATAAGCCCAATGATTATGGTTTATACAACATGTCTGGAAATGTAGCTGAATGGACAGGTTCCTCTTATTATGAAGAAGGCTATGAATTTGCCTCACCCATGAACCCAGACCTGGTTTCAGGAGCAAATAAGCGCAAGGTCATACGTGGCGGTTCATGGAAAGATGTAGCATACTTCTTAAAAGTGGCTACTAGAGATTATGAATATGCAGATAGCGCCCGAAGTTATATAGGATTTAGAATGGTGCGCGATTTTTTAGGAACTAATGATACTAGATAAAAAATATTATGAAAAAAAGATTTGCTATCCCCGAAAAATGGATTGAATTGATGTTTGGAGTAGGAGCCTCCATCGTTATTATCGGTGCTTTGATGAAAATCACCCATAGCGATTTGGGTCCCATTTCTGGAAATGATATGTT
>JBMYKI010000016.1:0-26146 GCA_049595235.1 Flavobacteriaceae bacterium
ATTCTCAGAAAATTTTGATCTCGGAAACATCACACTTGAACCCAAATCTACTGAACTAGAAGGCGTGGATGTTGTCGGCCAACAGGCAGAATTGGAAATTAGGTTGGACAAACGTATCTACAATGTATCCCAAAGTTTGGTCACCAAAGGCGGTACTGTGTCCGATGTGTTGGAGAACGTGCCATCAGTTTCTGTTGACATCGATGGCAATATCGAATTGCGAGGCAACACAAGTGTACGGATTTTGATAGATGGCAAACCTTCTGGACTGGTAAGCATAGGAGGTGTAGATGCACTATCGAAACTTCCCGCAGAAACGATCGAAAAAGTAGAGGTAATCACATCACCTTCGGCTCGCTATCAAGCAGAGGGCGCCACGGGAATCATAAACATTATTACCACAAAAAAATTCCTTAAAGGGCTTAACGGTGTGTTTTCAGCATCGGCAGGAAGTTATGAAAGCTATGGCGGTACTGCCAATATCAATTACAAAAAAGGGAAATTTAATTTCTTCACCAACTCTGGGTACAGTGATAATACAGATGTGGGGGGCGCATTACAAGACAATAGTTATGCCTCAAACGATGAGGTCGATAGATTTATAGAGCGACGATCTTTTGACAGACGACGAGAAGGGTATAACTTCAACTTTGGAACAGATGTGACCTTAAACAAAAAAACCGCTTTTACCCTTATTTATACAAACACTCACAGAGATGGGGTTGATGTAACTGTGAATAACCAAACTCAGTTTGAAAAAGACAATACAGAAATTCGCTCTACCCGCAACGAAGATGAGGTGGATTTGGATAACAACCATCAATTTTCAATAAATTTTGAGCACAAATTCAATGAGGCCGGACACCAGCTCACCGCTAACTTACAGCGTGAACGAAATGAAGAGATGGAGACTGCATTGCTACAATCTTTCGCTGAAAACGGAACCCCTTCCGAACCTTTCGAAACCAATATTACTGACGAACAACAAGACCGTGATTTGGCACAGATAGACTATGTATATCCCATTGACAAAAACACCCAATTTGAGGCTGGATATAGAGGTACTGTCACAAAACAACTGACGGACTTTCAAGTTGATGTAGAAGGAAACCCAACCATCAGCGAAAATCTTTCAAATACCCTAGACTACTCCGAAGAAATTCACGCCCTATACACACAGTTTGGTAAAAAATTCGGGGACTTTTCATTTTTGGCTGGTCTTAGGCTTGAAGACACGAAAGTTGGAGTCTATCAGCGCAAAGGGGATTACGAAAACGGAGATAAAAAATATACAGATCTGTTCCCTACCCTAAATCTGGGTTGGGCTATTGACCCTACCACTAGCATTACCCTGGGCTACAACCGCAGGATATCTCGCCCCAGCGGAAGACTGTTAAACCCTTTCCAATCGCGTTCAAGCAGAACCAGCACTTTTCAAGGAAATCCAGAAGTAAACCCCAGTTATTCAAACGGCGTGGATATTGGCTATCTAAAACAATTCAAAAAATTTACCTTAAACAGCTCGATTTATTACAGACACACCACCGAGTCAATAAGCCGAGTGGCTGTAAACAGCGGAGAAACCGTTTTGGTCAATGATATAGAGATAGATGTCATCAAAAGATTTCCTGTAAACCTAGGTACCACCGACGAATATGGTGTTGAGTTTAATTCTTCCATTAGAGCTATCAAAGGCATGCGCACCAATCTAAGTGTCAATTTTTTCAGGCGTGTCGAGAAAGGTTCCTATGAAGGGGTTAATTATGACACAGAAAGCACAAGCTGGTCGGGAAGTATGAGTAATAGCTACGTGTTGCCCTACAAAATCAGGTCTCAAGTTTCGCTTCGCTATCGAGGACCCAACAAATCTGCATTCGGCACCAGTAAGGGGTTTTTATACACAGACCTAGCCTTGAGCAAAGAAGTTTTAAATGAGCAAGCCACTGTCAATTTCAGATTTAGTGATTTGTTTGATACAGTCAAATACCGTTATAAAACCATCACTGATGACGTAACAATTGATGGAGAGTATCAGAGAAGGAAACCCACTTTTACACTAAGTTTTACTTACAGATTTAGACAAGAAGAACAGCGACAAAACCGCAGAAGACGCATGGGTAGCGGAAGTGATAACTACCAAGGCGGTGGATTTGAGTTCTAAGCCTTGGTATTCTTTTTAGCTTCTTTTCTCTCTTTTAACCACTCAAGTAGGTTGCCTGTCAACCAGTAAGGCACCACAAACCCGATAAGAAAGATCATCAACCAAAAACCAATGGTAAGAATGGTCAAAAACGCAAGAAAGCCGAGATATTGGTCAAATTCAAACATAAAGTTGTTTTGATGATGCAAATGTATTTAGAAAGTACCAGTCCTACAACCCTGCAGACGTAAAACGGCTTCTGTTTTTGTCGTAACTTTGCATAAAGTTATCAACACATGTCCTTCCGCCTAGAAAAAGACACCATGGGAACCGTAAAGGTTCCTGCAGACAAATACTGGGGCGCACAAACCGAGCGTTCAAGAAACAATTTTAAAATTGGTCCTAGCGGCTCCATGCCTTTAGAGATTGTCTATGGATTCGCTTACCTAAAAAAGGCGGCGGCATTCGCCAACGCAGAACTGGGAGTTTTGGATGTTGAAAAAAGAGACCTTATCGCGAAGGTCTGTGACGAAATTCTTGAGGGAAAGCTAGACAGTCAATTTCCACTTGTCATTTGGCAAACGGGTTCTGGCACACAAAGCAATATGAACGTCAATGAGGTCATTGCCAACCGCGCCCATGTCATGGAGGGCAACAAGCTTGGGGAAGGTACACGTACACTCCACCCTAACGACGATGTAAACAAATCGCAATCTTCCAATGATACTTTCCCAACTGGAATGCATATTGCTGCCTACAAACTTATTGTAGAAAATACCCTTCCGGCAATAAAACAGCTCAAAGCCACCCTCGAAGCCAAGTCGAATGCGTTTAAAGATGTAATCAAAATAGGTCGCACCCACATGATGGACGCCACACCATTGAGTCTTGGGCAAGAATTTTCGGGTTATGTGGCTCAGCTGTCATACAGTATAAATGCCTTGGAAAACACCCTTCCCCATCTATCTGAATTGGCTTTGGGCGGTACAGCCGTGGGCACAGGAATCAATACCCCAAAAGGATATGCTGAGTGTGTGGCTGGTCATATCGCAAATTTTACAGGTCTTCCTTTTGTATCTGCACAAAACAAATTTGAAGCACTCGCTGCGCACGACGCCCTTGTTGAGACCCATGGAGCTTTGCGCCAGTTAGCAGTTGCTCTTAACAAAATCGCACATGATATTCGAGTGATGGCTAGTGGTCCTCGATCTGGAATAGGAGAAATAAATATTCCTGCCAACGAACCAGGGAGCTCCATAATGCCTGGTAAAGTCAATCCAACCCAGTGTGAAGCATTGACCATGGTATGTGCACAAGTCATTGGAAACGATGTTGCAGTTGCTTTTGGTGGTGCGCAAGGTCATTTCGAACTCAATGTATTTAAACCCATGATGGGTGCCAATGTACTGCAATCTGCACGACTACTTGCAGACGCAATAATAAGCTTTGACCAACATTGTGCCCAAGGAATAGAACCCAACAAAAAGGTAATAGATCAACTTCTCAACAATTCACTGATGTTAGTAACCGCCTTAAACAACAAAATTGGGTATTACAAAGCCGCAGAGATTGCAAACAAAGCACACAAAGAAGGTACTACCTTGAAAGAAGCTGCGCTAGCTTCTGGCTATTTGACAGCAGAAGAGTTTGACGCATGGGTACGTCCAGAAGATATGATTGGACGTTAAACCCTACCCTTTAGGGCGTTGAATGCCCAACCTATGGCAATAAAGCCGGTACCTACCAAACTAAATCCGATGGCATATTCGGGATATTTAAGCACCCCTAACAACACAAGTGCGATACCAATAAGTGTTAGAATCAAGGAAGCCCAGGCGAATATAGTATTCTTATTTAGTCCCATAATTAGTTAGTTTTTTGCAAATATCGATTATTTAACCAGACTACAAACCTTGTGTGCGGAGCTGCTCAAGCGTCTTGTGCCGCATGAGCTTATCATTTCTTCTTATAAATTGTGACAAAACACAGAGATGTTTGGGTTTTTCGTACTTACTCAACAGCTTAGAGTTCTTGATTATTTCCCTAGCGCTATCGGGCAGAGCACCCTCAAAGACTACAGACAAAGACTGTCCCAAAGTCTCATCAGGCATACCAAATACCATAAGTGGCACATCAAAAAGTTGATACAGTTGTTTTTCGATTTGTTCAGGGTGTAATTTGATTCCTCCAGAATTGATCACATGATCTGCCCTGCCCAACCACAAAAAAGAACTGTCAGAGATCAATTTGACCACGTCATTGGTTCTGATAGGCTTGTCCGTCAGGTGGGGTGCATGAACTACCAAACATTCATCCTCGACTGTAAAAGAAACACCTCTTAATCCATGGAAGTCAGTCGCACCCAAACTCAAATTTTTTAATGCCACATGACTGAATGTCTCGGTCATCCCATAGGTTTCATACACTTGTGTACCAACGCCTTTAACGGCATTTGCCAACTTAGCAGACACAGCCGCGCCCCCTACTAGCAATTGACCAATATGATGTAGGTCAGACAAAGCGTGTTGTAGCTGATACGGGGTGACAGCCGCAAAATCATAGGGTTTGGTTCCAGAAAAAGGGGTAGCTGTTGGTGAGGCCACATCTATCCACAACCCCCCTACCATCGCGCGGATGAGCATCATTTTTCCTCCAATGTATTGCAAGGGCAGACAAAGCAAAGCAGTCTGTTGGGGTTGTAAGTTTAAAAATTTGATAGTGGCTTTGGCTGATGCGATCAGTTTTGATTTGTCAGCGGTAATTTGCTTAGGCTCTCCAGTAGAACCAGAAGTTTGTAATGGAATGGTAATAGAATCCGAAAGCCATTGTGTTAAAAATATTCCCAAATCTTTTTGAGTCGGGTCTGAAGAAAGATACAAGGTATCTGCGTAGATCAACAAGCTCTCTAAATCATAAGCAATGCCGTTTAAACGAAACTTGGGGTGTAAATCAAAGCATACAGCCATCTTGATCTACATTTCTAAGTTTCCCAAAAGTTTATTGCGCCAAGATGTCCATCCGTATTTTTTAGAAAAAACAAACAAAATGATGGCGTAAATGATGGGGGGAGCCAATAAATAGAACGCAAGTTGGGGTTCTGCCACATCTTTGAACAATGAATGGGTTTGAAAAGCGGTCCAGTCGGCTGTTACCAGAAGGGCTACCACCAGATTATTAGCTGCATGAAAACCAATGGCAAGCTCCAATCCATCATCCATAAGTGTGATGATACCTAAAAAAAACCCGGTGAGTATATAAACCAAAATCAATATAGAGCCCATTTTGGCCACCTCAGGATTGGAACCGTGTAAGACACCAAACAACAAGGATGTAGCCAATAGTGGCGCCCAACGATTGCGAGCCCAAATTCCAATCCCTTGCATCAAATACCCTCTAAAAAACAATTCCTCAGCAGTAGTTTGCAAGGGCACCATCAGTACTGCGATGAGCAGTAGAACAAAAAACTTGTTGGCATCGTAGTTCCAAACATATTTTTCTGGGTTCAAATAAAACTCAATGCCTAATGAGACTACAGCCAGAACAGCCACTACTAAAAAAGCAAAGATAACGCGTTGCCAATCGAAGCGTGAGCGGGTTGTCAAAAAATTTACTGTCTTTTGGTTGTGAAGCTTATTTACCACTAAAAACATGACAAAGAAAGCCGCCGCAAAAGGGAGCAAGAGGTAAAACAATGAAGTGTTGGGATCCAACACACGCAACATTTGAGCTTCATCCAAGGAGGCCATAGCCTCAATGCCTACTTCAGCAATAACAGCAACTGCAAATGGGGTTTGGGCAATAATAATCGCAACTATCAGAATAAAAATTCCTACCACAAAACGCCATGCATCTGTTTTTCCTTCAAATACTTTTTCGATGTACATATTTTAAAAATTAAAGTTCCATTCTTTATCGGGGTCATACCCCAAAAAGCTGCTCTCAAGATACAAAGGACTTTCGATATTGTTTGTGAAAAGTTGGCCTGTCCCTAAACCTTGGGGGATAGACACCTGCTTGTCTGCACACCACTGGGCAATCGCACTGAGACCGAGATTGCTTTCGAGCGCACTGGTAGCCCACCAATCTATTCCATATTTATTAGCTAAAGACACCCATTTGTTGGCTCCAGTCCAGCCACCAATAAGACTCGGTTTAAGAATAAGATAATGAGGTGCTACCGCATTCAACAAGGCTTCTTTTTCTTCATCTGTATACCTACCTATCAATTCTTCATCTAAGGCAATCGGGATTGGAGATGACATACAAAGTTGTTTCATTTCATCCCACTGATTGACAGCAATGGGCTGTTCAATGGAATGAATGTCAAATTGTGACAATCGCTTCAACTTACCCAAGGCTTCATTACAAGAAAAAGCTCCGTTGGCATCCACACGGATTTGCAAAACCGATTTATCGAACCTCTTTCGCAAACCCTCCAAAAGGGAACACTCCAAATCAAAATCTAATGCACCGATTTTGAGCTTTATACAATCAAATCCTAAAGCTAGCTTTTCTTCTATTTGAGACTGCATAAAATCTGCTTTGCCCATCCACACCAATCCATTGATTTTTATGCGATGATCCCCTCTATTAAAAGGGGTGTCAAACCATGTGTATGGATTGGCTGCGCTAAGGCCTTGAAATGCCATTTCTAGGGCAAACTGAACGGCAGGCATATGAGCATATGTAGTGTGTAATTTTTCAAATCCCAAATGAATATCCCTTCCAATTTGTGCCAAAGCCGCCTCTACTTGATCAGACGTCTCAGGGCTTAAACCTTTAATAATGCTACATTCACCTATCCCTATTTTGTCTTGGTCTCTTATTACTAAAAACCAACTGTCTTTATAAGACAAAACCCCTCTAGAAGTCCCTCCAGGTATTTTAAAATAAAGTCGGTGTTTGTGGTATCGATATTCCATACGTTATTCACAAATTGGCTGCTAAGCCAAAAATACAAGCGTAGAAAAAAGTGATGAGCGCAACTTTTTTCAATTCAGGATCTAAATCTTTTTCTGAACTTCGGGTCCATACGCGCTTCAGATGGGCTAAAAGCGGGAACGACAAAAACAGGACAACAAAATAGACGTATACTTTTCCACTCAAAAAAGCATACAATACGGTGGTTGTCATGGAGAGAAAAATCAACAGCGTATGATATGTATTTGCTTTTCGAATCCCTAGTCGAACAGCAAGGGTGTTTTTACCAAAATTCTGATCGTTTTCTACATCGCGCATGTTGTTCAAATTTAACACTGCAACAGAGAAAAGTCCCACAGCAGATGCAGGTAGGAATAAAATAACCTCAAGGCTTTTCGTAAATAAATAATGGCTACCAATCACACTGACCAATCCAAAGAAAACAAAAACAAAAACGTCTCCAAGTCCTTTGTAGCCATACGCTTTGGAGCCAACCGTATAAAAGATAGCAGCTACAATGGCCATACCTCCAAGGACTAAGAAAAATGAAGCACTTTTAATATCATTTCGAAAAGCAACATAAAGCAAAAGTAAAGTGAGTGAGAGTGCCATAAACGACCCCACCCAAATGGCGTTTCGCATCTTATGTGGGGCTATCTGGCCCGACTGCAAACCTCGTTCTGGACCTAGACGGTTTTCGTTGTCGGTGCCTTTGATGCCATCACCATAATCATTGGCAAAGTTGGACAGCACTTGATAGCTAATGGTTGTACAAAGTGCCAACAAAAAAATAGGTATATCAAATTCTGATACATCCAGCGCCAGACAAGCACCAATAATAATTCCTGAAACAGACAAAGGAAGGGTGCGTAGGCGTGCAGCCCGAACCCATATTCCTAATGAGGAGGATATGCCCAAGTTTTATGATATTTTAAGGAAATTTAGGGTATTTTTTAAAGTCGGGAGCGCGCTTTTCTAAAAATGCATGTTTCCCTTCTTGTGCTTCTTCAGTCAGGTAGTACATTAAGGTTGCATCCCCTGCCAATTGCATCAAACCATGTTGACCATCGAGTTCCGCATTTAAGCTTCTTTTAATCATGCGCAATGCCAACGGACTGCGTTGTTGCATGATAGCACACCACTCCAATACAGTAGACTCTAGCTGATCTAGAGGGACCACTTTGTTGACCATACCCATTTCTAATGCCTCATGAGCCGAGTATTGTTGGCACAAAAACCAAATTTCTCTGGCTTTTTTTTGCCCCACATGACGAGCCAAATAAGAAGAACCAAAACCACCGTCAAAGCTACCTACTTTAGGCCCAGTCTGACCAAAAATGGCATTTTCACTTGCTATGGTCAAATCACAAACCACATGAAGCACATGACCACCGCCAATGGCATAGCCGTTGACCATGGCAATTACGGGTTTTGGTAATTCGCGAATCTTTTTGTGTAAATCCAGTACGTTCAATCGAGGAACGCCATCATCTCCCACATAGCCACCAATTCCTTTTACATTTTGGTCACCTCCACTACAAAAAGCCTTATCACCAGCGCCTGTAAAGACAACCACATCTATATCGTCACGCTCTCTACAAATTTCAATAGCTTCCAACATCTGCATGTTGGTCTCTGGTCGAAACGCGTTATAAACCTTTGGACGGTTGATGGTGATTTTGGCAACACCTTTATACAATTCAAATAGAATATCAGAGTAATTTCCGAGGGATTCCCAGTTTGGTTTCATATTCAATTTTTTACAAATTTACAATTAAATTAAAGGATTCAACAGCGCTTATTGGAGAGCTTTAAAGTATTCCATCAAAACCTTATCATTAATTTCCGAGGGAGTATTGATTTCCAAAATTTTGGGACGTCGAGAAGGCTTGTAAAAAGAACGTAGTTTCCAATGAAGACCTAAAAGACTCTTTGCTTTACTGTATGCACATCTGTGTTGGCGAGCTAAGTGTTTAACACTCAAATCATGGCGCGTTTCAAAATACTTTTGGAAGGTAGGGGTGTTCTTCTCACCTGGTAGTATCCTAAATATACCTCCTCCCCTATTATTGATAACAATAATTCTCAATGTATTAGGAAGATGAGACTGCCACAAAGCATTGGCATCATAAAAGAAACTCAAGTCACCTGTGATTAGTAGTGTGGGGCGATTGGATGCCACCGCTGCACCTACTGCTGTCGAAACACTGCCTTCTATTCCACTCGTACCGCGATTACAAAAAGAATGGGAGCCCTTAGGGACGGGAAAAAACATGGCATAGCGTATAGGTGTGCTATTGGCCCATTGGATGTGGTAATTGTCAGGAACTGATTTCATGATAGTTCCTATAGCTTTAAAATCAGAAAAAGGGGCGTTCTGAAAAAAATTATGGTGTGATGAGCGTCTGATTTCTGAAAGATTTTTCCAGCGGTTTTTGTATGAATTATCCTCGTTGGAATCGACTGAAATTTTTTGGAAAAACTGATTAGGCAGACACTTTACATGTTCAACATCGGCATAGTAGGTGTCATATGCTTTTTTGGGGTCGATATGCAAGTGTTTTTTGGGAGGGTGGTTTCGCAAAAAGGATTTAACTTTTTTAGAGACTATCATACCACCAAAGGTTACTAAAAGATCGGGTTGTAGGGAGGCGAAATGTGCGGTTGCATTTGGAAGATCTTCAACCGGCGCTATCAATTGATCAATGTGAGCATAAAAATCGGAATGACTCAAATTGGACGTGATTTCAGTCAACACAACCACACGGCCATCTGCAGCAAGGTTGTTCTGTGATTCTTTTGAGAGTACATCGGGTGATGCACAACCCGCCAAAACAAGCACTGAATTGGCTTCTTTCCATATACGATGCATTTCGCTCAAGGAAATGTCTTGCGTTTTGCCTGGTACCTTTACAGGGTTGACAGGCAAATCACTAGAAGCTTCTCTATACTCATACAAAGGTTCTTCCATTGGAATGTTTATATGCACAGGACCTTTTTGGATAATGGCTGCAGTCAAAACTTTTTCCAATTGCTTCTTATTATTTTGATCTACCCCTTTTTGCAATTCTCCTAATCCGTCCTTGTCAAGACCTTCAGCGATTATGGTTTGTCGGTTGCTTTGCAAGATGGTGTCAGTCGCATGGCTAACATCTTGCTGTAGGTGAGCTTGGTCTATCAACATACGCTCAAACACACCGTCTTGGCGAAGGGTTTGCCCATCTCCAATATCAATGCGATAAGAGGGTCTGTCTGCGCTTAAAACCACCAAAGGAATGTCGCTGTAAAAAGCTTCAGCTACTGCTGGGTAATAATTGAGCAATGCCGATCCAGAAGTACACAGCAAGGCCACGGGTTTTTGATGTTGCTGTGCCATACCCAAAGCAAAAAAACCAGCGGATCGCTCATCGACCGTACTGTAAGTTTTAAAATAAGGATGGCTGGTAAGACCCAAGGTTATAGGCGCGTTTCTAGAGCCTGGTGAAATCACAATGTCTTGAATATCAAAACCTGCGAGTGCTTCCACAACAGCTTGTGCAACAGGGATAGATGAAACCTTCATAGCGGTCGCAAAGGTACAAAATGCAAATTGGGATTAATTAGCAATTATTGAACCCATGGTCTTGGCTTTTTGCATGAGCTCTTCCCATTCGGACTGAGGATCACTATCGGCTGTAATACCAGCACCAACAAAAACCTCTGCTTCATCGGAATCAATACGCATGGATCTCAGATTTACAAACCAATCGGCTTTACCTTTTGTAAATGGACCTAAAAAGCCAGAATAAAATGACCGGCTCAATTTTTCTTGTGACTCAATAAAATCAACTGCTTCGATTTTAGGGACGCCCCCAACAGCTGGTGTAGGATGCAACGCCTTTGCCACTTCAAGAGGAGGAGCGTATACCTCAGCACTAATTTGAGTTAGAATATGCTCAATAGCACCTGCTTTTTTAGTTTGCGTTTTTGCTGTGGTTAGATTGGAAAATCCTGACGGTAAATTTGAAAGGGTATGCTTGATCTCAGATAGCACAAGCGATTGTTCTTCGATCTCTTTCTGCCCCCACTCAGAACCTCCCTGCTTGCGTGTACCTGCCAATGCCATGGTGCGTAATTGATTGCCCTTCATAGACAACAACAACTCTGGAGTAGCCCCCATCCAAGTACCGCAAACTGGATGTGAAAACCAAAAATTAAAAGTGTTGTGATAACGCTCCAGAATCCTAGTAAAATACACCAACAGCGAATGGTCAGCAAGAGTGTGTTTTAGTGAAGTGGCCAAAACCACTTTGTTAAGAGCTGTTCGATTAATAGCCTGCAGCGCATTATTTACCAAGCCTATATGAAGTTGCTCTTTTACATCAATACCTTCCCATTGGGGTGTCAATGGTACTTTATCAGAATCAGCAGCAGCAAAGTTTGTTTTTATAATGTTGTCATTTCGAATCGCAATAAAAGCATCTGTGGACTGAAAAGGAGCAATTAAAAAACCCTCTGAAAGTGTCTCTGGCGTTTGATGAGATAAGTCAGATTGAAGGTAAGCGACTACCTCTTCAGAATGAGGCATACGAAAAACCGCCAATGGCAATCCTTTCTCTACATGAGATACAATGTGATCAAAAAAAACAGATGGATCCAATGCTATGTTGAAAGTGTGAGAGTGGTTAGCTTACAAGATGAGACCAGCTTACCTTCGTCGTTTCTAATTTGTATATCCCACAATTGCATGGTGCGACCTTTGTGAAGCGCCGTGGCGCGTGCTGTCACAAAACCTGAACGTACACCTCGAACATGATTGGCTGAAATCTCAATGCCTCTTAACATTTGTCCTTCTTGCCTACAAAAAACCGCAGCAGCCGAACTGCCTACCGTTTCTGCCAGGGCGGCAGTTGCGCCCCCATGCAACACACCATCGGGCTGATGTACAGCAGGTGTTACCGGCATTTTGGCTTCCAAATAATCTTCACCGATTTCTACAAACTCAATACCCAAAGTTTGCATAAGGGTTCCTTGATTTCTTTCGTTGATTTTACGTAGTAAGGCTTCTTTTTCCATAGGCACTAAAATACAAAACGCACTACTTTGGTAGTGCGTTTTGGAAAGAATTACACATCTTTTTTTACTTTACTTCTTCGAAGTCAACGTCCTGAACGTCTTCATCGCTGTCAGACTCAGGCTGTGGTTCTTCGGCTTGACCAGAAGCACCTTGCTGATCGGCTTGGGCTTTATACATCTCCTCGGAGGCATTTTTCCATGCTTCGTTGATTTTGTCTAAAGCTGGCGTTATGGCCTCAACCTCTTTGGTCTCATAGGCCTTTTTCAACTCTGCCAACGCATCTTCTATGGGTTTTTTCTTGTCATCAGACAATTTATCACCGAATTCGGATAGCTGTTTTTCCGTTTGAAAAATCATAGCATCGGCATTGTTAAGGACATCGACTTCCTCCTTTGCTTTTTTATCAGCTTCGGCATTGGCTTCCGCCTCTTTCTTCATGCGCTCGATCTCTTCTTCAGTCAAACCAGAAGAAGCTTCAATACGAATATCTTGCGATTTGTTGGTTGCCTTATCCAAAGCGGTTACATGAATCAATCCATTGGCATCGATATCGAAGGTAACTTCAATTTGAGGTGTTCCTCTTGGAGCTGGCGGGATGCCATCCAAATGGAATCTACCAATGGTTTTATTATCACCTGCCATAGGACGTTCTCCCTGAAGCACATGAATCTCTACGGATGGCTGATTGTCAGCGGCTGTAGAAAACACCTGAGATTTTTTAGTGGGAATGGTCGTGTTTGACTCAATGAGTTTGGTCATCACACCACCCATCGTCTCAATACCTAAAGAAAGTGGGGTGACATCAAGAAGCAATACATCCTTCACGTCGCCTGTAAGAACCCCTCCTTGAATAGCAGCGCCAACGGCGACTACCTCATCAGGGTTTACACCTTTGGATGGTTTTTTTCCAAAAAACTTTTCTACTTCCTCCTGTATAATGGGTATACGTGTTGATCCACCGACCAAGATTACCTCATCAATATCACCTGTAGAAAGACCCGCATCTGAAAGTGCGTTTTGAACTGGTGTCATGGAACGCTTGACCAAATCGGCTGAGAGTTGCTCAAACTTTGCTCGAGTAAGTGTTTGTACTAAGTGCTTGGGGCCTGAAGCCGTTGCAGTTATGTAAGGCAAGTTGATTTCGGTTTGAGTAGATGAGGATAGCTCAATTTTGGCTTTTTCAGCGGCTTCTTTGAGTCGTTGAAGAGCCATAGGGTCTTTGCGAAGGTCTACATCTTCAGCAGACTTGAAGTCATCTGCAAGCCAACTAATAATTACTTCATCAAAATCATCTCCTCCAAGATGCGTATCACCGTTAGTGGAAAGCACCTCAAATACTCCGTCTCCCAATTCAAGAACAGAAATATCGAAAGTACCACCTCCAAGGTCATAAACTGCAATCTTTTTGTCTGCACCGCCTTTGTCAAGACCATAAGCCAATGCGGCTGCCGTGGGCTCATTGATAATACGGTGTACTTTTAGACCCGATATCTCACCTGCTTCTTTGGTAGCTTGGCGCTGGGCATCGTTAAAGTATGCTGGCACCGTAATAACCGCATCGGTTACAGATTGACCCAAATAGTCCTCTGCCGTTTTTTTCATTTTTTGAAGCACCATCGCAGAAAGCTCTTGAGGCGTGTACAAACGACCATCAATATCCACTCTTGGCGTATCATTGTCTCCTTTGACAACTTTGTAAGGAACGCGGTTTACTTCGTTTGAAGATTCGGAAAACTTGTTTCCCATAAATCTTTTCACGGACGAAATGGTTTTGGTTGGGTTGGTAACCGCTTGTCTTTTGGCAGGGTCACCTACTTTGATTTCGCCGCCTTCAACAAAAGCGATCACAGATGGGGTCGTACGCTTGCCTTCTGCGTTCGGAATGACAACTGGTTCATTTCCTTCCATTACAGAAACACATGAATTGGTTGTTCCCAAATCTATTCCAATAATCTTGCTCATTTTTTTTAAATATTTTATTTCCCAAAAGTCAATGACCGTGCCACACCATCAAACCTGACATGCTGTCAGTACATAGTCAGTTTGCGTATTTAGTGTATTTTTACTTAAAATTAGTGCTGATGTCATCCAAACAAAAATCTTTCAAACGTGTCACCACAAATAGTTTGATTGAGATGAAGCAACAAGGAGAAAAGATTTCCATGTTAACCGCCTATGATTACTCCATGGCAAAAGCGGTAGATGCTGCTAATGTCGATGTGGTTTTGGTGGGTGACTCTGCATCCAATGTTATGTCAGGGCATGAAACCACAGTTCCTATCACGCTAGATCATATGATTTATCATGCCGCTGCAGTGGTTCGGGCGGTCCATCGTGCCTTAGTCGTTGTCGACCTTCCTTTTGGCACCTATCAGTCTGATCCCAAGGAAGCCCTAAGATCTTCTATTCGCATTATGAAGGAGTCGGGAGGTCATGCAGTAAAACTAGAGGGTGGTGCAGAGATCAAAGACTCGATTATCAGAATTTTACGTGCAGGAATTCCTGTGATGGGACATTTGGGACTGACCCCTCAATCTATCTATAAATTTGGAACTTATACGGTTCGGGCCAAAGAAGAAAAAGAAGCGCAAAAACTCATCGAAGATGCCAAATTATTAGAAGAACTAGGTTGCTTTGCTGTAGTGCTTGAAAAAATCCCTGCGCACTTGGCTCAAAAAGTAGCTAGTCAACTGAGTATTCCTGTCATTGGGATAGGCGCGGGCCCTGACGTAGATGGTCAAGTGCTCGTATTGCATGATATGTTGGGACTCACCACAGCGTTCAATCCTCGGTTTTTAAGAAGGTATATGAATCTTTATGAAGACATGACCACTGCCATCAAAAATTATGTAGAGGATGTAAAAGAGGTGCGTTTTCCAAACCAAAACGAGCAGTATTAGTTGTTTCATTTAGAAGTCATTTATGAAGACAATCATTTGTTGGTTGTAAATAAACCAGCAGGGGTGCTTGTTCAGGGTGACCGTACGGGTGACCCTACCCTACTAGACCACGCCAAATCTTATCTAAAAATCAAGTACAATAAACCCGGTGATGTTTTTTTGGGTTTGGTACACAGGTTAGACCGACCCACTTCTGGGGTGGTAGTTTTGGCAAGAACCTCAAAAGCCCTGTCAAGATTAAATGAAGATTTCAAAAAAAGAGGTCCCAAAAAAACCTACTGGGCTTTGGTTGAAGGAACACCTAAATCTAATGACCAATTAGAACATTTTTTGAAACGCAATGCAAAATCCAACAAATCATTTGCCTACAACCATGAGGTTTCTGATTCAAAAAAAGCCATACTTACCTATAGGTGTTTAAAAAAACTACACAGATATACTTTATTGGAAATAGACTTACAAACGGGAAGACACCATCAAATTCGTGCCCAATTGGCTTTTGAAAAACTATTTATCAAAGGAGATGTAAAATATGGAGCCAAACGTCCAAATCCTGATGGGAGTATTCATCTTTTGGCGCGATCTTTAGAAATCATGCATCCTGTTCGTAAAGAACCTCTTCACTTTGTAGCACAACCTTCTATCAAAGACAAGGTGTGGGCCGCATGCTTAGCGAATTAGAGCCACAGCCTTGTCTTTAATGACCGAAGCAATGGGCCGATTTTCTATTTTACTTTCCAACCACGACAAGATATCCAAATACAAAAAAGCGCGCTTTTCATAGGGATCATTTTCATACAATTTTAAAGTTTTGTGAAGCTTTTGAAAAGCACCCTTAAGTTCGCCTGGATACATGTCGGTGAGGCTTCTCAAAAATCGCAACATAGCTTTTTGAACCGCTTGTAATTCATTCATTTTCAACAAAAATTTGTAGGTGTGTTTGAGTTGGGTTTCCAATTGATAGTCAAAACCGGCCTCATAGTGGGCAACAACACTCAGAACTCGTGAAAAACACATGAGGTCTTCGTGTATGATCAGGTTTTTATGGCTGATAATTTTTTCTAAATATGCAATACAATTCTTGTAGTCTCCTACGCCAAAATAAATACAAGCGGTTTTATAATACAGTACCATCACATGGTGTCGATCTATCCTGTCATGATGAATCTCTAAACCTTGCAAGACCTCGGGTATAAGATTTTCGGCTTCTTCAAAAGAACCCTCCAAAAAATGGAAATTGATTTTATTATGATAACGACCTAGAAAAATCAACGGGGCTATGTGTTTGTGGTCAGGAAAATCAATTTGAGTAAGCATATTCTCAAATTTTAGTAGCGCCTCTTCAAATTTAGATCGGTATTTAAGAAGATATAGTGCTTCGAACAGATATTGATGGCCTCTAACAAAAAATACAGGGTGTAGCGGTATCAGATCAGGGGATGCAAAAAACAGTCCCACCCATTTGTTGGCAAACCTATAGGCAGATACAAAATCTTGAACCAAAAAGGCATACCACATGTGCGATTGGAAATACCAAAGTTTTTCCCTAAAACCTAAAGATGAAATATTTACATCTGGAAGTCGATGTTTAAAAAAATTAGTCACCGTTTGGAACTCCTTATCGCTTTTCACATAGCCCGATCTCAAAATCATAGCATACAGCTCGATCGACAAATTTGACAGGCTACTAGAAATTTGATTGGCTCTAGATAAGGCCTGAGATTCCTTGGCCAATTCGGGTGCTTTTTGTTCAATGTCTCCAACTATATGTTGTGATTCAATAATTTTTTCAAGTTCCACAATTTGATGTGCCAAACTTGTTTCTTCGATAGCGAGTGCTTGTGATTTTATACGAATCAATATCTTTAGACTCTGCTTGTAGAGACCCTTATTATAGAGAATTCTAGCGAAGTCCAGCTGCTCTCGCAAGCGCATAGGCTTGGTTTGGGAGGAAGCGCCAAGACGAAGGCTCACAAGGATTTGTTTGTACAAATGTGCCTTCAGATTTGAAAACTGTTGTCTTTTTATATAATCGGCAGAAAGCAACTGAGCTTCATCATAGGATTTCATCTTATCCAAATGATCGAATAGCAATATAAATTTAGCTTCTGAATTTCCCTCTAAACGATTTGCGTAGAGCTTAAACTGTCTTTTTTCGGATTTGGATAGTGATTTCACCAAATTGTAAAGTGGATCATTTTGGTTTCTGCGACGGTTCATAGTATCAAACCTACTAAAAAAGTCGGAGCTAACACACAAGTACAATTAGGCAAACAAATGGAATGTGTATAAACATTTTTTTGAGCGATAAAATTGAGTTAAATTTGTTTTTCCAATTTGTAACTTTGGCGCCGTATGGCAAATGAAAAAGTGCATATTTTCGACACGACCCTCAGGGACGGAGAACAGGTTCCGGGCTGTAAATTAAACACTGAACAGAAATTGCGTATCGCAACACGCCTCGATCAAATGGGTGTGGATGTTATTGAGGCTGGATTTCCCATTTCTAGTCCTGGAGACTTTAACTCTGTTCAAGAAATCACAAAAATTGTCAAAAACGCCACGGTTTGTGGACTCACTCGAGCGGTACAAAAAGACATAGATGTAGCTGTTGAGGCGCTGGCATTGGCCAAGCGACCGAGGATTCATACCGGCATAGGTACTTCCGACTCACACATCAAGCATAAATTTAACGCTACCAGAGAACAAATTATTGAACGTGCTGTGGCCGCTGTAAGCCATGCGAAAAAGTATGTTGAGGATGTGGAGTTTTATGCTGAAGACGCCGGGCGTACTGACAATGCTTTTTTGGCACAAGTGTGTGAGGCTGTTATTCAAGCCGGAGCCACGGTTTTAAACATTCCAGACACTACAGGCTATTGTCTACCAGAAGAATATGGTGCCAAAATCAAATATTTAGTTGACAACGTACGTGGAATAGAAAAAGCCACCTTGTCTTGTCACTGTCATAATGATTTAGGCCTTGCTACTGCAAACTCTATTGCAGGGGCGGTCAATGGTGCACGACAGATAGAATGTACTATTAATGGAATTGGAGAAAGAGCTGGGAACACTTCTTTAGAAGAAGTTGTTATGATCATGCGTCAACATCCAGATTTAAATCTCACTACCGATATCAACACCAAACTGCTTTATGACACTTCTCAAATGGTATCTGAAGCTATGGGCATGTATGTACAGCCCAACAAAGCTATTGTAGGAGCCAATGCCTTTGCACACAGTTCTGGAATTCATCAAGATGGGGTCATAAAAAACAGAGAGACTTACGAGATTATTGACCCACACGATGTAGGTGTAGAGACCTCTGCGATTGTGCTTACTGCACGAAGTGGTCGTGCTGCGCTTGCCTATCGTGCCAAGAATATAGGCATTGAACTCACCAAGCTTCAACTAGACAAAGTGTATCTAGAGTTTTTACGCTTTGCCGATGCCAAAAAAGAAATCAGCGACGATGACATTCCTCAAATTGTCGAAGCTGCCAATCTAAATTCAATTTAACAAACCGTATTTTATGGGAAAAACACTTTTTGACAAGGTTTGGGATAGCCATGTCGTCGACCGCATTGAAGATGGTCCAGACATATTATATATCGACAAACATTTGATTCACGAAGTTACTAGCCCTCAGGCTTTTTCAGAACTCAAAAATCGAAACATCCCCGTTTTCAGACCTGATCAGATTGTAGCAACTGCTGACCACAACGTACCTACACTCAATCAGCATTTGCCCATCCAAGATGCTTTATCCAGAAAACAAGTCGCCCAACTCAATATAAACTGCCAAGAACATGGGATTGAGTTATATGGACTGGGACATCCGTACCAAGGGATTGTGCATGTCATAGGTCCTGAGCTTGGTATTACCCAACCTGGAATGACCATGGTATGTGGTGACAGCCACACTTCAACTCACGGTGCTTTTGGCTCCATTGCTTTTGGTATTGGCACCAGTCAGGTAGCTCAAGTTTTTGCCAGTCAGTGTTTGTTGGTAGATAAGCCTAAAAGCATGCGTATTACTGTTGACGGAGAGCTAAAAAATGGCGTTCACCCCAAAGACGTAGTGCTATATATCATAGCACAACTGGGCACAGACGCTGGAACCGGGCATTTTGTAGAGTTTGCTGGATCCGTATTTGAGCAAATGAGTATGGAAGGTCGAATGACCGTTTGTAACATGAGTATTGAAATGGGAGCCCGAGGTGGTATGATTGCACCTGACCAAACGACCTACGCCTATGTAACTGGAAAAGAATTTGCGCCTGTGGGTGATGAGCTTGAAGCCAAAATCGCTTATTGGAAAACATTGCCAAGCGATCATGATGCGGTTTTTGACAAAGAATATCGTTTTGACGCTCAACATATCCGTCCTATGGTCACCTACGGAACCAACCCTGGGATGGGCATAAGTATAGGTGAAAGTATTCCAGATGAATCAGGGGATTCATTTGAAAAGTCTTTGGCTTATATGGGCTTTAAAAAAGGGGAATCTTTAAAAAACCTTCCTGTAAACTATGTCTTTATAGGTAGTTGTACCAACTCGCGGATAGAGGATTTTAGAGCTGCATCCAAATATATCAAAGGAAAACAAAAAGCAGCCAACGTTCATGCTTTGATTGTCCCTGGCTCACAACAGGTAGCGAAACAAATTGAAGAAGAAGGGTTGAAAGATATTTTTGAGGCAGCTGGTTTCCAAATACGTCAAGCAGGTTGTTCAGCTTGTTTGGCGATGAATGAGGATAAAATTCCTGCTGGAGAGTACTGTGTTTCTACTTCTAACAGAAATTTTGAAGGTCGCCAAGGACCCGGCGCCAGGACCATATTGGCCAGCCCAATCACAGCAGCTGCAGCGGCTGTAGAAGGTAAAATTGTTGATTGCACACAAATTTGACATGGAAAAATTCGAAACCTTACACACCCAGGCGGTGCCTTTAAACATTGAGAACATCGATACCGATCAGATCATACCAGCTCGGTTTTTAAAAGCCACCGATCGTAAAGGGTTTGGAGACAATCTTTTCAGAGATTGGCGATATAACGCTGAAGAACAACCTATAGAAGATTTTGTTCTGAACAACCCTAAATTTTCTGGAAAAATCTTAGTTGCTGGAAATAACTTTGGCTGTGGTTCCAGTCGTGAACATGCAGCGTGGGCCTTGACTGACTATGGTTTTAAAGTGGTTATTTCTAGTTTTTTCGCCGATATTTTTAAAGGCAATGCGCTCAATAATGGTTTATTGCCGATTCAAGTGAGCCCCGAGGTGTTACAACAAATTTTTGACATCCTAGCCCAAGATACAGATGCTTCTTTTGTGGTTAACCTTCAAGCGCAAAAATTATTTATAGAAGGTCATGGGCTCGAAGTTGATTTTGAAATCAATACCTATAAAAAAACTTGTTTACTCAACGGCTATGACGATATTGATTACCTGGTAAGTCAAAAAGAAAAAATAAGTCAATTCGAAACAAACACAAATGCATAAAAAAATTGCAGTATTAGCTGGAGATGGAATTGGTCCTGAGGTCATTGATGAGGCCATCAAAGTACTAGATGTTGTCGCAGCCAAATACGGACATACATTCGATTATAAAAATGCCTTGGTTGGCGCCATTGCGATTGACGAAACCGGGGACCCATTACCAGACGAAACTCTACAAGTGTGCACCTCTAGTGATGCCGTTCTTTTTGGCGCTATAGGTGATCCCAAGTACGACAACAACCCGGATGCCAAAGTACGTCCTGAACAAGGGTTGCTAGCTTTAAGAAAATCATTGAACTTGTTTAGCAACATCCGTCCTGTAAAGGCATATGATGCGCTCATCGATCGATCGCCACTTAAGGAGGAACGTATAAGCGGGACAGATTTTGTAATCTATCGTGAGCTTACTGGAGGTATTTATTTTGGTGAAAAACAGCTTTCTGAGGACGGGAAGACCGCTTCGGACCTTTGTCTATACACCCAACCAGAAATAGAACGTATTGCGCATATGGCGTTTCGGGCTGCTCGAACCAGAAGAAATAAAATGACTTTAATCGACAAGGCCAATGTGTTAGAATCCTCGCGTTTGTGGAGACGTGTTGTCACCGAGCTCCATCAGCATGAGTATCAAGATGTTGACCTTGATTTTCTCTTTGTCGATAATGCAGCCATGCAAATGATACTCAATCCAGCACAGTTTGATGTGATTTTGACTGAAAACATGTTTGGGGACATTATTTCTGATGAGGGAAGTGTTATTGGAGGCTCCATCGGATTATTGGCTTCTGCTTCTGTGGGAGACCAATACGCTATGTTTGAGCCCATACATGGATCATTTCCACAAGGCAAGGGAAAAGGAATTGCCAATCCTATTGCCACCATACTTTCTGCTGCGATGATGCTAGATCACTTTTCGCTATATCAAGAAGCAGAAGCCGTTCGAACTGCTATAGACCGTGCCTTGCAAGATGGTGTATGTACGCCAGAAATTAATGCAGATGCCCAATACACCACAGCAGATGTTGGTGATTTCATATGCAAAATGATTGCATAAAAAAAGAGGCCAATGGCCTCTTTTTTTTAGTGAAGAGTAATTCTACTCCTCATCGTTCATCTTCTTCTTAAGATCAGCAAGAACATCTAAATCTCCAAGGGTTGAAACCTCGTTTTGAGCAGCGGCTTTCTTCTTGGCCTTTTTGAAGTTTTCTTCCTCCATGGCTTTAAAGACAGCGCTGTGTGAAAGCACAACACGCTTGTAGTCTTTGCTAAATTCAATGACTTTAAATTCAGCAGATTCACCTTTTTTCAATTTACTACCATCCTCTTTCTCAAGATGACGGTTGGGTACAAAAGCGGTGATGTCATCATTGAGTACCACAGTTGCACCTTTATCAACAATTGCTTCAATCTGAGATTCAAGTACCGTACCCTCTGCAAATTCTTTAGCATATTTGTTCCAAGGGTTGTCTTGGACTTGCTTATGCCCTAAACTCAACTTGCGGCCTTCCACATCGAGTTCAAGAACAACAATTTCCAATTCCTGACCTACAGAAACCACTTCTGATGGGTGTTTCACTTTTTTGGTCCATGACAAGTCTGAGATATAAATCAAACCATCAATTCCCTCTTCAAGTTCAACAAACACACCAAAGTTGGTGAAGTTTCGAATCACACCTTTGTGTTTGGAACCTACAGGGTACTTGGCTGTAATGTCAGTCCATGGATCTTGCGTAAGTTGTTTGATACCGAGAGACATTTTGCGATCCTCTCTATCAAGCGTCAATATTTGGACTTTAACATCCTCGCCAACTTTTACAAAATCTTGAGCAGAGCGTAAGTGTGTACTCCATGACATTTCTGAAACGTGTACCAATCCTTCTACTCCGGGAGCTACTTCAACAAAAGCGCCGTAGTCTGCAATCACAGCTACCTTGCCGTCAACAACATCCCCTTCTTTAAGATCTTCACTAAGCGCTTCCCAAGGATGCTGACTGAGTTGTTTAACACCCAGCTGAATACGAGATTTGTCATCATCAAAATCAAGAATAACAACATTTAAACTCTGATCGAGTTCTAAAATCTCACTCGGATGGTTGATACGGTTCCAAGAGAGGTCAGTGATATGCACCAATCCGTCTACACCACCTAAGTCGATAAAGACACCATAAGAAGTGATGTTTTTAACAACTCCTTCCAAAACTTGACCTTTTTCAAGTTGAGCGATGATTTCTTTTTTCTGCTCTTCGATATCAGCTTCGATGAGTGCCTTGTGAGAAACGACTACGTTTTTAAATTCATGGTTGATTTTAACAATCTTGAATTCCATGTTTTTACTAACGTACTGATCGTAATCGCGGATGGGTTTTACATCTATTTGCGAACCAGGTAAAAAGGCTTCAATACCGAATACGTCGACTATCATACCTCCTTTGGTACGGCATTTTACAAATCCTGTAACCACTTCGTTTTTATCATGAGCCTCGTTTACACGATCCCATGCTTTTATGACACGAGCTTTTCTGTGTGATAGTATGAGTTGTCCCGTTTTGTCTTCACGAACATCTACAATTACCTCTACCTGGTCACCGACCTTGAGATCTGGGTTGTAGCGAAATTCGTTGAGTGAAATGACACCTTCAGATTTGGCGTTAATATCAATAATCGCCTCACGGTCTGTCATGTGAACTACCGTTCCTTGAATAACATCTGTGTGTTGGGTGTCGACAAAGTTTTCTTGAACAAGTTTTTCAAACTCAGCCAGTTTTTTGTCTTGAACGGTTTCAATACCTTCTTCGTATTTGGCCCAATCAAAACTTGCTAAAAATTCTTCGGGAGATGGATTTGGGTTTCCAGAATCAGTAGATTCTTCTTGATTTTCTTGAAGCGAGACCTCTTGGTCTTGAACTTCATCTTGTACATGTTCTTCAGCCATGTGTTTGATATTTGTATTCTGCTGTTTTGAAAACGTGACGCACACAACAGAAGGAATTTATTATAATTTACAACCCAAGGTATATTCTCAATAAAGCGCCTTCCTCAGGGTGCGCAAAAGTAAGCTCTTTTGGGGATTTCAACAAATATCGAGTGTGTTATTGCCCAAGTTTGGATGAAATATGAGACAATGCGGTCTCGAAAAGCTGGTCTTGGGTAGTGTTTTCTGAACTTAATTCGATAGCACCAAGGGGTTTTACCAAAGGAGAGTCTGATCTATTGGAGTCAATGGCATCACGTTTGGCTAAATTTTGAAAAACTGATTTTGGAGAAACTCGCTCTCCTTTTTCACGAAGTTCACTAAACCTTCGATTGGCGCGTGTTTCCGCAGAAGCCACCAAATAAAACTTTACATCTGCATCTGGAAAGACAACACTTCCGATATCTCTACCGTCCATCACCACACTACCCGACTGACCCAACTCCCTTTGTTTGGCTACCATAAACCTTCTGAAAGCAGGTTCTTTGGCCAGTGTGCTCACATGTTCGGCAACTTCCATCTTACGAATGTCTTCCTCAACCACCTGTCCATTGAGTGTGATGGTGTCATTCGTGTCAAAGTCTATGCTTATCTCTGGAAGTTTTTCTATAAGTTGGTTTTTATTAAAATATCCCTCCCCCATGTAACTATTTCTAATGGCATACAATGTCAATGCCCTGTACATGGCTCCAGAATCGATATAGGTAAAACCAAAATACTTGGCAATTTTTTTGGCCAAAGTGCTTTTGCCAGTAGATGATGCCCCGTCAATGGTGATTGTAAGCCTGTTCAATAGAATGGTTTAAATGTGAGTCCAAAAAAACTTGAGTTGCCTGCCACAGTATAACGAGCATGACTATAGTGAAACCTAAACCTTCTGATATTGATGCCGAAACCTACAGACAAACCCGAAAAATTTCTTTGGTCTAAGATACGCAATTCAGAGGCGCGTAAAAAATTATACCCGAACTGAATTGAAAAGGGACGCTCAGGGAACAACTCTGCTCCTAAAACCAAATGTCTTGACAACTCTGTCAAAAAGTTTGGGGATTGGTCTTGTGGATTGCCGTTGAGGTCAAATTGGGATTGGTTTGGATTGACAAAAGCCAAATCCCAACGTTCGAGGTGATGTATACCTATGTGCCACCGAAGGGGTAAATAAAGCAACTCATTGGAAATCCCTAGACTAACCGAAAAAGGAAGTGCCTCGCGAACCTCATTGTATGTTGTTATCTGACCCCCCATGTTTTTGGCTACCAGTGCCATTCTTAGACTGCTCTTAAAAGGCTGATAGTAGAGTCCCAAATCTGCCGTCAAGCCCCAAGAATGGTATTTTTCTAATGAAGAGCTTATTATGTTGGCGCGGAGTCCCACGTGCAGGTTGGGAGCCAAAAAATAATGTGAATATGAAATTCCTAAAGCTACTTCATTGCCAGAAAATGTTCCTGTTTGCTCACCCAACTCGTCACGAGCGTCAAAAGAACCATAATGTATGTAACGTACATCAAATAGTATGGCTTTTTGGCGGTCTATCCCTACAGCATAGGCCGCCGTTCCGCGGTTAATTCCTGCAAAATAGGGTTCGATATTGAGAGAAAATTGACCCGCAGACTGTGCGGAGACCAAAGCTGGATTCGCCATTCCCGATTCGATATATGTGTCTGAAAGCGTTGTCGTAACCCCACCCAAAGCCGCATGTTGCGGACTGGGAAGCAGCTCTAAAAACTGATAGGTATAATCCCCTCCTATTTGTGCTGAGGAGTGAAGCGCTGCAGCTAGAAACCAAAAAACAAACAGCTTACGCATAAGAGTGTGAAAACAATAACGCAAATATGCTCTAATTATTTGTTAGAAGCCAAGGTTTTGACCGCAGCGCGATTGGTTATAGCCAATTGAAGCACCTCCAACATATGACCAACATAGTGAAACTGAAGTCCTTTTAGATACTTTTGATCGATTTCTAACACATCTTTTTCGTTTTCACTACTTAAGATGATTTCTTTGATATTAGCGCGCTTGGCAGCCAATATCTTTTCCTTTATCCCTCCGACTGGCAGCACTTTGCCTCTGAGTGTGATTTCACCAGACATAGCCAGCCTGTTTTTTACCCTTTTTTGAGTGATGGCCGATACCAACGAGGTGAGCATGGTGATACCCGCACTAGGACCATCTTTTGGTGTAGCTCCTTCAGGAACATGAATATGAAAATGGCTCTTTTTCAAAAATTCAGCGTCTATACCCAGCTGATCTGCGTAAGACTTGATGAACTCTAATGCTATGGTGGCTGATTCTTTCATCACCTTGCCGACATTTCCAGTGATGCTCAATGACCCTGTTCCAGGTGTGAGTAGAGACTCAATAAATAGTATATCACCCCCCAATCGAGTCCAAGCCAACCCAGTCACTACGCCTGCAACTTTGTTGTTTTCATATTGGTCGCGCATGAGTTTGGGTGCACCAAGAATGGACGCTATATTTTCTTTATCCACTTCGGTCTGAACCTTTTCATCCATGGCGATAGACTTGGCTGTGTGTCGAACAAGTTTGGCAATTTGCTTGTCAAGTCCACGTACACCAGATTCTCTAGTATAGCCTGAAATCAAATGAGCCAACGCCCGACGACTTACTTTAATGTCATCCTTGGTAATACCATGTTCTTTG
>JBMYKI010000017.1:0-9489 GCA_049595235.1 Flavobacteriaceae bacterium
GTTCGTTACGCCCAATTTTACGGGTGTCACGCACCACAGTTTCTACCTGTTGGGGGGCGCGACTGGCGCCCGCACCGACTTGGCGGTTGCGCATGGCCATCTCGTCACTATTAAGGACCTCTTCTTTAGAGGTTTCCACTTTTTGCTTTCGGCGCACACTACGGGCTTCACGAATGGGGTTGGCCTCGCGGGCAGGCAGCTCTCCTTTGAATAAGAAAGAAATGATTTCACGATTGACTTTGTCTATCAATCCTCGAAATAATTCAAAAGCTTCGAATTTATAAATCAGTAAAGGGTCTTTTTGCTCATGGACAGCTAGTTGGACAGACTGTTTCAACTCATCCATTTTTCGCAAGTGCTCTTTCCAAGATTCGTCTATAATGGCCAAACTGATGTTTTTCTCAAAATCATCAATCAGCTGTTTGCCCTCGGACTCATAAGCGTTCTTTAGGTTGGTCACCACATTGAGGGTTTTTAGACCATCTGTAAAAGGGACTACAATGCGTTCAAATTTGTTGTTGGGGTTTTCGTACACATCTTTGACAACTGGGTACACCTGTTGGGCGCTTTGTTGCATTTTTTGTTGAAAACGATCGTAGGCGGCTTTATAAACTTCGTCAATAAGTTGGTTTTGATCTTGTTTTTCAAAAGCTTCTGCAGAGACAGGTGCACTTATTGAAAAATAACGAATCAATTCAAATTCAAAGTTTTTATAGTCTTTCGCCTCTGAGTTGGTTTGAACAATGGTTTCTGCCGTATCATATATCATATTGGCAATATCAACCTTGAGACGCTGTCCTTTGAGTGCGTGTTTACGTCTTTTATAAACTACCTCGCGCTGGGCATTCATCACATCATCGTATTCTAACAAACGTTTGCGAATACCAAAGTTATTTTCTTCGACTTTCTTTTGTGCTCTTTCGATAGATTTGGTCATCATAGAGTGTTGTATGACCTCACCTTCTTTCAGCCCCATGCGGTCCATCATTTTGGCAACTCTTTCAGAGCCAAACAAACGCATAAGATTATCTTCAAGTGACACATAGAACTGTGAGCTTCCTGGATCACCCTGTCGCCCGGAACGCCCACGCAATTGCCTATCCACACGACGAGAGTCGTGGCGTTCAGTACCAATGATAGCCAATCCACCAGCAGTTTTTACGGCATCATTAATTTTGATATCCGTCCCTCTACCTGCCATATTGGTTGCTATGGTTACCACACCCGCATGACCGGCTTCAGCAACCACATCGGCTTCTTTTTTGTGGAGTTTGGCATTGAGTACGTTGTGCTTGATGTTTTGTCGTTGCAACATACGGCTCAGCAATTCTGAAATCTCAACCGATGTCGTTCCGATCAGTACAGGTCTTCCATCGTTGGAGAGGCGTGTTACTTCCTCTATGACTGCGTTGTATTTTTCGCGTTTGGTCTTATAGATTAGGTCGTTTTCGTCTTTGCGTGCTATAGGTCGGTTGGTAGGGATTTCAACCACATCTAGCTCATATATTTCCCAAAACTCTCCCGCTTCGGTAATCGCAGTTCCTGTCATGCCAGCGAGTTTGTTGTACATCCTGAAATAGTTTTGCAGGGTGATGGTAGCAAAGGTTTGTGTGGCCGCTTCTATCTTAACATTTTCTTTGGCTTCGATAGCTTGATGTAGTCCATCTGAATAACGGCGTCCGTCCATGATACGGCCTGTTTGTTCGTCTACAATTTTCACCTGGTTTTCCATGACCACATAAGCCACATCCTTTTCAAAAAGGGTGTAGGCTTTCAGTAGCTGGTTCATGGTGTGTATGCGCTCACTCTTAACGCTGAATTCTTTGAATAGGGTTTCTTTCTCTTGGGCTTCTGCTTCAATTTCAAGCGCTTTGCTTTCGATTTTAGCGATTTCAGCACCAATATCAGGAAGCACAAAAAAGTCAGAGGTGTCAGACCCTTTAGAAATCATCTCGACGCCTTTGTCCGTCAATTCGATTTGGCTGTTTTTTTCATCAATTACAAACAACAACGCCTCGTCTACTTTGGGCATTTCCCTATTGTTGTCTTGCATATAATGAGCTTCTGTTTTTTGTAGCAATTGGCGCACCCCTTCTTGACTGAGGAATTTAATGAGTGCTTTGTTTTTGGGTAAGCCTCTAAAAGCACGAAGGAGTAAAAACCCACCTTCTTTGGTGTCTCCCGCCGCAATAAGTTTTTTTGCCTCTGCCAATATAGAGGTAATATTATGTCGCTGTTCCTGTACGAGTTGCGCTATTTTGGGTTTAAGCTCGTTGAACTCATGTCGGTCTCCTTCAGGGACAGGTCCCGAAATAATCAATGGTGTGCGCGCATCGTCAATCAGTACCGAGTCAACCTCATCAACGATGGCAAAATTGTGAGGACGTTGCACCAAATCATCGGCCGCATGGGCCATGTTGTCACGCAAATAGTCGAATCCAAACTCGTTATTGGTCCCATAGGTAATATCTGCTGTGTAGGCCTTTCTTCGTGCCGCAGAGTTGGGTGGATGGTGGTCTATACAGTCTACACTAAGGCCATGGAACTGAAACAAAGGCGCCATCCAAGCACTATCTCGTTTGGCGAGGTAATCATTGACGGTTACCAGATGGACGCCATTCCCTGTGAGGGCGTTCAAATAAACTGGCAATGTGGCGACCAAGGTTTTTCCTTCACCGGTTTGCATTTCTCCGATTTTCCCTTGATGCAATACAATACCACCAATAAGCTGGACATCGTAATGAATCATATCCCAAGTCACTTGTTTTCCTGCCGCATCCCATGAGTTGGACCAAATTGCTTTTTCTCCTTGTATACTGACGAAGTCATTGTGGGCTGAAAGCTCACGGTCAACAGCAGTGGCACTAACCTCTATGGTTTTATTATTTGTAAAACGTTTGGCGGTTTCTTTGACTACAGCAAAAGCCTGTGGTAGGATTTGGTCTAACAAAACAGCAACAGCTTGCTGGCTGTCTTTCTCTATGCTGTCGATTTGTTGATAGAGACGGTCTTTTTCGTCTATGTCATCTAGAGATTCAATCTCTTTGTTTAGCGCCTGAATTTTTTCGTCAAAAGGAATACGAACTTCGGCAATTTGGGATTTGAATTCTGTAGTTTTATTACGGAGTGCATCATGGGACAGGTTTTCAAGTTTATTCTCTTCCTGCAGAATCACATCTACAATGGGGCGCACTGCGCTGATGTCTTTTTTTGATTTGTCTCCTACAAAAACTTTCAGGATGTTGTTGAGTAAGCTCATCGATTATTACGGACTAAAGCTTCAAAAATAAGCAAAAAAAAAGGCTCAAATGAGCCTTCTGGGAATAAGTTTTGACTAATATTCGTCTTCGTTCCACAAATAATCTTCATCTGTGGGATAGTCAGGCCAAATTTCGTCTATGGATTCATAGATTTCTCCACCTTCCTCTTCCATGGATTGAAGGTTTTCTACAACTTCTAGTGGCGCGCCCGTCCTAATAGCAAAGTCAATCAATTCATCTTTGTTAGCGGGCCATGGTGCGTCGCTTAGATAGGAAGCCAATTCTAATGTCCAGTACATACAATCGGGGTTTAGAATTGCAAGAAAAATTTTAGGATTGGGGAATCCACTTAACCTCTTGATTGCCAGCGTCTTTACAGAATTTTCGTGATAGACAAAACAAATAATCTGACAAGCGGTTGAGGTATATCACGACAATGTCGTCCACAAAAGCATTTTTATTTAGGGTGACTGCCAGTCGTTCTGCCCTGCGACACACACATCTTGCCACATGGCAGTGCGCCGCAATTGGGTTGCCTCCTGGCAAAATAAAATGGGTCATTTGGGGTAGGGTGGCTACAATTAGGTCTATTTGGTTCTCAATCCAACGAACCTCCTCTTGACCAATCTTTTTTAGGGGGAGCTCTGTGTGTTCTGAATCCACAGCCAGCATGGCGCCTACAACAAACATATGATTTTGGATGGTTCCTAAGTTTTCTTGTGTGGTGGTCTCATCTGTTGAGGTGGCAATCACACCCAACCAAGCATTGACCTCGTCGACAGTACCGTAGGTTTCAATGCGAAGATGGCTTTTTGAAACACGTTCACCTCCATATAAAGAAGTCATACCCTGATCACCGGTTTTGGTGTAGATTTTCATTTTTCTTTTTAGCTACCCAACCTATTAACAGAGATTGGAATTTTTGGCTAAAGTAAGGAAGATTATGTTATAACTACCTAATAATCAAGTTTTTTTGCGCGCAATGGCGAACAAAAAAAGAAAACCTGCTATTCCCAGCGCCAGTCGGGCTATGAAGTCTCCGGAACGCACATAGTAGGTGCGTTTGTTTTGAGGATGTATGCTGCCATATAAAACGCCTTTGTCCCCATAGGGTAAAGTGTGTTCGATTTCGCCCAACGGATTGATAAAAGCGGATATACCAGTATTGGCTGATCTGGCGATCGGTCTGCGCGTTTCTATGGCACGCAACCTTGTGTAGCTCAGTAATTGTTTGTGCCCAGGCGTATTTCCCCACCATGCGTCGTTGGTCATTACCGCCAAAAATTGTGCCCCTGCCCGAACATATTCAGTCACAAAACTTCCATATACCGACTCGTAACAAATCACTGGTCCAACCATGGTGCCATCGTTCATTTTCATAGCCACTCTATTGGTTTGGGTGGCTCTGCTCAAAACAGTGCCTCCCAAATCAATCATTACATTCCCCAAAATAGGTTCTATTAGGTCTCTGTAGGGCAGGGTTTCTATTCCTACTACGAGCTTTGATTTGTGATAGGTTTGCACTCCGTTTTGAGAGGACAAAAATGAACTGTTGTAAAAGTCTACCCAGGTGTTGGAATTCACTTTGTTTGCTGTGGGAGTTTTTTGGGTTTCAGAGTAAGTATTGTAAAATTGGATGCCACTGAGCAGTTGTGCCCCTTTGTGTTTTTGAAGTTCAAGTGAAATTTGCTTGTAGAGTGGGCTGCTTTTGAATTGAGGAAGATAGGAACCTGGTCCCTCTGAAAAATAGGTTTCAGGAGCGACGATAAGGTCGATGGGTTTTGAAACATCGTCTATCAAATCAAACAAAGCGGAACATTGCTCAGCATCTGACATTATGTATTTCTCATCATAAGGATCTACATTGGGTTGGGTGACTGCTACATGAATTTGGGTGGTTTGTTCGACTTCGAACTGTTGATAAATCACCAAAGAGATTATAATGGGAATGGAGATGTATACTATGGCCAAAGACAGCTGACGTTTTAATTTTTGTCCCTTTTGTATGCCTTTAAAAACGATGAGGTTGACAATCCAAACCCATAGACTTCCGCCAAAAGCGCCTGTGTACTCATACCATTGCACCCAATAGATTTGTTCTGAAAATACATTCCCAAGCTGAAGCCAAGGCCATGAAAAATCCCATTGTAGGTGAAGCCACTCAAAGCATAGCCAAAAGGCTACTAAAAAAGACAAACTTATTTTTCTGGGTAGCCTGTTGTCTACAAAGAGAGCAAGGCCAAACACGGAAGTCATCAACAGGCTGTTAACCAAGACAGCAAAAAACATCCCAAAGGCCGTGGCATTCCACAACCACCATGTGGTGGCTCCATTCCAAATCAAAAAAGTAAGGTAGATGAATACCAACCGAGTAAATTTACTTGTGGAGGATTTTGCGAAGGTTAGATGTAGCAATGGTACAAAGGCGATGAAAATCAGGATTGGAAAACCGTCAACAGGCCATGACAATGCGAGCAATACACCGCTCAACACACTTTTAATTAGTTGTGATTTCATCTGTTTCAAAGATATATAAATTGTAATGCGCGATAAGGATTAATTGTATCTTAGCAAATATGAAATATTTACCCAATATTTTGACACTACTTAATGCGGCATGTGGTTGTGTGGCACTCTATTATGTGGGGAGTTTAGAACTTGAAGTCGCTATGTATTTGGTGCTTTTGGGTGCTTTTTTTGATTTGTTTGATGGTTTATTGGCTCGACGTCTTGGAGTTGCTGGCCCTTTGGGCGTACAATTGGATTCTTTGGCAGACCTCATTACTTTCGGAATAGTACCAGGAGCAATCGCAGTAACTACCTTATTTTTCAGTGGTTTGGATGCCCCTTTTGCACTTCTCGGTTTTTCTGTGACATTAGGGTCTGTCTATCGATTGGCCAAGTTTAATACTCTTACAGAAAAGGCGCAACATTTTAGGGGGTTGCCGACCCCTGCCAATGCTTTGTTTTGGTTGGGGCTCCCGCTACTTTCTGTAGACTTTACTTCTTGGCAATTGCTTGTTTTGGTGCTATTAAGCACTTATCTCTTAAATAGTGAATTGATTTTTTTACGTCTTAAAATTCGAAAAGGCTTGGGTGCCAACGCTGGATTGTTGTTGGCCACAGTAGGCACTATTACGCTGTTTGTAATTTTCGGTTGGGCCGCGTTGAGCCCTGTTTTGGTTGCCTATGTAATCGTTTCTATTTTGTTTACGATCTATAAAAAACTCAAAAGTTGAGTTTCTTTTTTCGCAATTCAAAGTTTTGACCTAGGTATACTTTGCGCACCATTTCATCGTTGGCGAGCTCCTCTGGTTTACCAGCTTTCAAAATACGCCCCTCAAACATAAGATAGGTTTGGTCAGTAATGGCCAGGGTTTCTTGTACGTTGTGGTCTGTGATAAGTATACCTATGTTTTTGCTTTTAAGGTGGGCTACAATTTTTTGGATGTCCTCTACTGCTACGGGGTCCACACCTGCAAAAGGCTCATCGAGTAATACGAACTTGGGATCTGTAGCCAAAGCCCGTGCAATTTCGGTTCGTCTGCGTTCACCTCCAGACAGCAAATCACCTCTGTTGTGACGAATGTGTGTGAGTCCGAATTCTTCGAGAAGCGCTTCTGTTTTATCAGATTGCTCTTTGGCGCTGAGGTTGGTCAATTGCAACACACATCGAATGTTGTCTTCCACACTGAGTTTTCTAAAAACAGAAGCTTCTTGTGCCAAATAGCCAATGCCGTTTTGGGCACGCTGATACATCGGAAATTTTGTAATGTCAGTATCGTCCAAAAAAATCTGACCACTGTTGGGTTTAATCAAACCAACAATCATATAAAATGAAGTGGTTTTCCCTGCTCCGTTAGGTCCAAGAAGACCCACAATTTCTCCTTGATTCACTTCGATAGAAACCTTGTCTACAACCTTTCGGCTGCGATATGATTTTGTGATTTGTTGTGCGCTCAGTTTCATATTTATATGTACTAGACCTCGGTTTTTTTCATGTTATTAACAACCTTTCGGGATATAAAGATACTCAGCTCGTATAAAACCAAAACGGGGATAGCTACTATGATTTGACTGGCAATATCGGGGGGCGTGATGATGGCAGAAAGCAACAATACCAATACCAGCGATATTTTTCTGTATTTGCGCATCAATTCAGGTGTCACCAAACCTATTTTGGTCAAGAAGTATACAAGTATGGGTAATTCAAAAATTAAACCTGAAGCAAGAACCGAAGCTCGAACCAAAGCGGTGTAGCTGCTCAAGTCAAAGTCATTGAAAACTTCTCCACTAACAGTGTAAGTGCCTAAAAATCGAATGGACAAAGGGGTGACTACATAGTAGCCAAATAATACACCCATGAAAAACAATAGGGAGGAAATGCTGATAAAACCACGGGCTGTTTTTCGTTCATGACTATACATTCCAGGGCTGATAAAACGCCAGAATTGATAGACTACATATGGAAAAGCCATGACAAAACCCAAAGTAATTGAAGTCCATATATGTGCGGAAAATTGACCTGCCATGGTCCGGCTCTGAATTCGAAAGGGCAAATCACCTACGCAAAAACTATCATCTAATCCAATAAGTTTGGATATGCTACAAAGAACCCTATAGGTGGGGAAGTCACTTTTTTTGGGGCCAAAAAGGAGCGTATCAAAAACAAAATCTTTGGCAAGAAAAGCCGCAAAACCGCCAATTACAATGGCCACAATGGATCGCAAAAGATGCCACCGCAGATCTTCCAAATGATCCAAAAAAGACATCTCTTTTTCTGCCATCAGTACAATCCTTCGTTGAGCAAATCGTGCAAATGTATAATACCTGCATAAGCACCGTTCGTAGTGACTAAGAGTTGACTGATGCTATTTTGGTGCATGGTTTTCAAGGCTTCAGAAGCCAAACTGCTAGAGTCAATTTGTTTTGGGTTGACAGTCATTACATCTCTGGCTTTAAGAGTGCTCAAATCTGAGGTGGCTGATAGCATTCTGCGCAAGTCTCCATCAGTAACAACACCACATATTTCCCCATGTTTCATAACCGCGGTTGCACCTACCATTTTTTCTCCGATTTCAACAATTACCTCTTTTACATCAGCATCTGCTTCCACGCAGGGAGCCAATCGGTTACCAATGATGTGTTCCACCTTCAAGTATAGGGCTTTGCCCAAAGAGCCCCCTGGATGAAAACGCGCAAAATCTTTCTGTCCAAAACCCCGCAACTCCAACAAACAAATGGCCAAAGCATCCCCCATAACCAACTGCGTAGTTGTACTGGTCGTGGGTGCCAGGTTGTTGGGGCACGCCTCTTTTTCAATAGCTACGTTGAGAATCAAATCGGCTTGTTGGGCTAGGTAAGAATCGGTGTTGCCAGTCATCCCAATGAGTGTGTTTCCTAAATTCTTAATCAAAGGGATCAACGCTTTGATCTCAGGTGTGTTACCGCTTTTTGATATACATAGGACAATGTCCTCGTCACCTATCATCCCCAAATCTCCATGAATGGCATCTGCCGCGTGCATAAACATCGACCGGGTGCCAGTGGAATTGAGCGTGGCAGTGATTTTCATGCCTATCAATGCGCTTTTGCCTATTCCGGTGATGACAAGCCGTTTATTTTGTTTGTGTATGAGGGCCACCGCCTCTACAAAATCATCATTGATTTGTTCGCTCAACTTGGAAACGGCAAGGCTTTGATTGGAAAAGCTACTTTTGGCAAGCTTTAGGATTTTTGACTTATTGCTCAAAATGTTATTAAGGTTATACTTTTAAAAATTAAAGCGTATATTAGGAAACAAATGTACAAAATAGCTATGTAAAGGTGAATGCAAATGAAATTGAACCCAACCTCAAATCCTCTTTAAAACAATTTTTCGGCTTTTCTGAATTTCGCGGGCTTCAAGAGCCTGTAATTCAAAGCTTGCTTTCTGGTAATCATTCTTTTGTGATTATGCCCACAGGAGGTGGGAAATCTCTCTGTTATCAGTTGCCTGCTTTGCTGCTGGATGGGACCGCCATTGTGGTATCTCCTCTAATCGCTTTGATGAAAAATCAGGTAGATGCCATCCGAGGTATTTCTGAAAATGAAGGGGTAGCTCATGTGTTGAATTCCTCTCTAAGTAAGTCACAGATCAATAGGGTGATGGAAGATATAAAAAGCGGTGTAACCAAACTGCTTTACGTTGCACCCGAGTCATTGACCAAAGAAGACTATGTGCAGTTCC